>CAUPEV010000154.1:0-12713 GCA_963510335.1 uncultured Roseateles sp.
ATCACCGAGCCGATTTGCTTGCTGGAGCCGCCCTGTGATTGGTTGATGGTCAGCGCCTTGCCGGTCTTTGCCTTGTACTGGGCAATGAAAGCCGGATTGATTTCTTTGTACAGCTCGCGGCTGACGTCGTAGGAGACGTTCAGGAGGGTGTCGCCGGCTGCTTGCGCTTGTACGGCCATGGGCAATGCAGCCATGGCTGTCGCCAGTGAACTGAGCAAAACGAGGTGACGGCGATTGATTTTGGACATGGCTGCAAGGGCTTGAGCTTTGAAGACCGTCAGCATGCCAAGCTTTTCTTATTCTTAAAACAATTGTTTTGGCATTTGCTTATGCGAAAAACGCAATTGCAGCTGCATGCCGCGCCTTCGCCCTAGCCCCTCATTTGGGCGCCTGCTGCCTGCGTCGGTTAGTATCCCGGCCCATGAATTGGCCATATGAATTGCAAGTCGGCTGGCGCTAAACGCGCGCCGGCAAGGGCGGGCGGCGCAACCGCTTTATTTCCTTTATCTCCGGCGTCTCGGTCTTGGGCATCGCGCTCGGGGTGGCGGCGCTGATCATCGTGTTGTCGGTGATGAACGGCTTCCAGAGCGAGGTGCGTGACCGCATGCTGTCGGTGATCGCCCATGTGGAGCTGACCGATTACCGGGGCCAGGCCCTCACTGACTGGCAGGCCACCGCTGCACAGGCCAAGCAGAACCCGGCCGTCGTGGCCGCCGCGCCCTTTATCGCCTCGCAGGTCTTGATCGCGCGCGGCGAGGACATGCGCGGCGCCATCGTGCGCGGCATCGACCCGCAGTACGAGCCCGCCGTCACGCCTTTGGCCGCCAAGCTCAAGGACGGCGCTTTGGCGCAGCTGCGGTCGGGTGAGTTCGGCATCATCGTCGGCGTCGAGCTCGCGCATATGCTGGGCGTCAAGCTGGGCGACAAGCTGACCTTGGTGGCGCCCAGCGGCAATGTCACGCCGGCCGGCGTGATGCCGCGCTACAAGCAGTTCACCCTGGTCGGCGTGTTCAATGCCGGCCATTACGAGTACGACAGCGGCATGGCGCTGATCCATGTCGATGACGCAGCCAAGTTTTTCCGCGTCGCCGGGCCTACCGGTGTGCAGCTGAAGTTGAGCGATGTGCATCAGGCGCGTCAGGTCGGCAATCAGCTGGCGAACAGCCTGGGAGTCGAGACCCGGGTGCGTGACTGGACCCGCACCAATGCCAATTGGTATGACGCGGTGCAGGTCGAAAAACGCATGATGAGCATCATCTTGACTCTGATCGTCGCGGTAGCGGCCTTCAATCTGGTCTCGACGCTGGTGATGACGGTGACCGACAAACAGGCCGATATCGCCATCCTGCGCACGCTGGGCGCCAGCCCGCGCTCCATCATGGCGATCTTCATGGTGCAGGGGGCCTTGGCCGGTGTGCTGGGCACTTTGTCTGGCCTGGGCCTGGGTTTGCTGGTGGCCTTCAATCTGGACGTCATCGTGCCGGCGATTGAATGGGCGCTGAACACCCAGTTCCTGCCTGCCAGCATGTATCTGATCAGCCATATGCCGAGCGACCCGCGCATGTCGGACATCGCGCCGCTGCTTGGTATTTCACTTGCTCTGGCCTTTTTAGCCACGATCTACCCGAGTTGGCGCGCCAGCCGTGTCCAACCCGCAGAGGCACTACGTTATGAATGAATTTGACCCCCTCGCTCAGGGCATACCTGGTCGGTCCCCCGAGGGGACGCCGACGCATGGTGGGGATGCCCACCATGCACATCGGCAGCCGCCGTCCTTGGGGCGGCCCAGCGGACGGCCGGAATCGGTGCTGGAGGGCTTGGGCCTGGGCCGTCGCTTCACCGAAGGCGACCTCGATGTGCAAGTGCTCAGTGGCGTCGACCTGACCGTGCGACGCGGTGAAACGCTGGCGATCGTCGGTGCTTCGGGCTCCGGCAAATCGACGCTCTTGCACCTGCTCGGCGGGCTGGACAAGCCGAGCAGTGGCGCAGTGACGTTGATGGGCCGCAAGCTGGCCGAGATGGGCGAGCCCGAGCTGGGCGTGTGGCGCAATTTGCACCTGGGCTTCGTCTACCAGTTCCATCACCTCTTGCCCGAGTTCAACGCGCTGGACAACGTCGCGATGCCGCTGCGCATTCGCCGCATGCCGCAGATCGAGGCCCGTGAGGTCGCTGCGGCGATGCTGGGCCGGGTCGGCCTGGGTTCGCGCCTCTTGCACCGGCCCGCCGAGCTGTCGGGCGGCGAGCGCCAGCGGGTGGCGATCGCGCGTGCGCTGGTCACGCAGCCGGCCTGTGTGCTGGCCGATGAGCCAACCGGCAATTTGGACCGCAATACCGCGCAAGCGGTGTTCGAGTTGATGCTGGCGACGGCGCAGGACATCGGCACCGCCTTTGTCTTGGTGACACATGACCAGACGCTGGCCGCGCAATGCCGGACTCAGCTGAACCTGGTCGGCGGCACGATGCAGCAAGCGGTTCTCGCTTAATTCTTTGTTTGATTTTCTTGGACGCACAAGTGAACTCACGCTTCATCCTCAAACTCAGCTGCCCCGACCAAGCCGGCATCGTCCACGCGGTGACCGGCGTGTTGGCGAGCCAAGGTGGCAACATCCTCAGTTCGGCCCAGCATGGTGACGCCGACCACCAGCGTTTTTTCATGCGCATCGAGTTTGAATGCGCGCCGGGCGTGGAGGCCGCCACCTTGCAAGCGGCCTTCGAGCCGCTGGCGCAGCGCCTGCAGATGGAATGGACGCTGGTCTCGAGTCGCAGAAAGACGCGTGTGTTGTTGCTGGTCTCCAAGCTCGGTCACTGTTTGAATGATTTGTTGTTCCGTGTGCAGACCGGGCATTTGCCGATTGAGATCCCGGCCATCGCGTCGAATCACCGTGACTTCTACCAGCTCGCTGCCTCGCACAACATCCCCTTCCATCACTTTCCGCTCTTGAACTCGACCGAGGAGCAAAAGCAAGCGCAGGAGCGCAAGCTGCGCGATTTGGTGGAGGAACAGCAGATCGACCTGGTGGTGCTGGCCCGCTATATGCAAATCCTTTCGCCCGAGATGTGCAAGTTCTTGGCCGGGCGGGCGATCAATATCCATCACAGCTTTTTGCCCAGCTTCAAGGGCGCCAAGCCCTATCACCAGGCCCACGCTCGCGGCGTCAAGCTGATCGGCGCGACCGCGCATTACGTGACCTCCGATCTGGACGAAGGGCCCATCATTGAGCAAGAGGTGGCGCGCATCGACCATAGCCTGGCGCCGGAATCTTTGGTGGCGATAGGCCGCGACACCGAGTGCGTGACGCTGGCGCGTGCCATCCAGTGGCATGCCGAACACCGGGTCTTGATGAATGGCCGGCGCACGGTGGTGTTCAAGTAGCAAGCATTTACGCAGGCTGTTTTGATGTGGGTTGATAGCCACTGTCACCTCGACGCGCCGGAGTTTGATGCCGACCGAGGCGCGGTGGTGGCCCGCGCTTTGAAGGCCGGTGTGAGCATGCTGGTGATACCGGCAGTAGGCGCCTTCGACTGGGGCGGCGCTCGTGAGCAGGCCCATCGCTATGGATTCGCCTATGCGCTGGGCATTCACCCGCTCTACGTGATGCACGCCGGCGAGCAAGACCTGGCCCTGCTGGCCGCTCAGTTGGCGCTTCACCGTGATGATCCGCGCTTGGTGGCCGTAGGCGAGATCGGTCTGGACTTCTTTGTGCCGGGGCTGGACGCCGAGAAGCAGCAGTTTTTCTATACGGAGCAACTGAAGTTGGCGCGCCGCTTTGGTCTGCCGGTGATCCTGCATGTGCGGCGCAGCGCCGATCAATTGCTGGCGGGACTGGGGCGTATCTCCGTCGCTGGCGGCATCGCCCACGCATTCAATGGCAGTGCACAGCAGGCCCAGCGCTTTATCGACATGGGCTTCAAGCTCGGCTTTGGCGGGACTTTGACCTTCGATCGTTCCCTGCAGATCCGTCGATTGGCGACCGAGCTGCCCGAGACCGCGCTGGTGCTGGAGACCGACGCACCGGACATCCCACCGCATTGGCTCTACAAGACGGCCGAGCAACGTGCCGCGGGTGAATCAATGGTTCGCAATGAGCCGGCCGAGTTGCCGGGCATCGCTCAGAGTTTGGCGACGCTGCGCGGCTGGACCTTGGCGCAGACCGCCGCGAACACCAGCGCCAATGCAAGTGCCGCTTTGCCCAGACTGGCAGCTTTGCATGCCGCCTGACAGTTCGCCCCGACTGCAGGGCCTCAAACCCCATGTGGCGGCCGATGCCAAATTGTTGGTGCTGGGTAGCTTCCCCGGCGTGGCTTCGCTGCAGGCGCAGCAGTACTACGGACATCCGCGCAATCAGCTCTGGCGCTTGCTCGGTGAGAGTCTGGGCTTGCCGCTGGCCCAGGCCGACTACGAGTCCAGGTTGCAACTGCTGCTCGAGAACCAGGTCGGACTATGGGATGTGATCACTGAAACGCAGCGCCACGGCAGCTTGGACAGCAATATCCGCGATCCGCTGGCGAGTGATTTGTTGACCTTGCTGGCGGGATTGCCGGCCCTGCGTACGATTGCCTTCAACGGTGGCACGGCCGCCAGAATCGGCCTGCGTCAACTCGGACCTCTTGCAGGGCAGTACAGAATCTTCATCCTGCCTTCATCGAGCCCGGCCTTTACGCTGGCTTATGCAGGCAAACTGGCGCAATGGCGGCAAATCGCCGATGACTTCGATGGCAAACCCAATGACTAAAAGAATCAAAAAAATGGCCTGGGCCCCGGCCACCTTGTCCGAGTTTGACGGCGTGCGCTTTTTGCACCTGGACTCGATCTGGGTGCAGGGCGCGATGCGCATACGCAAACCCCAGCATCTGGAGTTGGAGTACATCCAGCGCATGATGGTCTGGATGCTTTGGCGCGACAGCGCGTCGCTGCGCGAGGGTCATGCGGTGCAGCTGGGCCTCGGTGCCGCGGCGATCACGCGCTACTGCCACAAGGTGCTGCGCATGCAGACCACAGCCGTGGAGATCAACCCGACCGTCATTCACGCCTGCCGGATCTGGTTTCATCTGCCCGAGGACGACAAGCGCCTGACCGTTTATAACGAGGATGCGGCGCGCTGGGTGGCTGACACGGAGCGGGCGCAGACGGTGCAAGTCTTGAATGTTGACCTCTACGACCATGACGCCGCCTCGCCGGTGCTGGATGATGAAGCCTTCTATGCCAATTGCTTCAGGCTGCTGGCCGACGGCGGCCTGATGACGGTGAATCTGTTCGGCCGTGACGCCAGCTTCGCTCGCAGTGCTCAGCGTATCGCAGCGGTATTCGGCAGCGATCAGGTCTGGAGCTTGGCGCCGACCAAGGAGGGCAATACCATCGTCGTGGCGGCGCGCGGCGTGGCTGTGCCGGAGCGCGAGGAATTGGAGCGTCGAGCGGCTAATATCGAGGCGCAATTTGATTTGCCGGCCACCAAATGGTTGCGGCTGGTGCGACCACTGCCTTTGAGCATCATCAATCAGCTGAAAGCCGAGCCACAGACATGAGCGCCAAGTCGAAAGCCGACCTCAAACCCGACGCAGTCAAGTCCGAAGGGCGCCTGGAATGGCGCACGCTGCTGCACTGGTTGCTGGAGGATGGTTTGATCGACCAAGAGCAGGTGCAGCGTACCGAGCAACGCTTCGCCGCTGGCGACAGCTCGCTGCACCCCTTGGTTCGCATGGCGCATGCCGGGCTGACCCGCTTGGGTAGTGGCAAGGCGCTGGATCTGGATGCACTGACCGAATGGCTGGCCCTACGCGCCAAGCTGCCCTATTTGCGTATTGACCCGCTGAAGGTCGATGTGGGCCGGGTTTCTGATGTGATGTCGGTCGGCTACGCGGAAGCCAAGCGCTGCCTGCCGATATTGATCGGGCTGAACGATGTGACGATCGCGACCTCGGAGCCTTTTGATACGGCCTGGGTGGCGCAGATCGAGTCGCATATGCGCAAGCCGATCAAGCTGGTGGTGGCCAACCCGCTGGAGATTTCGCGCTTCACAACCGAATTCTTCACGCTGGCGCGCTCGGTGCGCGCGGCCGCCAAAGCGGGTGAGTCCAGCCAAGTGGCGAGCTTCGAGCAGTTGGTAGAACTGGGCCGCAGCAACAAGCAGCTCGACGCCAACGATCAGGGCGTTGTGCAGGTGGTTGACTGGTTATGGCAATACGCGTTTGACCAGCGCGCCAGCGATATTCACCTGGAACCGCGACGCGAGATGGGCGTGATCCGCTTTCGTATCGACGGCGTGCTGCACACCGTTTATCAGCTGCCGCCGACGGTGATGAGCGCGATGATTTCACGCATCAAGCTCTTGGGGCGCATGGACGTAGTCGAGCGCCGCCGGCCGCTGGACGGACGCATCAAGACCCGCAATCCGGCCGGCGATGAGGTGGAAATGCGCTTGTCGACGCTGCCGACGGCCTTCGGCGAGAAGATGGTGATGCGGATTTTTGACCCGGACACGGCGGTCAAGGATTTGTCCATGCTGGGCTTCTCTCCACACGACAACGAGCGTTGGGAGAAGCTGGTGCAGCGGCCACACGGCATCATTCTGGTGACCGGGCCAACCGGTAGCGGCAAGACCACCACGCTGTACTCGACGCTCAAACGCTTGGCCACCGACGAGGTCAATGTCTGCACGATCGAAGACCCGATCGAAATGATCGAGCCGTCCTTCAACCAGACGCAGGTGCAGACCGTGCTGGACTTTGGTTTTGCGGAAGGACTGCGCGCGCTGATGCGGCAAGATCCGGACATCATCATGGTGGGTGAAATCCGCGATCTGGCGACGGCCGAAATGGCCATCCAGGCCGCCCTGACCGGCCACCTGGTATTCAGCACCTTGCATACCAATGATGCAGCGGCGGCAATCACGCGCTTGACCGATCTGGGTGTGCCGTCCTACCTGATCAGCGCGACGCTGATCGGTGTGCTGGCGCAGCGCCTGGTGCGCACCTTGTGCAAGCATTGCAAGGTGCCAGACCCAAGCGTGACCCGCGACTCGCTCAATGACATGCTCAAGCACTGGCGCATGAATGGCGGCGTCAAACCCGACACAGCAGTCGGTTGCCTGGAGTGCCGCAACACCGGCTACCGGGGCCGCGCTGGCTTGTATGAGTTGCTGACGATAGAGGAGTCGGTCAAGACCCATCTGCATCCGACGCTGGATATGTCGGCGCTGCGCCGCCAAGCCGTTCAAGAGGGCCTGCGGCCGCTGCGCCTGGCTGGCGCGATGAAGGTCGCCGAGGGCATGACGACCTTGGAAGAGGTGCTGCGCAGCACACCGCAATGGCAAAGCTAGGGAAGCTCTGCATAAATCGGGGCGAGGCCGGGTAGTGCGGATCGGGATGTGCTGCAAGACGCAGTTTGAAGCCAATAGCCGTAGCTATTGGCGAAAAGTGCAACGCAGCAGAACGCCCCGAGACCGCGCTTGCACGGACCGGCCTGATTTATGCTGAGCTTCTCTAGTTGTCTGTCTCTACGTGTAAGCCACAGTCGCGCTTGCTGTATCGCTGCCTAGAATGGGGCGACAACATTAACGAGAGACAGCTAGCAATGAAGATCAAGAGTCAACGAGACTTCTGGTCAGGGTTTTTGTTCGTGGCCGTTGGCATTGCGTTTGCCTGGGGTTCCACCGAATACAGCTTTGGCTCATCCGCCCGACCCGGTCCGGCATATTTCCCCTTTGGCTTGGGCGTGCTTTTGGCCCTGCTCGGCGGCGTGGTTTTGTTCAAGGCCTTGACGATCGAATCCGCGGACGGTGATCCCATTGGCGCCATCGCATGGCGGCCGCTGATCGTCATCACCGCAGCGATCTGCTTGTTCGGATTGATGTTGCCTAAGCTGGGTTTGGTATTGACGCTGCCGTCGGTGATCGTGCTGGCCGCCTTTGCAGGGGATGAATTCAAGCTGAAAGAGGCTTTGCTGAACAGCGCCATCCTGACGCTGATGAGTTGGGCGATTTTCGTCTGGGGTCTGCGACTGGTGATTCCAGTGTGGCCTGAATTTCTCGGTGGCTGAGGGCTAGCGCATGGATCTCCTGAACAATCTTGCGCTGGGCTTTCACACCGCGCTGACGCTGCAAAACCTTCTCTATGCTTTCGGCGGCGCGCTGCTGGGGACCCTGATCGGCGTGTTGCCAGGTCTCGGTCCGGTTGCGACCATCGCGATGCTCTTGCCGTCGATTTACTCCCTCGACGCGACGCCCGCCCTGATCATGCTGGCCGGCATCTATTACGGCGCCCAGTACGGCGGCTCAACCACAGCGATCCTGATCAATGTGCCGGGTGAATCCAGTTCGGTCGTGACTGCCATCGATGGCTATCAGATGGCACGTCAAGGTCGCGCAGGCGCAGCTTTGGCAGTGGCCGGCCTGGGCTCATTTTTTGCAGGCTGCGTGGGTACCATCATCATCGCGGCCTTCGCGCCGCCCTTGATCGAGTTGGCCTTCAAATTCGGTCCGGCCGAGTATTTTTCGCTGATGGTGTTGGGCCTGGTCGGCGCGGTGGTGTTGGCGTCGGGCTCCCTGGTGAAGGCGATCGCGATGATTTTGCTGGGCTTGCTGCTGGGACAGATCAACACCGATGTGATTTCCGGCACACCGCGTTTTTCCTTTGATCTCCCTGAGTTGAGCGACGGTATTGGCTTTGTGGTCGTCGCCATGGGCATCTTCGGTTTTGGCGAGATCATCGCCAATTTGGGTAAGCCGGCCGAACACCGCGAGGTCTTTACCCATGACGTCAAGGGTCTTTGGCCGACCAAACAGGACTTCAAAGAAGCTTGGCCGTCGGTGGTGCGCGGCACAGCGCTGGGTTCGGTGCTCGGTGTGTTGCCGGGCGGAGGAGCCTTGCTGGCATCGTTCGCTGCTTACACCTTGGAGAAGAAGATCATCAAGCATCCTCGTGTGCCGTTCGGCAAGGGGGCGATCCAGGGGGTTGCCGGGCCGGAGGCGGCCAATAATGCCGGCGCGCAGACCAGTTTTATCCCGATGTTGACGCTGGGTATTCCGCCCAATGCGGTGATGGCCTTGATGGTTGGCGCAATGACGATCAAGGGCATCCAGCCCGGGCCGCAGGTGATGGTCAGCAATCCAGAACTTTTCTGGGGCTTGATTGCCTCAATGTGGATTGGCAATCTTATGCTGGTGGTCTTGAATCTGCCTTTGATCGGCATCTGGATCAAGCTGCTGACGGTGCCTTATCGCTTTTTGTTCCCAGCCATCGTGACGTTTTGCTGCATCGGAGCCTACACGCTCAATAACAGCAGCTTCCAGGTCTTCTTGACGGCAGGTTTCGCCGTACTTGGCTATGTGTTCTACAAGCTCAGCTGCGAACCGGCGCCGCTGCTCTTGGGATTTATTCTCGGCCCGATGATGGAAGAGAACCTGCGCCGGGCTTTGCTGCTGTCGCGCGGCGACTGGGGTACGTTCATGTCTCGCCCCTTGTCAGCAGGGCTCTTGATTGCGGCGCTGTTGATGGTGGTTGTGGTGATGCTGCCGTCGATCAAGAGCAAGCGCGAGGAAGCGTTTCAGGAGGACTAAGCGCGAAAAAAAGCCAGGCATTTAGCCTGGCTCGTGAAGCATTTATTGGGTGCTACACAAATTCATACCTTGGCATTGCGCTTGCCTCTGGACAAGCCAACTACTGCCGTCAAACCGGCCAGCAGCAAGGCATAGGTGGCAGGCTCGGGGATCTGCGCGACTAAATTGCTGCCGTAGCCGTTTTGTCCCGCAGCCGAATCCTGAGTGCCGAAGACATCAATCCAGACACAGCTTTGCACCGGGCAAGTTTGCAACACCGAGAAGCCGCCGCTGCCGCTGGCTTGTTTGCCGTCAGCACTGATCTCAAACAATACCGAGTTGCGATTGCCGAGAGCATCGTATGAATTGAATGCGACATTGGTAAACAGCACGCTGCCTGTTGCCTGCACCACGGTCGAATTGAATTGATAGTTGCCGGGTGACAAAAGGCTTACGTCGATGTTCCACGTATCAAAGAATGCCTGTGTGGCAAAGCTTGCCGCCTCGTTCACTTCGGCGTTCAGAGTTGGCTTGGAGGTGTCGCCGCGCCCGAAACCATCCAATTGAAAGCCGCCCAACGGGGCAGGTCTGAAGATGGCTGTGTTGTAGACAGTGACGGTGACGGCTTGGGCCGGGTTGGCGAAGTTGGCGCATAGCGCCCCGATGGCCAGAGCTTTGACGACGAAGGCATAGGTCTGCATGTGAGAGCTTCCTTGATAGATCGTTGCTTGAAGTCGCGAGCGTGCCACAGTGCCGGCCCAGCGAGCTATCCCTAGTATCTACGCGTGAACGCAGGATAGTTTTTTCGGGTACTCTCGTCCAGCCCTTACTTGGAGCTTCGACCAGTTCTGCTTCGAGGTGGTCTTGTCGTCGCAAGCACCAAACATCCTTTTTGAATTCCCGAGCATGAGTGAACTTGAGCAGATCAAAGCAGGCATCGCCGCTTTAGAGGCGCAACGCGGTGTGTTAGGGGACGCCGTCGTGGAGATGGCGGTGACGGCGATGCAGGCAAAGCTGCTTGCCTTGAGTTCGTCAAGCTGTGTGGCCTCAGAGACTTTGCCTTATTCCTCTCTGCAGTTAAAGCAGGTGACGGTCTTGTTTGTCGATGCGGTGGGCTCAACGGCAATGGGGTCTCAGCTTGACCCCGAAGATATTCAGCTTGTGATGGACGGGGCTCTGCAGCGATTCACAAAGGTGGTGCAGCAGTTCAAGGGGCGGGTACTGCAATATGCGGGCGACTCTTTGCTGGCTGCTTTTGGCGCCGACGAGTCCCATGAAGATGACCCTGAGTCAGCGGTTCGTGCGGGTTTGGCCATTCTTGCTCAAGCGTCGCAGCATGCGCAGGCGCTACGCCAAGAGCACGGTATTGCCGGTTTCAATGTTCGAGTTGGCATCAATACCGGCCCGGTTTTGCTCGGGGGCGGCGTGGATGCGGAAGGGAGTATTCGGGGTGCGGCTGTCAACATCGCGGCGCGCATGGAGCAAACCGCGCCGCCTGGTGGATTGCGCATCAGCCATGACACATTTCGTCATGTACGGGGGCTCTTCAAGGTCAGTGAGGAAGCGCCGCTGCAGGTCAAAGGCAGCGCCCAGCCGCTGCAAACCTACCTGGTCTTGAGCGCTCAGCCGCGGGTCTTTCGGGTCCGCTCGCGGGGGATTGAAGGCGTCGAGACGCGCATGGTGGCCAGAGAAACGGAGTTGGAGCAGTTGCAGGATGCGTTCCGCAACTTGAGTCAGCAGTCCGGCCTGGTGTCGATGCTGGTGGTGGCGGAGGCAGGGGTCGGGAAAAGTCGGTTGCTTTATGAATTCGAAGATTGGGTGGAGACGCAAGGCCGCCCTGTCTTCATGCTTCGAGGTCGAGCAGATCCGCGCGCTCAACAGCAACCCTACGGCATGTTGCGAGACATGCTCACCTGGCACTTGCAAATTTCAGAGGATGACAAGCCCGAAGCAGCGCGATTGAAGATAGTCGAGTTCGCCAGGGCCTTGTTCGACGATGGCGCAAACGGTCATGCTGCAGGCGAAGTGCACGCCCATTTACTCGGGCAATTGATTGGCTTTGACTTCTCGGACAGCCCGCATTTGCGTGGGATTCTTGAAGATGCGAGGCAGATTCGCAATCGTGCGTTCCATGCTGCGGCGCAGATTTTGCGCTTTGTATCGACCCGCAATCAGGCCCCGGTTTTGCTGCTCCTGGATGACTTGCAATGGGTTGATGACGGATCGTTGGATTTCATCAACTATTTGCTGCAAGTGAACCGGGATGCGCCTCATCTGGTGCTGTGTTTGACTCGGCCTTCATTGTTTGAGCGGCGCGCCGATTGGATCGCCATAGAGGCGGTGCATCACCGCATAGATCTGCAAGCGCTGGACAAGCGTGCCAGTCGTGAGCTGGTCAATGTCATGCTGCAGCGGCTTGAGCAGGTGCCCGCAGCTTTGCGCGAACTGATCACCGGTGCAGCGGAAGGCAATCCTTTCTACATGGAAGAGCTGGTCCGGATGCTGATCGATGATGGGGCGATTCAGATCGAGGGTGAGCGTTGGCAGTTGAAACCCGATAAGTTGCTCGCCATCCATGTGCCACCCACCTTGACTGGTGTTTTGCAGGCGCGTTTGGACAGCCTGCCGGCGGCTGAGCGCTTGGCTTTGCAGCAGGCTGCAGTTATCGGCTTTGTGTTTTGGGATCAGGCACTTGCTGCGCTGGATATGAATTCATTGCAGCCATTGGAAGCGCAGATCCGGCATGGCCTGGTGGTGCCGCGGCCGCATGCCGCTTTTGAAGGGCAGAGGGAGTTTGCCTTCAAGCATCAAATCCTGCATCAAGTGACCTACGAAAGTATGTTGCGGCGCAACCGGCGTGAGTACCACGCTAAGGCCGCGGCTTGGCTTGCGCGACTGAATGAACAAGGCGCGGCGGAAACTTTGGGCCCCGCAGCTGATCACTATGAGCGAGCCGGTGACTACAGCAATGCCCTGGCCTTTTTCATCCGCGCCGCCGAGGATGCGTCCGCGCGTTTTGCCAATCAAGCCATGTTGGCCTATGTAGCCCGGGCCTTGCCTTTGGTGCCTGAGGATGACGTCTTGTCTGGATGGCGGCTGATTGCTTTGCGTGAACGTTACTTGTTGACCCAAGGCGACAGGGCTGCGCACAGTGCCGACTTGTCGACCTTGGAGCAAATG
>CAUPEV010000155.1:0-12683 GCA_963510335.1 uncultured Roseateles sp.
CCGCGCTCAAAGCCAGCCCCAGGCCCAGGCCGGCCAATGCTCCAACGCCGCTGAGCAGCGCTGCTTCTAGCGCCAACATCCGCATCACATCGCCCCGCCGCAAGCCCAAATGCAGCAGCAAGCCGAACTCGCGCCGCCGTGCCAGCACCTGCGCCGATTGGCTGGCGGCGATGCCGAACAGGCCAACCCCAAGAGCTACCGCCTGCAGCCAATGGGTGACGGCAAAACTGCGGTCGAAGATGTGCAGCGACAAGCGCTTGAGTTCGCCCACCGCTGCCCATTCCAGGTCTTCGGGGTGCAGGGCCTGGAGCGCGCGCAACTGGGGTAAGGCGCTGGCCGAGTCGGTGCCGGGCCTGAGCCAGATATAGAGCTCGGTCAGCTGCGGGTCGCCGCTCCAGCGCCGGTAGTCGCTCAGCTTGACGATCACTGCGCCGCTCTGGCGGGCGTAGTCGCGCCAAACCGCGCGCACATAGGCGTTCAGCGGCTCGCCACCGGGTGTCAGGCGAAGCTTGACGCGCTGACCGGGCCGCAGCCGCAATTGGTCGCGCAAATGTTCATTGATGTAGACCGGCACCGGTGCTGTAGCTGCGCCAGCAGCCAGCGGCTCATTCACCTGATCGGCCGCAGTCAATGCGCTGGCCAATGGCAAAGCTGCCTCATCAACTTCACGCGCCATCAAGTCGTGCTCATGTGCATCACCCTCAAGCCAAACTGCGGTGCTGCGCTGGCCCGAAACTTGACTGGCCAAACCGCTTTGGCGTACAGCCTCGGCCAGTCCCGGTGGCAACGGCGCAGCTTGGGTCGCTTGCAGGCGCAGACTCGAGCGCACATAGAGATCGGCCGGCAGCATTTGCGCCAACCAGCTGTTCAGCGACTCTCTGAAGCTGCCCACCATCACCAGCATGGCGACAGACAGGCTCAGCGCCACCAAGACGCCCGCCAAGGCGCGGCTGGCCTCACCGGCTTGGTCGCGTGCGCGCTCGCGCACCAGCGCCACAATGGCCGAGCTGGCAAAGATGGGCAGATTGCCACTCAGCAAACGCAGGCTCAAACGTAGCAAAGCCGGCACGCAGGCAATGCCGCCCAGCAGCAGCAAGAACATCGAAGCGTAGGCGGCCAGCGGCAAGTCCGGCCATGCCGGCAGCGGCGGCATGAAGGCCAGGCCTACGCCGCCCAGCAGCAGCGCCGGCCCCAGATAGACCGGCAACTCGGTCTCAAGCTGATTGCCCAAGCCGCGCAAGACTTGCGCCACCGGCATGCGACGCACCGTCCAGGCGGGGAGGGCCGTGGCGAGCAAGCTGACAGCCAGTCCCAGAGCGCCGAAGCCCAGGGCGGCGCGAATTTGGCTCCAATCCCATGCGAGGCCGCTGCCGCTGGACTTGCCCACGGTAAAGCCAAGATCGGCCCCCAAGATCTGCTGACCGAGCCTGGCCAGGCCGTAGCCCAGCAGCAAGCCCAGGAAGCTGCCCAGCAGTCCCAAGCCCAGCCCCTCGCTGAGGATCAGCGCGGCGCGCTCCTTGGCGCTCATGCCCAGCACGCCCAGCAAGGCCAGTTGAGGCTGACGTTGCGCGACCGACAAGGACATCACCGCAAACACCAGGAAGCTGCCGGTGAACAAGGCCATCAGCGACAAGACGCCGAGGTTGACGCGGTAAGCGCGCGTCATCGCGCTCAGGCGCGAGCCTTCGTCGGGCGGTGGGGCGGCGCTGATGCCACTCGGCAAAGGCGTGCGCGCCAGCCACTGTTCGGCACTTTGGCCGGCTTCAAGACGCACATCGATGCGGTCGATCTCTCCCAAGCGGCCCAGCAAACTTTGGGCACCGGCGATGTCGAGCACCGCCAAGGCAGAGCCGCCTGCACTGACTGCGGGTCCGACGGCAAAGGCCTGGCTGGCCGGCGCGCCCGTGGCTCTTGCCGCACGCAAGCTGATGCGCTGGATCCCGGCGGGCAAGCGTGCGATTGCCGCCGGGTTCAAAGACAGTTGGCGGGGATCGAGCAGGGCGGCGATCGATCCGAGCTCGCTCGGGATCAAGTCGGGGTTCATCGCTGCCGACTGCAAAATGTCATGCCCGATCACGCGCAGGCCAAAGGGCTTGCCATCGGCGGCGAGGGCTTGCGCATGGCCTTCCAAAACCGGCGACACCATGGCCAGACCCGGCATCCCGGCGACCTGGCTGTACAGGTCTTCGGACATCGGGCCCTGGCGGCTGCGCAGCACCAAATCGGGTTGCCCGTTCAGGCTGGCGGAGGCCTTGGAGAACTCGCTCAGCGCGCTGCTATTGAGCAGATGCACTGCATAGGCCAGCGCCACGCCCAGCATGATGGAGACCAGCGCCAAGAGCTGGCGGCCGGCTTGGTGGCGCAGGGCCGGCCAAGAGAGCTGAACCAGCCAGGCCCAAGTCAATTGCTGACCTGCGGCTTGAGTGGATGCGCGCTGATGCCTTGCTCCGTCATCTGCAAACAGCGGTCGGCGCGCATCGCGGCGCGGTCAGAGTGCGTGACGAGCAAGCAGGCCGAGCCTTGCGCATGGACTTGCTCCAAGAGCAGATCCATGATGGCGGCGGCATTGCGTGCATCGAGATTGCCGGTCGGCTCGTCGGCCAAGACCAGGGCAGGGCGGTGCACCAAGGCGCGCGCAATGGCCACTCTTTGCAATTGGCCGCCGGACAGTTGGCGCGGCATGCGCGCCCCCAGATCACTCAGACCCACTGCATCCAGCATCTGCTGCACGCGCTGCGGGTCGGCTTGCTTCAAGAGTAGCAGCGGCAGGCCGACATTGGCCGCCACGTTCAAATGCGGCAGCACGTGAAAGGCTTGAAATACAAAGCCCAAATGGCTGCGCCTCAGCAAGGCCCGCTGGCTTTCGTCCATCGCGCCGATGTCGGCGCCGGCCAACAGCACGCGCCCGGCACTGGGTTCATCCAGCCCGGCCAGGCAATTCAACAGGGTTGATTTGCCCGAGCCTGATTCACCCAGCAGGGCCACCAACTCGCCCGCCTGCAGCCGCAGATCAATGCCGGAAAAGACCGCTGTGTCCCCAAAGCTTTTGGCCAGACCTTGGGCTTCAAGTACCGGCATGGCTGCTTGTGAGTATCCGTTGCAGCGCCGCCAACAAATGCAGCTTGGCATGCGGGTCGTCGCAGGCGATGACATGGCGCTGCGGGCTGGCGCGCAACCAAGTCAGCTGGCGTTTGGCCAGTTGACGGGTGGCGATGATGCCGCGTTCGGCCAGTTGCGTGAAGTCGCCGCTTTCCAGCGCCTCCCAGGCCTGACGGTAACCGACGCAGCGCATTGAAGGAAGGTCGGCGTGCAAATCGCCGCGTGCCCGCAAGCCGCGCACCTCGTCAAGCAGGCCTTGCTTGAGCATCTGCTCGAAGCGATCTGCCAGGCGCTGATGCAGCCAGGCGCGATTGACCGGCTCAAGCGAGATCATGGGCCAATCGACCGCACCCTCGCGCTGCTGATGCAGCTCGCTCATGGGCTTGCCGGCCAAGTGGCCAACCTCGAGCGCGCGTTGAATACGCTGCGAATCATTGGGGGCGAGGCGTGCAGCAGTGACGGGGTCAAGCCTGGCCAGCTCGGCATGCATGGCCGGCCAACCCAGTTCGGCCGCGCGCGCGTCCAACTCCGCCCGCAGGCCTGCATCGGCGCGAGGCATGGCGCTCAAGCCTTCGTGCAAGGCATTGAAATACAGCATGGTGCCGCACACCAGCAGTGGCAAGCGCCCGCGCGCAAGCACCTCGGCCGAAATACGCTTGGCCGCGACGACAAACTGGCCGGCCGAATAAGCCTCCAGCGGGTCGATCAGATCGATCAAATGATGCGGCACCGCGGCCTGCTCGGCGGCACTGGGCTTGGCCGTGCCAATGTCCATACCGCGGTAGACCAAGGCCGAATCGACGCTGATGATCTCCACCGGCAAGACCTGCGCAATCTCCAGCGCAAACGCGGTCTTGCCCGTGCCCGTGGGCCCCGCCAAGCAAACCGGCCCTTTAAATGGGGTCAGGTTCATTTAATTTGGCCCCATCCTGGGCCCACTTGGCTTGCTCGCGCCATCAATCGAAGCGCTCCCACGGTGTCAGGAACCGCCACTGGCCGACCGGCAGATTGCCCAGGTTGATGCGCCCGATGCGCACGCGCTTGAGGCCCACCACTTTCAGGCCGACCTGTTCGCACATGCGACGAATCTGTCGCTTGCGACCCTCGCGCAGCACAAAGCGCAGCTGATCCTCGTTGGCCCAGCTGACCTTGGCTGGCTTCAGCTGAACGCCGTCCAACTCGAGGCCATGATTCAGCAAGGCCATATCGGCGGCGGGGAAGCTGCCGTCGGCGCTCTTGACGCCGTCGCGGCCGTGGTACTCGACCCGCACCAGATACTCTTTCTCGATCTTGGAGTCTTCGCCGATCAAGAGCTTGGCGATGCGGCCATCTTGGGTCAGCACCAGCAAGCCGGTCGAGTCGATGTCCAAACGGCCTGCCGGCGCCAAACCGCGGCTGTGGCCGAGGTGGTATTTGATGCCGGAGGTGTCTTCTGCCCAATGGGTGTCGGACTTGATCAACGTGGACGCATTCTCATAGCCGTCTTCAGCTTGACCCGAGACCCAGCCAATCGGCTTGTGCAAGAGGATGGTGGCGCGCTTGGCCTGCTCCTTGTTGGCGAGTTGATCGACTTCGATCTTCACGCCTGGCAGCACGCGTTGGCCCAGCACAGCCATCTTGCCGTCGACGCGTACCCAACCCGCAGCGATCCACTCGTCTGCTTCACGGCGCGAGGCCATGCCGAGCACGCCCATATGCTTGGACAGGCGCACGCCTTCATCGCGCGAGTCCACATAATCTTCATCTTCGTCGTCATCGCCGAGCTGACGGCTCAGCTGAGCGGCCGCAGCGCGCAGATGCTCGGGCAGTTGCCGGGCAGCGGCTTGGGAATATTTTGAAGACTGATCCGGGCCCCGTGGAGCAGGCCTGGGGCCGCTGGCGCGACGCTGATCCTGGCGGGTGAAATTGCTTTGCCCCGGCTCTTCGCGTTGCTGTTGATTGAAGCCGCCTTGGCCACCTTGATCACTTTGCCCGCGATAGCCGCCCTGGCCGCCCTGGCCACGGTCCTCATAACGCGGACGCTGCTGGTATTGCTGCTGTGGCTGATCGCGTGGATCGCGCTGATCACGCGCACCTTGCCGGTAAGCACCTTGTTCGCGTGGCGCGCCATAGCCACCACCACTGCCACCACCGCCGCCGCCCTGGTACTGCTGACGCGGGCGCTGCTCGCTATAGCCTTGTTGCTCCTGGCGCGGCCGGTCGTATTGCGGACGCCGGTCGTCGAAACGAGGCGCTTGCTCGCGAGCATCGCGAGAATCCCGCATTGGCGGCCGCTGGTTCGGGCGCTGGCCTTGGTAGCCGCCGGGGCGCCTGTCTTCATAACGCGGGCCTTCATCGCGTGGGCCGCGCGAATCTCGTGAATCACGCGAGTCATATTCATGCGGGCGCCCGTAGCCCGCTGGCGGGCGACGCTCCTCGTAGCGAGGAGCTTCCTCACGCCGTGGGCCTGCGTCTCGGCGCGGGCCGCCTTGTTGTCCGCCTTGATATCCGCCTTGGTAGCCACCTTCACGGCCACCCTGATGTGCACCAGGGCCGCTGCGTCCGCCGCGCTGATCAGGCCCGCCATGGCGGGGGCCGCCTGCCGGCCGCGCACGCTCGTCGCGTTGCCCAGCAAATTGACCCGCAGAAGCTGGCCGCTCCGCATTGAAGCCGCCTTGGCGCTGCTCGTATTGCGCTTGCCGTTCCTGCCGCTCGGCTTGCGCGCGCTCCAGGCTTTGGCGCGGGCGTGAGACGCCCTTGCCGCGCACCGGCGGGCGGCGTTCGCCGTCAGGTCGACTGGAACCACTTGGGCCAGGTTTTTTCTTGTTATTCAGTTTCAAAGTGGCCATAAAGGGCTCCATCACAAAAAGCAGTCGCTGAAGACGTCATGCAACAAGCATGAACATCAGCGCCCGCGCAAAAACAAGGCATCGAGTTCGCGCATGGTCAATTGCCGCCAGGTCGGCCGGCCATGATTGCACTGATCGGCACGTTCGGTTCGTTCCATATCGCGCAAGAGGCCATTCATTTCTTCCAGCGTCAGCTGCCGGTTGGCGCGCACCGCGCCGTGGCAGGCCATGGTGGCGAGAATTTCATGCTGGGCGCGCTCAATCGCGTGGCTGGCATCGAACTGCGCCAATTCGGCCAGCACGCTGCGCACCAGTTCCACCACATCTCCGCCGGCCAGCGCCGCCGGGCGCGCACGCACGGCCAAGACCTTGGCCGACAGCGGCGCCACGTCCATGCCTAGCCGCTCCAGCGTCCCCGCATGCGCCTCGGCGGCCGCAATCTCTTGGGCGGTGGCCGCAAAGGTGATCGGAATCAGCAGCGGCTGCGACTCGATCGCCGCAGCGCCCAAGCTGGCCTTGAGGCGTTCATAGACCACCCGCTCATGGGCGGCATGCATATCGACAATGATCAGCCCTTGCGCGTTCTCGGCCAGCACATAGACACCCTGGATCTGCGCGATGGCGCGGCCCAAGGGCCAGTCATGCTGGGGCAAGGCTTGCTGCGCGCCAGCCACGGGGTCGGGTCTTGCTTGGGGCTTGAAATCGGCCTGACCATAGAGCGTGGCTACCTCGGCCAGGCCCAGCGAAGCCTGCGCACCATGTCCAATCGGTGGGCGCCAGCTATTGGCTGAAGGCGGACCGGCATAGGACGCCTGGGCCTCGTTGACTTGGACCCCGGGCGCCTGTGCAAACCAGGCCGGCGGATTGCCGGCCGAGGGGCGATAGCCGGGCACGTTGGCGGCCGCGGCAATTGCTTGCTGAGCTTGCTCGGCCGGGCTGGCCTGGGCAGCATCAGCCGTTTCGCCAGCGGCGGAACGCGACATAGCTAAAGCATCCTGCACCGCATAGCGCACCTGCTGATGGATCTCGCGGCCATCGCGAAAGCGCACCTCGATCTTGGTCGGGTGCACATTGACGTCGACCCGGTCGGGTGCGATTTCAATGAACAGCACATAGCTGGGCTGGCGGTGGCCGTGCAAGACATCCTCATAGGCTGAGCGAATGCCATGCGCGATCAGCTTGTCGCGCACAAAGCGGCCGTTGACGTAGACCTATTGCATGTCGGCGCGGCTGCGCGCCGCTTCGGGCAGACCGGCGCGGCCATAGACGCGCAAGGGGCCACGTTCGGAAAATACCGCCCGGCTGACCGCCAGGAACTCCGCCCCCAAAACATCGCTCAAGCGCTGTTCCGACGAGGCGATGCGCCACTGTTCGACCAGCTTGCCTTCATGCCAGACGGTGAAGCCGACATCAGGCCGGGCCAGCGCATGGCGGCGCACGGCCTCCATGCAATGCGCCAACTCGGTGGCATCCGTCTTCAAGAATTTTCGCCGCGCCGGGGTGCTGAAAAACAGCTCGCGCACCTCGATGCTGGTGCCGCGCGAACGCGCCGCCGGCGCCAGCTCGCCCGAGCGAGCGTCAAGGCGATGGGCATGGGCCGCGCCTTCGCAGCGGCTCAAGAGAGCCATCTCGGCCACGGAAGAGATGGCGGCCAAGGCTTCACCCCGGAAGCCCATCGTCGCGACCGATTCGAGGTCATCGAGCGAGCGGATCTTGCTGGTGGCGTGGCGCTTGAGTGCCAGCGGCAGCTCGTCCACCGGGATGCCCAGGCCGTCGTCTTCGATCACGATGGCGCGCACGCCTCCGGCCATCAGCTTGACCTGAATCTGCGTCGCACCGGCGTCAAGCGCGTTGTCAACCAACTCGCGCACGACCGACGCTGGCCGCTCCACCACCTCGCCGGCGGCGATTTGGCTGATCAGTTCATCGGGGAGTTCGCGGATGCTGCGCCGTGCGGGCGCAAGCGCTGTGGCATCGAGCTGGGGCACAGGCTGGGCGGGAAGGGACAAATCCATGCCGAATTTTACCTTGGGGCAAGGGTTCGCCCGAAGTTCGCGACCGAAACCCGGCAATTCAAGGTGCAGTGGCGGCTCGCGCCATCCACCGAGCACCGTGGCCGACGGTGCTTCCCCATGGTGCGGCCTTCGTTTCATGTGCGCGTTCAGGGACCTGGATGGCCACCCCACCTGGGACAACTGGACAGCGCGAGCGCCAAGGCGCTGTTGCAGAAGCGAGCGTTGCATCGCGCGATGTGCAGCGCGACATATGAGTTTCGAAGCGCACTGCGAAACTGGCGCCGCCGAAAAGCTCCTGCCAACCAATACGGTTTTTTTGTTCGGCAATAGCAGCTCATTACAAGTTATGGGCGACGCTGTGACCGGGCTAGACTGCGCTCGCGCCTTGAGTCCGTGCAAGGCCGTGATTGAGGAGCCCGCCCTATGAGTGAGTCCGGTCCTGGTGCTGATGTGAGCGTGTGTACGAGCATGAGTACGAGCAAGGATGACTTGATCGCCGCGCTCAATATGCACTCGATCGTGTCTGTTGCCGACGCCGCCGGACGCATCACCGAGGCCAATGAGCTGTTCTGCCGCATCAGCGGCTACAGCCTTGAGGAATTGCTGGGGCAAGACCACCGCATCGTCAATTCTGGCCACCAGCCGCCGGGATTCTGGGCCGCTGTGTGGCGGCACATTTCGGCCGGCAAGCCCTGGCGCGGCGAGGTGTGTAACCGCAGCAAAAGTGGCTCGCTGTACTGGGTCGACACCATGATTTCTCCAGTGATGGGAGCGAATGGCAAGGTCGAGAAGTACATCTCCATTCGCACCGACGTGACGGCCGCCGCAATGGCGGCACGTGAACTCGGGCGCGAACGTCTGGCGCTGAACAACATCATCGAAGGCACCCACGCCGGTACCTGGGAATGGAATGTGGAGACCGGCGAGACCAAGTTCAACCAGCGCTGGGCCGCCATCGTGGGCTACACACTTGAGGAGTTGGGTCGCACCACGATTGAGACCTGGAGCAGCTTCAATCACCCCGATGATGTGACGCGCTCGGCGGTCTTGCTGGGCAAGCATTTCGATGACGAAACGCCGGCCTATGAATTCGAGGGCCGCATGCGGCACAAGAACGGCAGCTGGGTTTGGGCGCAGTCGCGCGGCAAGCTGTTCAGCCGCAGCAGCGATGGCCGGCCGCGTTGGATGGCCGGCACTTTGATCGATATCACCGGTCGCAAGCTGGCCGAGGCCGAGCTGCATGACAGCCGCGCATTCTTGGATCGCACGGCCCGCATCAGCGGCATGGGCGGCTGGTCCTTGGATCTGATCAGCAAAGAGATCCAGTGGTCGGACCAAACCTGTTTGATTCATGAAGTGGCGCCCGGCCACCGGCCCAGCTATGCGGACAGCCAAAGGCCTTTCTCACCCGAGTCGCAGGCCTTGATGCGAGCGGCACTCGAGGCCGGGATTGAAACAGGTGCAGGCTTTGATCTGGAGCTGCCATTCACCACGCTCAAGGGGCGGGCAACTTGGGTGCGGGCGGTCGGCGAGGTGGAGTTCAATGACCTCGGGCCTTGCCGCATGGTCGGCACTTTGCAAGACATCAGCGCACGCCGCCAGATCGAATCCGAATTGGCGCGCAGCACCGAGTTGCTGCGCGGCTCGATCGAAGCGATTGATGGCTCCTTTGTCTTGTTTGACCCCGATGACAAGATGGTGCTGTGCAATCAGAGCTTTGCGGCCTTGTTCGACTATGCGCCCGGCCTGATCGTTCCTGGCGTGAGCTTCGAGGCCATGATGTATGCGGGTGCGCGCAGCGGCAAATTCCCCGATGCAGCCGGGCGTATCGATGAATGGGTGGCCGAGCGGGTTGCCATTCACAGAACCGGCAACAGCAGTTTGGTGCAAAGGCTGGACGATGGGCGCAGTGTGCGCAATGTTGAACGCCGGATGCCCGATGGTCATATCGTCGGCTTGCGGGTCGACGTGACCGAGTTGGTCACAGCCACCGAAGCGGCGCAAGTAGCCTCACAGTTCAAAAGCCAGTTTGTGGCCAATATGAGCCATGAGATCCGCACGCCGATGAATGCCATCCTGGGCATGCTGACCCTGCTGCGGCGAACCGAGCTGACGCCCCGACAGGCCGACTACGCCGCCAAGACCGAAGGCGCGGCGCGCTCGCTGCTGGGCCTGCTCAATGAGATATTGGACTTCTCCAAGGTTGAAGCCGGCAAGATGACGCTGGATCTGCAGCCCTTCAGTTTGGAGCAGCTATTGGCCGATTTGTCGGTGATTCTTTCGGCGAATCTTGGCGCCAAGCCGGTTGAATTGCTGGTCGACATCGACCCCGCCTTGCCCGACCAAATGATTGGCGACGCGATGCGCTTGCAGCAGGTGCTGATCAATCTGTGCGGCAATGCGATCAAGTTCACCGCCGAGGGCGAGGTGCTCCTGTCGCTGGCTCTGATCTCGCGCGAGGCAAATTCGGTGACGCTGGAGATTTCCGTTAGGGACACCGGCATCGGCATCGCGGCAGAAAACCACGCGCGCATCTTTACCGGTTTCTCGCAGGCCGAAGCCTCAACCTCGCGCCGCTTTGGCGGCACTGGCTTGGGGGTCGCGATCTGCCAGCGCTTGGTCGGCCTGATGGGGTCTGAATTGAAGCTTGAGAGCGCGCTGGGGCAGGGGAGCCGCTTCTATTTCAGCTTGAGCCTGCCTTTGCCGACGCAGTCGCCCCTCCTAGCCGCATTACCTGCATTTCCCGCATTTCCCGCACAGCCTGCATTGCCGAGCGAAGAAGGCAGTCCAGTCCTGCTTCCCGGGCAGGCCTTGCTGCTCATCGAACCACATGCCGGCGCTCGTCAGGTGCTGTCTCGTCTGGTCGAAAGCCTTGGTCTGGAGCTCAAGCTGGCGAATGACTTGGAGCAAGGTTTGGCTTTGTTGGGTGAAATGCAGGCGGCCGGGCAGGCCTGCCGAGCGGTCTTGCTTGATTGGCGCAATGGTGCAGCTGCCGCACAGCAAGCGGGCTGGATCGGCTTGCAACGTCTGCGCGAGCAAGAATCTCAAGAGCAGCCCCTGCTGATTGCCGCCTTGGTGACGGCCTTGGATCAGGAATTGATCAGTCAGCGCAGCGAGCAGGAGCAGGCCAGCATTGATCTGATCTTGCTCAAGCCGCTCACGGCCGGAGCCTTGCGGCGCGCCTTGGCGAGCTACGAGCACAAACCCAGGCCAAGCCCCAAGTCCTTGCTCAAATTGAGTCAGCTTGCCGAGCCGGCCTTGCTGCCAAGCTCCTTTGGGACAGTGGTTGGCCCCAGCAGCTCAGCAGCAAAAGGCAGGCGGCCCTTGGCCGGCATGCGTCTGCTGGTGGTGGATGACAACCTGAACAATCAGCAACTTGCGCAGGAGTTGCTGGAGGACGCTGGCGCTGAAGTCGATCTGGCCGGCGACGGCCAACAAGCGGTCGACAAACTGCGCGCGCAGCCTGCTGCCTACCGCGTCGTGTTGATGGATATGTTGATGCCGGTGATGGACGGCGTGACGGCCTGCTTGATCATCCGCAGCGAGCTCGGGTTGGTGGACTTGCCCATCATCGCGATGACGGCCAATGCGCTGGACTCGGATCGGCGCGACTGTCTGGCGGCCGGCATGAATGAGCATATTGCCAAGCCCTTTGATATCGATAGCTTGGTTGAACTGCTGCTGCGTTTGGTCGCCGCGATCGATCGCGCCGCCCCGGCGAGCCAGCTGGAGTCGCAGCCAATTGAACCGAGTGTCAAGCCCAGCCCTGAGCCCGAAAAAATCCTTGTATCCAATAGAGCAGCGGTGCCCGCCGAGCGTGTCTTCCCGACGTTGGCGCTACCCGAGGACCTGCGCACAAGGGCCGCCGCCCAAGGCTTCGACCTGCAGGGGGCCATGGACAGAATGATGGGCAAGGTTGGTCTGTTTCAGCGCATGGCGAATTCGCTGGTCGCCAGCGCCTCGCAATTGCCGGCGCAATTGCAGGGCTCATTGGAAGCCGGTGACTATGCCGCGGCGACGATCGCGGTGCACAGTTTCAAAGGCCTGGTCGCGACGCTGGGAGGCGAGGCGCTGGCCAAGCTGGCCGCCGTCGGCGAAGCCAAGCTCAAGCAAAACGAGCGGCCCGATGCCGACTGGCTGGTCGAGTTTTATGCGCAAATGGCCAGCGGCGCCGCGAGCTTGGCGGCCTTGTCGCAGGACTTGACGGCCTTGGCTCCTGCTGGTTCAGATGCAAAGCCCGCAGCTAGGCCAGCGCCAGCCGCAATGCCAGCAAGTGCGGTAAAAAATGCACCAGCAAGTGCACAAACCAATGCGCCAGCAGTGGCCGCAGCTCCTGCAGCGCCTCTGATCGCCAGGGGCCGCCGCCTCGCCGGCATGCGTTTGCTGCTGGTGGAGGACAACCTCAACAATCAGCAGATTGCGCTGGAACTGCTGCAAGACGAAGGCGCGCGCGTGCAGGTCGCCAACGACGGGCAAGAGGCGGTCGAGAAGTTGGCCGCCGGTCGCGACTCGTTTGATTTGGTCTTGATGGACCTGCAAATGCCGGTGATGGACGGCTACACGGCCACTCGGCATATCCGCGCCGATCTAGGTCTCAGCGATTTGCCCATCATCGCCTTGACCGCCAATGCCCTGGACAGTGACCGTGCTGCTTGCCTGGCCGGTGGTATGAACGAGCACATGGGCAAGCCCTTTGACATCAATAAATTGGTGGCTCTTTTGCTGAAGCTGCAGCAAGGAC
>CAUPEV010000156.1:0-12490 GCA_963510335.1 uncultured Roseateles sp.
ATAGCGGCGCTGTCAAGGTCTATATCAACGGCAGCGCGCGCTTCAGCGGCACGGGCTTCCCACATATCTTCAACAACAACGCGGCGGTGTTTGCGCTGGGCGTGAACTGGTGGGACCTGCCCTACAAGGGCGCGATGGACGAGCTGCGCGTCTATCAGCGTGCGCTCAGCGACGCCGAGATTGCAGTACTCGCGCAGCCGCCGCAGGCGCAGCGAGCCGCACAAGCCCCACGGGCGCAGCGCTGAACCCCTTAACAGCAAGGAAGAGACCATCATGAAAAATACCCTTATTGCGGCCGGCCTAGCGCTGTTCGCAGCGGCCAACGCAGCGGCCACCACTACGCTCACTTTCGACGATCTCAGCGGCGACCCAACGCAGGCCATAGCCTCAAGCTACGGCGGCTTCGACTGGCAGACGCTGGCCACCATCACGGCCGCCGAGCTGCCGGCATCCGGCTATGCCAACGCCGTCGTGTCAGGCCTCAACGCCGCCTACAACTGGGACGGCGGCGCCGTCGCCATCCGCTGGGCCGGCCCCGGCACGGTGGACTTCGCCGGCGCCTTCTTCACCTCGGCCTGGCAGGAGCAGGAGCTGGTGTTCGAAGGCTGGCAAGGCGGCACGCTGCGCTACAGCACGCCCGACAGCATAGGTATCACAACGGACGCGCCGCTGTGGATAGCGCTGGACTGGGCCGGCATCGACGAGCTGCGCATCTACAACAGCGCCAACCACTGGGCCATGGACGACTTCAGCTACAGCCTGTCAGTCGCCGTGCCGGAGCCAGCGACGGCCTGGCTGGCGCTTGTGGGTTTGGCAGGCTTGGCGCTGCGAGCGCGTCGGCGAAACAAGCCGGCATGACGAAGACACACCGGGCTTCATTGTGAAAGCATTGCAACTGAAGGGCAGCCTTGATTTGAGCGTCCAGCCCATGGGTGGTTTTGTTGCCGTATTCAAGTAGAAGGGCTGAGCCTGTGTTAGCGTGCCGCCGATGATGAAATCCCGTGCCGACCATTCCACCTACAGCCTCAAGCCTGAAGGCAAGAGCATGCACGGCCGCATCGTCGGCGACTTGGGCCTGAGCATCGTCAGCGGTGAGCTGCAGCCCGGTGACCGTCTGCCGGCCGAGGCCGCTTTGCTGGAGCGTTACGAAATCAGCCGGCCGGTGCTGCGCGAGGCGATCCGGGTGCTGGTGGCCAAGGGTCTGGTGGTGTCCAAGCAACGCGCCGGCGCCATCGTGCGGCCACGTAATGAATGGCATCTGCTCGACCCCGATGTGCTGTACTGGCTGATCCAGGCCAAGCCCCAGCATGAGTTCGTCAACACCTTGCTGGAGGTGCGGCGCATCTTCGAGCCGGCCGCCGCCGCGCTGGCCGCCAAGGCCGCCACCGAAGCCCAGCTCGAAAGCATAGGCGCAGCCTACGAGGGCATGGCCGCGGCCGCCACGACCGAGCAGCTGCTGGAGCCGGATCTGGCCTTCCACCGCCGCATCGCCGAGGCCACCGGCAACGACCTGCTCGCCTATATCGGCAATATGCTGTCGCTGGCCCTGCGCGAATCCATCATCTTGAGCAGCCAGATGCCCAACACGCACGCGCTTTCGCTGCCACGCCACAAGGCCATCTTGACCGCCCTGCGCAACCGCGACCCACTCGGTGCGCGCCAGGCCACCGTCGTGCAGTTGGAGGAAACCGGCGACGATCTGTCGACCATTCTGTCCAACGGCGGCGTGAATTTGGCATGAACCTGGCCTAAGCCTACATTCGCATGGACAACAGCCCCAACCCGAACTGGTTCCTGCGCGCGCGCCTGAAGACGCGGCAGCTGCTGCTCTTGATCGCACTGGACGAGCAGCGCAATATCCACCGCGCCGCCGAAGAGTTGTGCATGACCCAGCCGGCCGCGTCCAAGCAGCTGAAGGATCTGGAGGACATGCTGGAGGTGAGGCTGTTCGATCGCCTGCCGCGCGGCATGGCGCCGACCCTGTTCGGCGAGACCATGATCCGCCACGCCCGCATGGCCTTGACCAGCTTGTCGCTGGCGCATGAGGACATCCTGGCGCTCAAAGCAGGCCTGATCGGTCAGGTCGAGGTGGGCGTCATCATGACACCGGCGATGGGCCTGCTGCCGCGCGCCATTTCGCGCATCAAGCTGGATGCGCCGCTGCTGCGCATCGGTGTGCAGATGGAGACCAGCAAGGTCTTGCTCGATCTGCTGCAGCGCGGCTCGCTGGACTTCATGATTGGCCGCATCCTGGAAGAAGCCAGCGCCAGCGGCCTGCTCTATGAAGAGCTGACCACCGAGCCGGCCTGCGCTGTCGCTCGCGTCGGCCACCCGCTGCTGGCCGAGAAGAACCTCAGCCTGGCCGACCTGGCCACGCAGGCCTGGATCTTGCCGCCGCCGGGCAGCTTGCTGCGGCATCGCTGGGAGCTGATGTTCCGCCGCGCCGCGCTGGAGCCGCCCGCCAATGCGGTCGACACCACCTCCCTCTTGTTGATCACCGCCCTGCTGCAGCAGACCGACTCGCTGCATGTGATGCCCGTTGAAGTGGCGCGTTACTACGCCTCGTTGAATGTCTTGAGCATTCTGCCGATCGAGCTACCCTGCACGATGGACGCCTTCGGCATCATCACGCGCCAGAACCATCTGCTGTCGCCCGGGGCGGCCTTGTTGTTGAAGGAAGTCAGGGCGGCGGCGAAGGAGATGTACTGATCAGCGCAGACGCTGACCGGACTCACTGGCCTGCAATAACTTGGCGAACCTCGCCGCACGCGTCTGGGCCTTCTTGGCCGCGCTGATCCAATTCAACACCACCTTTTTGTAACCCGGCGGCGTCACCTGAAAGAAGGCCCAGGCGGCCGGCGCTTGCATAAAGGCCTGCAACTCCTGGGCTGACAAATCTGCCGTGCCGCCCTGCTCATACGAGTAGACGGCCGACCGCTGTTCCTGGCAATGCGAAAACGCCGCAAACCCCGCAACGGTCATCCGGCCCTGCGCCTGCAAATGCTCGAACTTGGCGATATTGACGGCGCTCCAGATCGACGTGCGCCGCCTGGGAGTGAAGCGGATGCTGTAGGCGGCATCATCTATGCGCCTGCGCACGCCGTCGATCCAGCCGAAGCACAGCGCCTCGTCGACCGACTCAGACCAGGACATGCTGAGCAGGCCCGAACCGACCTTATGAAAGCCCACAAGCAACTCCGGTGCGCTTGCGGCGTTGGCAAGCAGCCAGGCACGGAAGGCGCTGGCGCTTGGAAAGAACTGAGGGGTGGTCAACGCTGTACGCGACTTGAGCGCAATGGACGCAAGCACTTCGCCCATGAGCTCGGCGCTTGCGTCATCCCCATCAGCCGCATGCCGGCCGGGCTCAAACCATGCGCAGCCAGCGGTAGCTGACAATTTTGCCGGGAGCAAGGTCCGAGGATCGCGCGCCCGTCAGCTTGAACGAGGCTCCTGCCGAAACCCGCGCGGGCGCATCGATCACGGCGGTCGGCTTCTTGTCATCCACCACGATGACTTCCACCACGGCGGGCTCGGACTGGTTGCCCGCATCATCGACCACGATGAGTTGAAAGCGATGCCGACCCGGCGGCAGCGCGGATGTCGGCGTCACCGTCACCTCGACACTGGACTCGCTGGTTTGAACTTCTTGACCCGGTACAAAGACAGCCATCTGCGCTCCTTGAAGGTTCATGCCTGGCAACGCCAATCCACATTGCCGCGCCGGGCTTGAGAATAACTGAGCGGTGCCGGGCAGAGCTGCGAGCAAGGAAAATTTCGCGCCATTCATGGCGAAGTGAAGCGTGGAAAGGTCTTCTAGCCGGGATGGAGGGGATGAAAGGGATGGGAGCTTGGTGGCTGGGCTGATGAGCGGCCAGAATTCGAGACATCCTGCCATCGAGGCCTGGACGACAGCCCATCACCAAAGGAGTCCGTGCCGCTCAATCACGTGTCAATTCACTTCCTCACTTTGCACCCCGGCGACGGGTTCGCCTTCGGGCCGGCGATGGTCTGCTCAATAGGCAAGATGCTGCCGTCGGCCTTGTAGTGCAGCTCTTCCACCGCCACCGAGCGGCGGAACTCGGAGCCGCCGGGCAGCTTGGCGTTGTGATAAAAAATATAGCTCTTGCCGTTGAAGTCGACGATGGACTGGTGAATCGTCTTCACGCCGCTGTTCATGTGCATGATCACCGGGCCCTTGGTCCACGGGCCGGTCGGGCTGGGGCCGGTTTGGTAAACGGTTTCCTCGGGGAAGCCCTGCGAGTAGCTGAGGTAGTAGGTGCCGGCACGCTTGTGCATATAGGCCGCCTCGGTGAAGGGCGCCACCGGCAGCACCTGGTAGTCACCATCCAGCTCGGTCATATTGGGCTTGAGCTTGGCGTATTTGAGAAAGGTGTTGCCCCAATACAGATGGGCCGAGCCGTCGTCGTCGATGAAGACCGCCGGGTCGATATCGTCCCAGTGAATATCGGTCTGCTTGGTCATGTCATTGGTGATCAGGGCGCTGCCGCGCGCATCGACGAAGGGGCCGGTGGGGCTGTCCGACACCGCCACGCCGACTGACAGGCCCGGCACCGTCGCGTGCTCGACGGTCGAGTAGAAATAGTATTTATCGCCCTTCTTGACCACATGCGAGGCCCAAGCACGCCCCTTGGCCCAGGGGAAGGTCGTCGCCTTCAGCGGCGCGCCATGGTCCGTCCAGTGCTGCATATCGCAGCTGGAATAGACCCGCCACTCGTTCATCACATAATCCTTGTCATCGGGCTTGGCCTCGTCGACGCCGACATAGAGATAGACCCGCTCGCCGTCCACCAGGGCCGCCGGGTCGGCGGTGAAGCGGTTCTTGAACAGCGGGTTGGCCGCCAAGGCCGGCAGCAGCGAGGCGGCCAGGGCATATGCAGTCAGGATTTTTTTCATTGGGATTCTCATCATCATGGATTTCGTTTGGACAGCAGCCGCTGCACGACGCAGAAGACAAACAAAAGGCCGCCGATGACGATCTTGGTCCACCAGGAACTCAAGCCGCCGTCGAAGGCGATAAGCGTCTGGATCAGGCCCAGCACCAGCACGCCTGACAGCGCGCCGGCCACATAGCCATAACCGCCACTCAGCACTGTGCCGCCAATCACCACCGCCGCGATCGCGTCGAGCTCGGCGCCCTGCGCATGTTGACCGTAACCGGACAGCATGTAGAACGAGAACAGCAGGCCTGCCAAGGCCGCGCAAAAGCCGCTCAGTGCATAGACCAGGATCTTGCTGCGGCCGACATTGAGGCCCATCATCAGCGCCGATTGCTCGTTGCCGCCGATCGCGTAGACCGTGCGGCCAAACGCCGTCCAATGCGCCATCCAGACGCCAATACCCAATAGCACCAGCGCGATCAACGCGCCGGGCGAAACAAAGGCAGCAAATAGGCCGAGCTGCGTCTGCGACAGGCTGACAAACAGTGCGTCATCAATGGTGATCGAGTCCACGCTGATCAAAAAGCACAGGCCACGCGCGAGAAACATGCCCGCCAGCGTGACGATGAAGGGCTGCAACTTGAAGCGGTGAATCAGCCAGCCCTGAGCCGCGCCGAAGAGGCCGCCGCCCAGCAGCACCACCGCCATCACCACCAGCGGCGGCCACTGCGCCGTCTGCAGCAGCCAGGCCGCCACCATGGTGCTGAGCGCCAGCACCGAGCCGACCGACAAGTCGATGCCGCCGGACAGGATCACAAAGCTCATGCCCACCGCGATCACCAGCAGATAAGCGTTGTCGATCAGCAGATTGAGCAGCACTTGCAGCGAGCCAAAGCCGCTGTAGTTGGCCGAGCCGGCGCCGAACAAGAGCACCAGCAGAGCGACGCTGACCAGGGCGGTAAAAGACGGAGCCGCCGCGAAATTTTTCAAACGTGCCAGCATCACGCGCCCTTCCTCAAGGTAGATGATTGCAAGGTGGACGACTGAGAGATGCAAACCCCGAACACCACCACCGCCTTGACCACCATGGTCACCTGCGGCGGCACGCCCAGCGCGTAGATGGTGTAGGTCAGCGTCTGGATGATCAGCGCGCCGATCAGGCTGCCGGCCAGGCTGAACTTGCCACCCGAGAGCTGGCCGCCGCCCAGCGTGACGGCCAGGATGGCGTCCAGCTCCAACAAGAGGCCGGCGTTATTGGCGTCCGCGCTCTTGATATTGGAGGCAATCATCAGGCCGGCTAGGCCGGCGCAGGCGCTGCAAAAAAGATAGGCAAAAAAGATCAGCGCGGCCGTGCGCAGGCCGGCCAGTCGCGCGGCGACCGGGTTGATGCCGACGGTCTGAATGAACAGGCCCAGGGCCGTCTTGCGCATCATCAACGCGGTCAGCGCGAACAAGCCCGCGACGACGAAGAGCGAGAACGGCAGGCCCAATAAGTAGCCGCTGCCGAGGAAGAAAAACGAGGCCGGCTCATAGACGGTGATGATCTGGCCGTCGCTGAAAAGCTGGGCCAGGCCGCGGCCGGCCACCATCAAAATCAAGGTCGCGATGATGGGCTGCAGGCCCAGGGCGGCCACCAGCAGGCCGTTCCATACCCCGCACAAGAGTGCGGCGCCCATGCCGGCGGCCAAGGCCAAGCCAAGAGGCTGGCCTCCCGCCACCAACACGGCGCTAACGGTGCCGGAGATCGCAACCACCGCGCCGACCGACACATCGATACCGCGCGTCGCGATCACCAGGGTCATGCCCATAGCGGCCAACATCAGCGGTGCGGCGCGGTTGACGATGTCGATCAGGCTGCCGTAGAGATGGCCGTCTTTGATCTCCAGATGGAAGAAGCCCGGCACGCTGAAGAAGGCGACGCCTAACAACAAGCTCAATGCCACCAGAGGCCGGAACAGCTCGTGAGAAACAAAACGCCGGGCCGCTCCCAAGTTGTTTCTCATCCCCCTCGGGGGGCCCGGCGCGAAGCGACCGGTCTGGGGGCATCCGTGTTGGGTCACGTGGCTTCTCCGGCGATCACGGCCAACACGCTGCGCTCATCCAGCTCGCCGCGTCGGTATTCGCCGCCGGCCTGGCGGTCGCGCAGCACCAAGAGCCGGTCGCTGCAATGCAAGACCTCGGGCAACTCGGACGAGATGAACAGCACGGCCATACCTTGGCCGTCTGCCTGATGGCTCAAAGCGGCCACGTAATCCATGATTTCTTCCTTGGCCCGCACGTCGATGCCGCGCGTCGGCTCATCCAGTATCAACAGAGCCGGGTCGGTGGCCAGCCAGCGCGCCAGCAAGGCTTTTTGCTGGTTGCCACCTGACAGCTGGCCTATCGGGGTGTCGGCGCTGGGCGTTTTTATCCCCAAGCGGCGGATGAAGTCATCGGCCAGCGCCTGCGCCTGTCTGTGATTCAAAACCAGCCGCAGGCCTGCGCGGGCCTGCAGGGCCAGCATGATGTTCTCGCGCACCGACAAGGCCAGAATCGCGCCTTCATGCTTGCGGTCCTCGGAGCAGAAGGCTATGCCGGCTTTGATAGCCTCGCGCGGTGAAGCAAAACGAAGGAGTTGACCCTTGATCTCGATGCCGCCGCAGTCCGCCGCATCGGCGCCGAACAGCAGGCGTGCCGCCTCGGTGCGGCCAGACCCGAGCAGGCCACACAGGCCCAAGACCTCGCCACGGCGGATCTCCAGATCCAGCGGCAGCAGCGCGCCGCTGCGCCCCAAGCCACGGGCGTGCAGCACGGTCGCACCGGCTTGAGCCGCACTGGCCTGGCGTTCTTGCGCCTCAGATTGCGACTCGCCCACCATCTTGTTGACTAGGGCCAGCCGGCTCAGATCGGTGGCCTGGTATTCGCCCTCCGTCTCGCCGTTGCGCATCACCGTGATGCGGTCCGAAATGGCGTAGGTCTGTTCCAGAAAATGGGTGACGAAGAGAATCGCCATGCCTTGCTCGCGCAAGCGTCGCAGCACGGCAAACAAGCGTTGCACCGCCGCCTCGTCGAGGCTGGAGGTCGGCTCGTCGAGGATCAGCACAGAGGCCGAGATGCTGATGGCGCGGGCGATCGCCACCATCTGCTGCAACGACAGCGAGAAATCGCCCAGCGGCGCGGCCACGTCGATGTCGGTGATGTCCATCTGCGCCAGCACACGCCGCGCCTCGGCGCGCATGGCCTTCCAGTCGATCTGGCCCCAGCGGCGTGGGTATCGGCCGATGCAGATGTTCTCCGCCACCGACAGATTGGGGCAGAGGTTGACTTCTTGGTAGACGGTGCTGATGCCGAGCTTCTGCGCCGCCTCGGTCGAGCGCGGCGCGATTTCGCGGCCGGCCAGCGTGATGCGGCCTTGCTCGGGCGTGTACAGCCCCGTCAGCACCTTGATCAAGGTCGACTTGCCGGCGCCGTTCTGGCCCATCAAGGTATGCACCTCGCCGGGGAACAGGCGCAGGCTGACATTGCTGAGCGCCTTGACGCCGGGGAAACCTTTGTGGATGCCGTTCAGCTCAAGCAATGGCTGCGGCGCAGGTGTCGTCGTCATGAAAGATGCTGCTATCGGTGTTAAATCGCTGGATGCAAGTCATCAGCCTCAGCGCTTGCAGGCGCCGTGGCCCTCGTCAGGCGTCGGACAAGACGCAGGTCTTGTCCTCGGTCCTGACTCAGTATTTACGGTTCGGCAATTCCTTGGCGGCCACTTCGGCCGGGAACACGCCCTCGATGACGGTGACGCGGCGCTCGACCGGCTTACCGGCCACCACGTCGCGGGCCAGCTGCATCAGCTGCGGGCCCAGCAAGGGATTGCATTCGACAGTCACATTGAGCTTGCCGGCAACCATGGCCTGGAAGGCGCCTTTGACGGCGTCGATCGAGATGATGACGATGTCTTTGCCCGGCTTCAGCCCGGCCTCTTCGATCGCCTGGATCGCGCCGATCGCCATATCGTCGTTGTGCGCGTAAAGCACATCGATTTTCTTGTCCTTGGCTTTAAGGAAGGCCTCCATCACCTCCTTGCCCTTGGCACGGGTGAACTCGCCCGACTGCGAACGGATGATCTGCAGCTTCGGGTTGGCCTTGATGACTTCTTCAAAACCCTTTTTGCGATCAATCGCCGGCGCCGAGCCCACCGTGCCCTGCAGCTCGACGATATTGAGCGCCACGCCGGGGTTCTTGGCGGCCTTCTCCAACAACCAGCGGCCAGCCTTGCGGCCTTCTTCGACAAAGTCTGAGCCGATAAAGGTGACGTACAGCGAGGGGTCGCTCACATTGACCGCACGATCGGTCAGGATGACCGGGATCTTGGCGGCGCGAGCCTCCTTGAGTACGGTGTCCCAGCCGGACTCGACCACCGGCGAGAAGGCGATCACATCGACCTTCTGAGCGATGAAGCTGCGGATCGCCTTGACCTGGTTCTCCTGCTTTTGCTGCGCGTCGGCAAACTTCAAGGTGATGCCGGCCTCCTTGGCCGCCGCCTTGATCGAGGCGGTGTTGGCGCTGCGCCATTCGCTCTCGGCGCCGACCTGGGAGAAACCCATCACCAGCGGCGCACCGGGCGCCGCAAAAGCGGTGGCGCATGCAGCGGCAAGGGCTGCAGAAAGCGTTGCCAGCAATATGGACCTGCGCGCGAATGTATTCAACTTCATCATCTGTCTCCAGCTCGTTTTTATGGGGGCAATGCTAGGGTCAGCCGAGATAACTGACTAATCACATTTACCTCTCTTGCCATGCCAATTTCGATATGAACTCAGCGCAGCAAGCGCAGCCCATACAGGCCGCCGGCCACGCTGCCCGGCTTGGCCACCATCTTCAACACCAGCGTGCCGGCCGAGGCCTGCACCAGGTCGGGGGGCAGCGCGAAGTCGCGTGAGTAGATTTCTTGTTCGGCGTCCGCGCCCAGCGTGATCTCGGCAACCAGTCGCTCATTGATGAACAGATCAAACTGCCGCCCCGCGTCCAGCCTGGAAAAACTCAGACGCAAGGTCTTTGCCTGCAATGCCTTGTCGTTCAAGTCATAGCTGAACCAGCCGCGCGCATGGCGCCAGCGCTGGTCCTGGTTGAGCCCCGCTTCGACGCCCTCGCCCTTGAATCCATGGTCGCTCTCGGGCTGCTGCTCACCCGGCGCCACTTGATCGATGGTCAACGCATCAAGCGCCAGCCGCTCACGCTCGGCGCCGGCGGTGGCAGCCTGCCAGCGGCTCAGCAAAGCCGGCGTCGAATGCGCGAAGTACATCGTGTAGCGCGAATCATGCAGGCGGAAAAAGGGGATGAAGCGCAGGCCCTGGGCGTCCTTGCCCTGCAAGACAGAGCCGGCGGTGAAGGTCAACGGCTGGCCGGCCACCGGCTTGAAGTGCTTGATGAAATCGACGCTGTCGCTGACGAACAGCGGCGCAGCCGCTTGCGGGCAGACCGGGCCCTGTGCGATATGGCCCATGCGCGAATCGTCGGCCAGAAAGTTCAGGCGTTCCCCCGGAAACGGGTCGGTCTTGGCGGCCAGCACGATGGGGCCGTGCAGGACGGCGTAGTGCTTGTTCGCCTTGGAGGCCTCTCCCGCGTCTACCGGCAAGGCTTCCAGCTGCGTGCGCATCGGCAACTCGATCGCGACGCGATCGCCGGCCTGCCAGTCGCGCAGTGGGATCCCCACATAATCGCCCGGCTTGACGGAGGGAAACTTGACGGCGCGGCCGTTCAACTTGACGCGCAGCTGGCCGGCCGCCACCCAGGACGGATAGCGAATTTTGAGTGCGAAGCGGCCGCCCTCATGCACGCTGATCAGGCTACGGCCCTGGTCGGGGAAGTTGGTGCTCTGACTCAGCCGCACACCCTTCTCGCGCCAGTTCAGCGTCGACGCGATGAACAGATTGACGTAAAGCGCGTCACCGTTCTTGGCATAGATGAACTCGCCGTATTTGGCATGACTCTCCAGCCCCGAGCCGACGCAGCACCACATGCCCTGGTCGGCCTGGGAATAGACCCGGTAGTGGTTGGCCCGCATAGGGGTGAAGTAGACAAAGCCGCCGCTGCCTGGCCGCTGCGAGGACAGGATGTGGTTGTAGAGCGCGCGTTCGTAATAGTCGGCATAGCGGGCCTGGGTGCGGCCACTGGGTTCGCTCTCAAGAAAGGGATGGGCCGCCCCGACCTTTCTTGACCCCCTCGGGGGGCGGACAACGTAGGTCGTCGGACTGGGGGTACCAAGAAACAGCGCCTCGGTCAGCTTGAGCATGTTGTAGGTGTTGCAGGTCTCCGGCCCCTCCACCTCGTTCAACATAGCCGTGAAATCGCCCTCGGCATGGAAATGCTCCTTGACGCTATTGCCCCCAATCGCCACCGTGCGTCGGTCGACCACGGTCTGCCAGAAGAAGGCAGCGGCGCGGGCGCCGGCCGCATCACCGCCCAGGGACGCAATGCGCTGAAAGCCGATCACCTTGGGGATCTGCGTGTTCGCGTGCAGACCGCTGAGCTTGTCTTGGGCCGCGCTCAAGGGCTGCAGAATCTCTTGGTGCGAAAAGCGCTGGGCCAAGACCAGATACTTTTTCTCCCCGCTCAAGGCGCTCAGCTCGGCAAACACCTCGTTCATGCCGCCATGCTCGCTGGTGAGCATCTGCTGCAGCTGCGCATCGCTGAGCTTGTCGGTCAGAGCCAGCGCCCAATCCGCCATGCCGACCAGCATCTCGCGGGCCAGCACGTTGCCCGCATAACGCCAGGCGTCCAGCAGGCCGGCATAGGTCTTGTGCAGGTTGTACCAGGGCACCCAACGGCCGTTGAGCGAGAAGTTGTCGACCTCAAGCTTGCCCTCAGCCAGCTGGGCCCAGGCCTGAGCACCGGCCGGGATACCGCCGAGATAGCCGGTGCCGCCAGCATCCTGGCAACGTTTCAGCTCCGCGACCACATAGTTCAGCCGCTGCAAGGCCTGCGGGTCGCCTGTAGAGGCCACCATCAAAGCCAGTGCCGACAAGTAGTGCCCGCCCATATGGCCGTCAAGGCCGCTGGACTCCCAGTTGCCATAACTCTGAGTCTTGGCGGGCAGGCCGCTCTCGCGCAGAAACGGCGCCAGCAGCCGGTCGGCGTCCAGCGCCAGTAGATAGCGCAGATCGGTATCCTGCGCCTGCAAGAACGGCCCCTCGCTCAGGCGCACGTCGGCGAGCGGAAATAGCTCGGCGGCACCTACCGGCGGGGTCAAGCTAGCAGCGCAGACCAGCAGCAGGGTAGCAAGGCTTCGCATCATTCGCCCGTGCGCACGCCCCAGATCGATTCGCCGGCCGCCGACTGCGCGCTGAAGCTGATCACAAAGGCGCCGGCATTGCTGTTCCATTGCCGGCTCAGCACGCCGATAAAGATTGCGCCGCTTGCGAGCGTGATCGCTACCTTGTTGCTACCCTTGTGCAAGCAGGTGCCGGCGACTGCGCCACTGAGCGTGCCGTCGCTGGCCAGCTTGATCGCCACCGACGTCTTGATCGCGGCCGACATGTCCTTGCCGTGATTGATCATCTTGTAGCTGCCCGCCGCTTGCGTGCTGCTGATGTCCGCCGTTTGCACCGACGTGGCCAGGCTCAAAG
>CAUPEV010000157.1:0-12428 GCA_963510335.1 uncultured Roseateles sp.
CGGCATTGAGCTTGCGCAGGCGCGTATCAAGATTGTGTAAAGACGCTGAAGCTTGTTGTGCATTGAAGGCGCCTTGATAAAAGCTTGAGGCGCCAAGCGTCGGATTTGGCAGCGCTTTGATGAAGGCAAATTTAGATTGAGGGCTTCGCAACCACTGGCGCCCCGCAAGGATCGCGCCCCATTTATGAGACCCATTGCCATCGTCCAGCACGAGCACACCCAAGGCCCAGGCTTTCTTCAGCAATATCTGCAAGAGCAGGGATTCGCCCTTGAGCTCTTCAATCTGGCACAGGGTCAGGACTTGCCTGCCCAAGCACGTGACTACGCCGGCATCGTCGTGCTGGGCAGCAATCACAGCGTCAATGAGCCCGAGCCATGGATTGCCGCTGAGCTGGCCTTGCTGCGCCGAGCCTTGGACGCTGAGGTGCCGGTGCTGGGCCATTGCTTTGGCGCGCAGATGCTGGCCTCAGCCATGGGCTCAAGGGTGGCGCGCCATGCCTGCCCCAATATTGGCTGGAGCAAGCTCTGGATCACGCCGGCCGCGCGCGCCATATTCGAGGGTCGCGCGCAGATCGAGGTGTTCAACTGGCATTACGACAGTTTCGAGATCCCGCGCGGTGCTCAGCGCACCCTGTTCGGCGCCTATTGCCTCAACAAGGGCTTTAGCAAAGGGCCGCACCTGGGCTTTCAGTCGCACCTGGAAGTGACCGCCGAGAGCGTGCGCGCTTGGTGTGCCGAGTCAAAAGTAGAACTGGCAAAAGCGACCTGCGCCGACTGCCCGGCCGTGCAGAGCGAGGCGACCATCTTGCAAGACCTGCCGGCACGCATCCAGGCGCTGCATTTGGCCGCCAGGGCGGCCTACGGCCATTGGGTGCAAGAGATTCAGCGTCCCTATCGCTTGCACTGCCTTGGCGGCCGCTGAGCGCTCGGGCTCGCCAGTCAAGTCACTCAATGAGCAAGGTTTGAAGGACTGCCTGCTGCGTGCCACGCGCGCCGCAGATACGGCGGCGCGGTCGGCCAACAAGCGACTGCGACGTCAACAATCGCAGGCTGTCGGGCATTGCGCAATACCCAGTGGCTATGTCGAATTGATCATCGTCGGTGACGGCGCCGAGATTCCTGCTTTGGCGCGTCTGGGGCTGATCGCGCCGGCCGGGCAAGGGCTCTGGCGCCTGCTTGCACCATGCCGATTCGGCGGGGTGAATCAGCCGCTGGCGGTGGCCCTGGCCTCGGCCGGCGCCGCCGCCCAGGTGCTCAGCGGGCACTTGCCGCATCTGTGCATCAGCACGCGCAGTTTTGCCATAACTAGCGCTGCGGCGGCTTGCGGCGAGGTCTTCAGCGAAGCGTCAGCCCGCCCCGCGCCGCTTTGATTGCGCCTTCTCCCATGGCCGCACCAAAACGCTTGGCCAGTCGCTCTGCGACGTTGTCGCGCGGCGTGTAGTCGATGATCTCTTCGGCCTTGACGACCTCGCGGGCCACAAAGTCCAGGTTGCCGAAGTGATCGGCCAAGCCCAGCGTGACCGCCTGCTCGCCATTCCAGAACAGGCCGGAGAACATCTCCGGGGTCTCCTTCAGTCGCTTGCCGCGGCCTTCGCGAACCACCGCGATGAACTGCTGGTGAATCTGATCCAGCATCGCTTGCGCAAAGGCCTGTTGTTTAGGACTAACCGGCGAGAACGGGTCCAACATGCCCTTGTTGGCGCCGGCAGTCAGCAAGCGCCGCTCAACGCCCAGCTTGCCCATCAGGTCGGTGAAGCCAAATCCGTCCATCAAGACGCCGATAGAACCCACGACAGAGGCCTTGTCCACATAGATTTCGTCCGCAGCAGCGGCGATGTAGTAAGCACCCGAGGCGCACATCTCCTCGACCACCGCATAGACTTTCTTGTTGTGCTTGAGCTTGAGTCGTTTGATCTCGTCATAGACGATGCCGGCCTGCACGGGGCTGCCGCCAGGAGAGTTGATGCGCATCACCACCGCTTGCGAGCCGCTGTCTTCAAAGGCGCTTTTCAAGGCGGACAGCAGCAGCTCAGCGCTGGCTTCGGTGTCGGCGGCAATCTCCCCGCGCACCTCGACCAGGGCGGTGTGCGGCATATTCGGGTTCTGCATATGGTGGCGCTGCAAGAACATCGTCCACAAGCCCAATGCGATCAGCGCCAGCCAGATCAAGCGGAAAAACAGCTTCCAGCGCCGCTCGTTGCGCTTGTCCAGCAGGTACTCGCGGGCGAACTGGGCCAGCAAAGGCTCGTAGCTCGCGGCGCTGGGCCGTGGCGATTCAGAAGGAGCAGTTTGAGCCGTGATGCCCGCCTGCGGGTCATGGATGGGCTTGGGCAGATCGTCGGATGAGTTCATTGTTGTAATTGTGAGGTCGTTCGCTAGGTTCAGTCTTCGAAAGCCGGTTTGGTGTCGCGTGAAGGGTACCAATAGACCTGACCCTCACGTTCCTTCACCTCAATCTTGGTCAGGCCGATGCGGCCGCACATACCGGTCACGCAACGCCCGGTCAGCGGGTCATAGACCGCGCCGTGGATCGAACACATGATGAATTGCTTGTCGCCGTCGAGGAATTCGCCCTCTTGCCAGTCCATCTCGGTCGGCACATGGGCGCAGCGGTTCAGGTAGGCGACCACCTGGCCCTCGAAGCGCAGCGCAAAGGCGCGCGCCGGTTGGCGGTATTGCAGCACGTCGAAGCTGTGTGCCTTGCCGCGCTCGACCAAGTCGTCAGAGGAGCAAAGCGGCAGCGCGGGCGTGGATTCTTCGGTGGGATTCATATCAGGCATTCTTGATCAGCCAATCGTGCAGTTCACGCACCGAATGCGCCACATGCAAAGGGGCAAACTCGCCAAAGCTGCCATGGTCATGGGCGCCATAAGAAACGCCGACGCTGGCCGTGCCGGCATTGCGGGCGAGTTGCAAGTCGTGGGTGGTGTCGCCAATCATCAAGGTGCGCTCGGCGTCGACGCCAAATTCGCGCATCAGCTCCAGCAACATCTGCGGATTGGGCTTGCCTGCCGTCTCGTCGGCGGTGCGGGTAGCGTCAAAGACGTCGCGCAGGCTGTCCACGTCCAGCACTTCATCCAAGCCGCGCCGGCTTTTGCCGGTCGCCACCGCCAACCAATGGTGACGCGCTTTCAGCGCCGCCAGCAAGTCCAGCACGCCGTCGAACAGCGTCACCTGATGTTGCGCGGCCAGATAGTGGTGCCGGTACCGCTGACCCAACTCAGGGTAGCGCGCTGGCGGCAAATCCGGCACGGCATAGGCCAGAGCTTCCTGTAGACCCAAGCCGATCACATAGCTGGCTTGCGCATGAGTGGGCTCGTCCAAGCCCAGATCGACGGCAGCAGCCTGGATGCTGCGGGTGATGACGGCGGTCGAGTCGAACAGCGTGCCGTCCCAATCAAACACAACCAAATCAAATTGCTTGGGTCTCATGGGCTCGGCTTTTTCGACAAGGCAAAGATCAGTTGTTCGCATTCGGGCGGCAGAGGCGCCGTCAGTTCAAGCTCACCCGTGCCAGCGGGGTGCATGAATCGCAAGCGTTTGGCGTGCAAGAACATGCGCTCAAAGCGATGTGCACCGCGTGCCAAGGCCCGATTCGCCTCGAAGTCCCCATATTTGGGGTCGCCGACAATGGCGTGGCCCGAATAGGCCAAATGCACCCGGATCTGGTGAGTGCGGCCGGTCTTGATGGTGACGTCCAGCAGGGTATAGCTGCTGACGCCGGGCCGCCCCAAAGCAGCGGCGCGCCCCCCCGGGGGGCAGGCGCTCGGAGCGCCGTGGGGGTCAACATTTCCGCCATTCAGGCGTTGCGCCACTTTGACCAAGCTGATCGAGCGCTTGGCTTGTTCAGCGGATGGATCATGCGGATTGGGCAGCGCCCTGACCCAGCGCTCACCATCACTGCCAATGAATTTCAGCAGCGGCACATCGATGACTTTTTTGTTCTCGGCCCAATCGCCGGCCACCAGCGCCGCATAAGTCTTGCCGGTCTCGCGCTCGCGGAACTGCTCCTGCAAGGCGACCAAGGCGCTGCGTTTCTTGGCGATCAGCAATAGGCCCGAGGTTTCCTTGTCCAGGCGATGCACCAATTCGAGGAACTTGGCTTGCGGCCTGGCTTGGCGCAATTGCTCAATCACGCCAAAGCTGACGCCGGAGCCACCGTGCACGGCCACACCAGCCGGTTTGTTGATGGCGAGCAGATGCTCGTCCTCGAACACGACCTCAAACTCGCGCGCCGGCACATAGTCGGGCCGCTCCAGCACGCGCTCGGGCAGGCGCACCGGCGGCACGCGCACCTCGTCGCCGAGCTCCAGCCTAGTGTCGGCGTGCGCCCGGCCCTTGTTGACGCGCACCTCGCCGGCGCGGATGACGCGGTAGATATGCGTCTTGGGCACGCCCTTCAACTCGCGCAGCAGGAAGTTGTCAAGGCGCTGACCGGCCGAGTTCTCGTCCACCGTCACCCGACGCACGGCCGGCGCCGGGGCCTGCACGGCAGCGGGCGGGGCGGGCATCTCCTTGGCCGGAATTAGCTTGACCGGCACGCGCTTGACCGCTACTTGCCTAGCCGGCAAGGCCGGCTCCGGCAAGCCAGTACGTCTTTTCGATGTTGGCGCTCGCTCACTTCGAAAGTCGGTTTTACCCTGGCGAGAAAGCAGCCCGGTCCCCTCTCCCACACCTGCTTTTCTGCGGGTTTGTGTGGCGGCCGGCGCTTTGGCTTTAGACCTTATAATGTTGCTCACCACGTTATAGCCGTAAGTATTTGATTTATCTGATTTTACCTGGGCCATGGCCACAGGCGGTTTTACTGAAAGCAAAGCCGAAACCTAGATAGATCAGTGGCGAACAGGTGGCGTACGAAACGCTTGCTTGCGTGTCGTATGAAACAAATAGGTGATGCAACGCGCCGCTGCCGGAAGCGGGCCTTGTCCCCATGTGACAAGGCGGCTTCGGGTGTGGCGCGGCAGAGCAATATAGAACGAGCCACGCCGAGACAAGATTTGCTGCGAATGAGCACAAAGCTGGTTTTGGTACAGACAAGGTTTTTTACAGATTTGAGGCAGGTCGGGTCAAGAGCCTGAGCGCCTCGGTCTAGCGTCCAACAGTCCTCGCGGATGATTGCCATTCCCCCCACCCCCCACCGCCCAACTCGAACGCAGCCCCGGCTTTTCGCCGGCGAGGCTGTTGCGAGTGGCCGTGGCCGGGCCGCACAGCACCACCGGGCCTCGGCCCGGGCTGCGCGTTCATGGGAAAGGCCATTCGCCCCGCCTGCTGTGTCGCATGCGCCAACGCTGAATTGCTGACCGCACGCCGAATCCGGTAGCGAGGCTATTCAGTCCAGGGCGATTCCTTCCTCGGTTCATCGAATATTGCTCGTGCGTCGATGTGTTGCCATGGCGGCCGCCAAAGCGGGGCTGCTGCGGCAACGTGTTGTAGCGCGTTCGCGGGCTTTGGCCCCGACCGCGAAAGGAGTAATGACATGAAACGCATGTTGATCAATGCGACGCAGGCTGAAGAGCGTCGCTTGGCCATTGTTGATGGCCAAAAACTGATGGACTTCGAGACCGAAATCGAAGGCCGTGAGCAGCGCAAAGGCAATATCTACAAAGCCGTTGTGACCCGCGTCGAGCCCTCGCTCGAAGCTTGTTTCGTCGACTACGGCGAAGACCGCCATGGTTTCCTGCCCTTCAAGGAAATCGCCCGCCAGTATTTCCGCGAAGGCGTGGACGTGCGTACCGCACGTATCCAGGACTGCATCCGCGAAGGCCAGGAACTGCTGGTTCAAGTCGAAAAAGAAGAGCGCGGCAACAAGGGCGCGGCACTGACGACCTTTGTCTCGCTGGCCGGCCGCTATTTGGTGCTGATGCCCAACAACCCACGCGGCGGCGGTGTTTCCCGTCGCATCGAAGGCGAAGACCGCGAAGAGCTAAAAGAAAACCTCGACCAGCTCGAGTACCCGAAAGGCATGTCGCTGATCGCCCGCACTGCCGGCATTGGCCGCTCGGCCGCCGAGCTGCAGTGGGACCTCAATTACATGCTCAAGCTCTGGACCGCCATCGACGATGCGGCCAAGGGTGGCAAGGGCGCCTACCTGATTTATCAGGAATCTTCGCTGGTGATCCGCGCAATCCGCGATTACTTCACCGCCGACGTCGGCGAAATCCTGATCGACACCGATGACCTGTTCGAACAGGCGCATCAGTTCATGAACCACGTGATGCCCGATCAGGGTCACCGCGTGAAGCGCTACCGCGATGACGCGCCGCTGTTCAGCCGTTTCCAGATCGAGCATCAGATCGAAACCGCGTTCAGCCGCACCGTCAACCTGCCTTCCGGCGGCGCGATCGTGATTGACCACACCGAAGCGCTGGTTTCGGTTGACGTCAACTCGGCCCGCTCAACGCGCGGCAGCGACATCGAAGAAACCGCCACCCGCACCAACTTGGAAGCGGCCGACGAGATCGCCCGCCAGATGCGCTTGCGCGACCTGGGCGGCCTGATCGTGGTCGACTTCATCGACATGGAAGAGTCGAAGAACCGCCGCGAGGTCGAGCAACGCCTGCGCGACGCGCTGCGCCCCGACCGCGCCCGCGTGCAGTTCGCCTCGATCAGCAAGTTCGGCCAGCTGGAAATGAGCCGCCAGCGCCTGCGCCCATCTTTGAGCGACGGCAACCACATCACTTGCCCACGTTGCAATGGCACCGGCCACATCCGCGACACCGAATCCAGCGCGCTGCAAATCCTGCGCATGGTGCAAGAGGAGTCGATGAAGGACAACACGGCGGCTGTGCATGTGCAAGTGCCCGTTGAAGTGACCAGCTTCTTGCTCAATGAGAAGCGCACCGAAATCACCAAGATCGAGATGAAGCAGCGCGTCACCGTGCTGCTGGTGCCGAACAAGCACCTCGAGACGCCTAACTACAAGCTTGAGCGCCTGCGGCACGACGATCCGCGGCTGGAGAACTTGCAGGCCAGCTACACCATGATCGAAGAGCCGCAGGATGAGGTGGGCATCACCCGCCGCAACGATGCGGACAAGCTCAAGAACAAGCAAGAGCCTGTCATCAAGGGCGTTTTGCCCGAAATGCCACCTCCGACCCCGGTGGCACCGGTGGCCAAGGCGGCACCTGTGGCTGCGCCTGCAGCGGCTGCCGCTCCGGCAGAAGCCAGCGGTGGTTTCTTCGGCTGGATCAAGAGTTTGTTCGGTGTCAGCAGCCCGGCACCGGTTGAGGCGCCTGCAGCCCCGGCCAAGCCTGCCGCAGGTGGCGATCGCAAGCGTGAAGGTGGACGCGAAGGCGGCCGCGACGGTGGTCGCGGCGGTCGCGACCGTGGTCGCAATGGTGAGCGTGGAGCCGAGCGTGGTGCCGAGCGCAACGGTTCAGACCGTGGCGAGCGCAATGCCAAGCGTGAGGGTGGCCGCGCCGAGCGTCCGCAGGAAGCGCGCCCAGAAGGCCAGGGCCAAGCTCAGCGGCCAGAGCGCAGCGAACGTGGCGGCAATCGTCGCCCGGATCGCTCGGAAGCCAAGCCGGAAGGCAATGAAGTGCGGGCTGATCGGGCAGAGCGCCCGGACCGCGCGGAGCGCCCAGAAGGCGGCCGCCGCCCACGCGCCGAGCGTGGTGAGCGCGTCGAGCGCAATGACGAAGGCCGAGTCGCCGCACCTCTGGCAGCCGCAGGTACGGTCGCGATCGGCGAGCAAGACGCCACGCTGCTGGATCAAAACCAAGCGGACATCAACAACGCAGCCATCGCTGACGCCGCCGGCAATAGCGAAGATCGTGGCGCCCGTGGTGGCCGTCGCCGTCGTCGCGGCAGCCGTGACCGTGAAGATGGTCGGCCTACCGAAGCCGTCGAAGCAGCTCAAGCCAATGGCGAGGCCGCAGGTAGCGAAGGGCCAAGCGCCCATAGCGAAGCTCGCACCGATGGTGAGGCCACTGAGCAGAGCAGCGGTAATGAAGGCGAAAGCAGCAACGACGGCCAAGCCAGTGATGGCCGCCGCCGCCGCGGTGGACGTGACCGCGTGCGCCGTGAACGCCGCGATGATGCACCAACGGCAGAGCTGAACGCTGAACAGGCTGCATCGACAGCCCCTCAGGCTGTTGACGCGGACCTTGGCGAAGCAGTGGCTCAACCTGTTGTTGCTGCTGTAGCTGCTGCAGAAGTTGCTCCGGTAGTTGCACCCGCCATCGTCGAAGAGACGGTAGCTGCACCAGCCGAAGTAGCCGCTGCGCCTGCACCGACTCCTGCACCAGCTCCAGCCCCAGCTCCCGTGGCCATCGCGCCAGCTGCCGCAGCTCCCTTTGTGCTGGAAATCGATGCCTTGCAGGCGGTCGCCCAGTCCAGCGGTTTGCAGTGGGTTAATTCGGATGTCGAGAAGATCCGCGCCGCCCAGGAAGCCATCGCCGCCGAGGTAAAGCCGGTCCATGTGCCGCGCGAACGCGCAGCGGTGGTCAGCATCGAAGAAGGCCCGCTGGTCTTGGTCGAAACCAAGAAGGATCTGTCTCAGATCAAGCTGCCTTTTGAGCATTGATCGCCACTTAGCGATCGGCAATTAAAAACGCCGCCGGGGCAGTCGCTCCGGCGGCGTTTTTTTTGTGCTCGGACAGTCTCTAGACTTCGTCCAACGCTGAGCCGATTGGCCGCCTTGAAGGCCTAGCTTTCAGCGCTCATTTGGGTGCGACGAAGCCCGCCGCCTTGTAGACCGCTTCGATGGTGGCTCGGCCGACCCGCGCTTCCATCTCTTTGTGGACCGGCATCAGCGCCCTCTTCCACTCATCGGACTGAGCCTCACTCAAGGTGTAGACGGTACTCTTGCCGCTGGCCTTGATGCGCTCAAGCGCGACCGCGTTCTCGGTCTGCGCGATTGCATTGGCATAGGTGGATGAATCCTTCATCGCACCCTCCAGCATGGCCCGCACATCGGCCGGCAAACCGTCCCAGAACTTCTTGTTGACGATCACCGCGTAAGCCAAGTGGCCGTGGTTGGAAACGCTGATGTGCTTTTGCACTTCGAAGATGCGCTGGGTGTAGTAGTTAGACGGTGTGCCCTCGGTGCCATCGACTACCCTTGTCTGCAGCGCCTGATAGAGCTCGCTGAAAGCCATCACCTGCGGAATCGCGCCGAGCGTGCGCATCTGTGCGTCCAGCACCTTGCTGGACTGTATGCGCATCTTCAAACCCTTGAAGTCGGCCACCGCCCGCAGCGGCTTGTTGGCGCTCATCACGGTGGCGCCGTTGTCCCAGTAGGCCAGACCCTTGATGCCCTTGGGCTCCAGCTTCTTGAACAAATCGGCACCAACCGGGCCTTCAGTGACGGCGCGGAAGGCGGCCGTGTCCTTGAACATAAAAGGCAGGTCGAAGACTTCGAAGTCCTTCACGCCCAGCGGGCCGAACTTGGCCAGCGAAGGTGCCAGCATCTGCACTGCGCCGAGCTGCAAGGCCTCCAGCTCTTCCTTGTCTTTGTAAAGCTGACTGTTCGGGAAAAGCTCGATCTTGACCTTGCCGGCGCTGCGCTGCTCGACCAGTTCCTTGAATCGCTGCGCGCCCTTGCCCTTGGGCGTGTCGGGGGCGACCACATGGCTGAATTTGATGGCGATGGGGGCCACTTGTGCCTGCGCCATCAGGGGCAAGGCCATGCTGGCTGCGCTGGCCAAGCTGAGCGACCTCAAGACGAGGCGGCGGCCGCGGAATGTTTTGTTCATATTGTCTTCAATCGGTGGCGCTTATTGGGAAGATAGAGCGGCGGCCACTGTCGCACGATTGTCAAAGGGCGCTGGTGGGCCGAGTAGTTGTGGATTGCCACATATCGCGGCGCCACTCACCCCGCACTGCGCGCCTGCACGTAGACTTTACGCCATGCCCCTACTTCCACCCGGGCCTGCTGGCTCTGCCAACGCCAAGGCCGCCAATGACTCCAAACCGGCGCTCGCGCGCGCTTGGGCCAGCTGGCGCAACTCACTATGGGCGCTGCCTTTGCTGCTGTCGCTGGGCTTTGTGCTGGGCGTGCTGGCCTGGGCGCGCAATAACGAGATCGACGAGCGGGCTCTGCAACACCAAACCATGATCTCGGATGCGCTCAGCACCGAAGCCCAGTTGCGCACCAAGCTCGATGATGAACTGGCCCATTTGCGCGAGCTGGCAGCCCGCCTGCAAGGCCAGGAACCCACTGCGGCCACCCTGTCCGCGCAGCCCGAGTTGAACGCAGGCCTGCGCAGGCTGTGGTTGTCCGTCACCTGGTTGGATGCCCGCAACCGCATCCTGGCCCAGTTGCCCGGCGCCACCGAAGATCAGCGCAAGATCGACGAAGACGGCCTGTCCCTGCACCTGACCGCGCCGGTTCCGGGAACCGGGCCGGATGGCGCCGATGGCATGCTGGTGGTGCGTTATGCGCCGGCCCTGCTGCTCAAGCGCGGCGTGCCCTGGTGGCTGAGCCACAAATACGATATCCAGATGGTCGACAGCGCCGACCAGGTGATCGCCTCCAGCCTGGATGTCAGCGTGCGGCTGGCGCAGGGGACGCGCCCCAGCTACCGCATCAGCTTCCCCGGCCCGCTGCGGGCCAGCCCGCTGGCCGAATCTATGCTGACCGATGCAGCGCTGGAGCTGACACTGCGCGACCCACCGGCCGTCACGACGCGGCCGCTGGCTCTGGTGCTGATTGCCGGCTTCTTGCCGCTGATCGCCGGTGCGACTTGGCTGCTGCGCCGCCAGTTGCGCCAGATCTCGCGAACCGAGGCCGCCTGGCGCACCGAGGCCGCCTGGCGCCAAGCGATGGAGGACTCGGCCCTGGTCGGCCTGCGCGCGCGTGATGCCGATGGCCGCCTGCTCTACGTCAACCGAACCTTTTGCGATATGGTGGGCCTGAGCGCCGAGCGCTTGATCGGGCAGTGCCCGCCCATGCCTTACTGGCCGCCCGACGCGCTGGAAGAACTGAGCGCGCGCAACCGCCTCAACCTGGCCGGCCATGCCCCGCGTGAAGGCTTTGAGGCGCGCTGGCGTCATGCCGACGGGCGTACGCTGGAGGTCAAGGTGTTCGAATCCCCGCTGGTCGACGCCAGCGGCCGGCAGATCGGCTGGATGGGTTCCATCATCGACATCACCAACGCCAAGCGACTGGAAGAAGGCGAGCGCCGGCAAATCGAGATCATGGGCAATAACGCCCGCCTGACCATGTTGGGCGAAGTCGCCTCGACGCTGGCGCATGAGCTGAACCAGCCGCTGACTGCGATTGCCAGTTACAACGCCGGCATCACCAACTCGCTCGCCAAGCTGGGCGTCAGCGATGTTGCGGTGCTGGGCGCCTTGCAGCGCCTGGGCCAGCAGGCCGCGCATGCCGGCCGCATCGTGCAGCGGATTCGGGAGTTCCTGACCCGGCGCGAGCCGCAGCGCGAGCTGTGCGAGCTCAATCAGGTCATCACCGACGCGGTGTCACTGCTGGGCCGGGAGCTAGGGCGCGCGCAAGTGCAAATTGATCTGCGCCTGGCCCACGATCTGCCCGCCGTCTTGGCGGATGCGGTGCTGGTCGAGCAAGTCGTGATCAATCTGGTGCGCAATGCGGCAGACGCGCTGCAAGCCAGGCCGCAGGGGCGGCGGGTCGAGATTCGCAGCAGCCGCTCGATCAATTCGGAAAACTCAATCGGCGGTTTGGAGTTCCTGCGCGTCGATGTCAGCGACAACGGCCCCGGCCTGGCCGGCCGCGCCGTAGAGACGCTGTGCGCGCCCTTCTACTCGACCAAGCGCGAAGGCATGGGCATGGGCTTGGCGATTTGCCGCTCCATCATCGAAGCCCACCAAGGCGTGCTCGATGTGGGCGCCTCGACCAGCGGCGGTGCACGCTTATCCTTCAGCCTGCCCCTGCTGACGCAAGAAGCGCAGCTCACGCAGAGCGGGGACAGCAGTGGAGCAAGCAGCAGAGCAGGTAGCGAACAACACAGCGGAGAGTGCAGCCATGACTGAGGCCCCTATTTCCCCCATTTATCTGGTCGACGACGACCCGGCGGTGCGCGATGCGCTGGCCTTCTTGCTCGCCTCACGCGGCCTGCGGGTGCTCAGCTTTGACGGCGGCCCGGCACTGCTGGCGGCCCTAGATGCCAAGAAGCAGGCCTCAGCGCCTGGGGTGTTTCTGCTCGATGTGAGGATGGAGCCGATGTCGGGCACCAAGCTTCACGATGAATTGCTGGCTCGGGGCCTGCGCAATCCGGTACTGTTCCTGACCGGCCATGGCGACATCCCCATGGTGGTGGAGGCGCTCAAAAAAGGCGCTTTCGACTTCCTCGAAAAGCCCTATAGCGATAACGCGCTGGCTGATCGGCTCGAGCAAGCGCTGGCGGTCGACGCGGCGATGCGCATCGAGGGCGCACATGCGGGCGAGCGCATGGCCCGCATGGCCAGCCTGACCGAGCGCGAACGCGAGGTGATGGGGCGGGTGGCGGCCG
>CAUPEV010000158.1:0-12398 GCA_963510335.1 uncultured Roseateles sp.
CTCGGCGCGCAGCGGCCCCGATATAGGCACCGATAAGGGCCTCGACAAACACATCGCCGTCAAGGCCCGCGACTGGCTCAGCTGCAGGCGGTTACCGCCGGACCGACTCCAGTAGGTGCTGGCATTGCCGGTGGCTACGGCGTTGCTGAAGCCAATCGAGTTGCTGGCGAATAAATTGCCCTGCAAATACCGCTTGCCCTCGCTGGAGTCCAGGTAGACCGTCCCGTCGGCCCCGAAGACGAAGCGCTGCTCGGCCCCACCGCAGGGGCTGAGGACGGCGTTGCTGTCCAGGCATTTGCCGGCACCGCTGCCGCTGCCGGGGCTGCCGACGATGTTGTAAGACGTTTCGCTCGCCTGAGCCGAGGCCAAGGCGCCCAGGGCTGCAAGCGTGATGATGAGACGAGAAAACCAGTTCATGGTGATAGCTCCGGTGAATGCGGCGGCGGCAGATTTCGGTGCACAGGCGTACAGGCGCTCAGGCGCTCGCGCCAAAGCGCTTGCGCCAAGCCAACAGACCCAAGCCCGCCAACATCAAGGCATAGCTCTCGGGCTCGGGCACGGCGGTGACCGAGATCGTGCCGCTGCTGTAGAGCTGGCTGTAGTCCAGCCGGGTGCCCGCTGCCAGCATGAAGCCGTTGGCATCGATGCTCTTGAACGTGCCGCTGCTGGTGCCCCAATCCAGCAAGTCAAAGCTCTGGCCGGCCTGCGCCACAAAGCCGTTCCAGGAGCTCAAGACCAGCTTGCCGCCTAGCTTCAAATTCCCACCGACGACCAGCTTGTCAAAACTACTGTCCAGCAGCGGCGAACCGGCAGCGCAACTCAGCTCGCTGCAAGCATTGATGCCGCCGATTTCGGCCGTGTAGGTATTGCTGCTGGCAAAGGTGACCGAGGCCTGGATATAGCCATAGCCCGGCGAGTTGCCGATGCTCAAGCCCCCCTCGAAGAACATCTTGCCGTCGCCGTTGACATCCGAGCCGTTGCGCTGCTTGACCTCGGCCGCGAAGGTCGCGACCGAGCCTTCGGAGACGCGCAGCTCGGCGCCGCCCTTCACCTCCACCTTGTCATAGAAGGTGGTGTTGCTATTGCCCGAAAGAATGATCTGGCTGCCCGCATTGGCCACCACCTCTGAGTACACGGCCGACACGCCGCCACTCATCAATACCAGGCCCTTGTTGGTCAGCAGTCCGCTGCGGATATCTCCGTAGCCGCTGATCGTGCCGCCCAGTTCGTTGGTCAGCACAAAGCCGCCTGTATCCAGCGTGCCGCCCGAGAGCTGGATCTTGCCGGCGTTGGGCGCCATGCCCTTGGCGGCATAGATCGTCGCATCGCGGCTGGCCGAGACGATGCCGCTGGCGGTATTGCTCAGCATGCTGTTCAAGGTCAGCGTGCCGCCCTTGGCATTGATGGTGCCGAGATTGTTGATGCTGTTGCTGATTTGCCCCAGACCCTCAATGCGGCCCGAGTTGGTGACCGTGTTGCCGGTGACGCTGGCGTCAATCGAGTTCAGCAGGATTTGACCGTTGTTTTTAAGCGTATAGGCCAGCGCAAAGCTGCCGCCTTGCACGATCAAACGACCGTCGTTTTGAAACGGCGCGCTGATCGAGCCATTGCCGGTGATGGTGCCGCCTGCTGCATTGACGAAGCTGCCACCCTTCGGGCCGGCCGCCTCGACCTTGGCCGCGTCGAAATTCATCGTGCCGCCGTTGCTCAGCGTGGAGTCCCACAGGGTCAGTGTTTTGCCTTTTTGCAGATTCCAGGAGCCGGTGTTTTCGTTCGAGCCACTATTGCTGAGTTCCAGGAAGCCGGTCTGCTCGAAATATCCGTTATTCCTAAAGCCGCCAGCCCCCGCGATCGTGCCCGAGCCCAACATCTCCGCGTTATTGAGCAGCGCGCCTTCGATGCGGCCGCCGGCGAGGGTCAGGCTGCCTTGGTTGCTGATGTTTGCTGCGCTCAATTTGCTGAAGCTGCTCACCGTGGCGGCGCCCTGCGCGTCGATGACAAAACTCAAGGCCTGCAGATTGCCGCCGCTCAGCCCTAAGCTGTAGCCGGGGCTGACGCGAATTTCGCCGTCACCCTTGAGCGTCTTGTCGGCGGTGAGCAGCGGCGCGGCGCCCAGGAAGGCGATATCGCTGGACTTGATGTTGCCTTTGAAGTTAAGCGTGCCGGACTCCCAGTTCAGGGCTCCGCCCAAGCCCAAGCTGCCCATCTTCAGCGTGCCACCTTGCAGATTGACGACACCGAGATTGCCGATCACCAGTTGCCCGGCGTCGACCAGGCCGCCGCCCAAAATGTCGAGCCGGCCGGCGCCGCCGGAGCCCACGGTGAGGGTGTTGGTAACGCTCAATAGAGCGTCACCCACGGCTGCCACGAAGCTGGCGTCCCCTGCCTGCCCGATCTTCATCCAATCCGACACCTGAAATTTGGCCCCTTTGGAGACGTTCAAGAGGCCTGCGCTGCCGCTGACGGTTTGGGCTTTCACGATGGACCCATGTCCTGTCGCTTCCAGTACGCCAAAGCCGCCATAGGTGGGGGCCCCAATTTCAAGAATGTTGAGGTCGGCCGTGGCGCCATTGCTGACCTGCATCAGTCCGTTGCCTCGGGTGCCCAGACCAAAGCCTTGGCCTACCTTGAACAGCGTGCCCGTGTCCTTCACCGTGACGCTGTTGCTCGAATCGAGCTCGAAGGCGTCCATATTGCCGGTTGCGGTGAAGGTGCCACCGCCCGAGACTATCAAATCGCTGTTGTTGTACGACGCGTTGCCAGTGCTGAAGCTCGATTTGCTGCCGTCCACCGTCAGCTTGGCGGTGCCTGTGCCCATGCCCATGATCAGACGGTTGCTGGAGGCGCTGGCGCCGGAGTCGATGAGCAAGGTGCCGGTGCCGGCGGGGCCCAGCAACAGGTCTGTGCCGACGATGAACTTGCTGTCCGTGCCGCGCACATTGATGGTGCCGCTGCTGGATGGGAAGCCACCGCCGAGGGTGAGGGAGCCCCCGGTGCTGTAGCTGCTGGCGGAATTGATCGTCAATGTGACGTTCGAATCGGGGTCGTCGCTGATCGAGGTGGAGTCGAGAAGCTTGTAGACAACCTTGTTGGACAGAGTCAGATCACGTTGCTGGTCCATGCCCCCAGTAATGGTCATGCCGCCCGTGCCGCCGTCCCAGGTCTGATTCGCTTTGATGACAAAACCGGCGCTGCCCCAATTCAGGGTTTGCAAATTGCTGCTGAGGTTGACCAGCCCGTTGGTCAGGCCAATATTGTTGTTCGCACCGTTGAAGATGTATTTGCCGGCGTCGGCTTCGAAGACAATTTTGTTGTAGGTGCGATAGCCCAGATCGTTGACGACGTCTAAGGAGCTCGTATTGCCAAAGTGGAGGATGTCCCCTTCCGCCGGTTGGACGTTCTGGCCCTTCCAATTGCTGTTGAAACTCATGCGGGCAGACCCCGCAGGATCACCGGGTGCTTTGTTGCCGCCTATCCAGATCAAGTCTCTGGCGTCGGCCAGGCCCGTGCTGCACAGCGCGGCGATGGCCAGGCAAAGCGGTAGTGGGCGCGGCAAGGGGCGCGACAAGGCGCGCGGCAAGCCGGCGGCCCGGCATGAATGACGAAGGTGCAATGTTGGCTTGTTCATATCGACTCCCTGGATAAAAAAACTGCTTGCTTGGTGGCCCGCGCGCCTGTGCCAATACCTGTGCCAATGCCTGTGCTTCTGCGCGTGGTGCTGGGGCTGGGGCGCTGCGTTGAATGGGCAGGGTCTGCCTGCTTGGCTTCAACGAGTGCGAGTTTCTAATCTCGCAACTGCATGCACAATCGGACCTTGGACCCAAGACCTGGTCTCGGGACCTACCCAGCCCCTGCGCCGGCTGCTAGAGTGCGCTGCATGAAACTGTTGTTAGTCGATGACCACCCCCTGGTGCGCGCCGGTGTCGTCGCCGCGCTGCAAAGCCTAGGAGCGCCCGAACTGATCCTGGAGGCCAGTGACGGCATCGCCGCCATGGACTGCCTGGCCCAGCACCCCGATGTGGACGCCGTCCTGATGGATCTGCGCATGGCCGGCATGGCCGGCATGGCTTTGCTGGAGCAGCTCAAGCGGCACTACCCGCTGCTGCCCAGCCTGGTGCTGTCATCGTCGGAAGACCCCGCCGATGTGCGCCGCGTCCTGAAGGCCGGTGCGCGCGGCTATTGCCCCAAGTCTGCCAGTCCGGCCACGCTGCTGGCGGCGCTAACGCTGGTGCTCGGTGGTGAAATCTATGTACCACCGCTGATGGCGATGGCGCCCGAGGCCGGCCCGGCCGAGGCTAACTTGAGTGGCCTGACGCCGCGCCAGCGCGAGGTGCTGCAGGAACTGTGCAATAGCAAGTCCAACAAGGAGATTGCGCGCGAGCTGGGCATGGAGGAGAAGACCGTCAAGGGCCATGTCTCGGCCATCTTCAAAGCCTTGGGCGTGGTGCACCGCCTGCAGGCTGTCGAGGCGGCCCGCGCGGCCGGCATGGTCAGTCAGGCGCTGTCGTTTTGATTGACTGTTTTCATCTCCACCATCCCAGCCAAAAACTCATTCAGCCAGGATGAAGGGGATGAGCGGGTTGGAAGCCAATGCCTGAATCCGCAATTGCCTTGCTGGGCAGCAAGGCCTGGCCGACCGCCGCGCGCAGCTGCGCTTGCGATACCGGCTTGTGCAGCAGGGTCAGGCCCTGATCCAGCGCTTCGCGCCCGCGCTCGGGGCCGGTGTCGGCGCTGAGCAGCAGGGCCGGGATGTCGCTGTTAAACAGTTCGCGCAGCCGGGCAATCGCGTCGCTGCCGGTTTCGCCGCCGCCCAAGCGGTAGTCGCACAGCAGCAGGCGCGGCGTGGCGCTAACGCCCATCAGCTGCGGCATCAGCTCAGCCACGCTGGCGGCGCTGACGACGCCCAAGCCCCAGGCCGGCAGCAGGGTGCTCATGGCCAGTCGTATCTCGGCACTGTCATCCAGCACGATGACCAACTCCCCGCTTAGCTGGGGCTGCGCAAGCGGGCCAGCTACTGCAGCCGGCCCTTCGTCCTGCGGCTCCAGCGTGAGCGTGAACAAGCTGCCACGGCCCGGCCTTGAGCGCAGGCGCAGCTCCAAGCGCAGCAGGCCGGACAGGCGCTGAACAATCGCCAGACCCAGGCCCAGGCCTTGGCCCGAGCTGTGCAGTTGCACGAACTCATCAAACACCTCGGCGCGGCGCGCCCTGGCAATGCCCACCCCGCTGTCGGCCACCAGCAGCTCAATGCGGGCATGGCGGCGGCGGGCCCGCAGCAGCACGCCGCCTTGGGGCGTGTAGCGCAGCGCATTGGAGAGCAGATTGCGCAGCACCCGCTCCAGCAAGGCCGGGTCGCTGCGCACCATCATCGCGGCCGGTTCTGGCGGCAGAGCGCAAACAAAACGCAGTCCCTTGGCCTGCGCTTGCAGGCTGTGGTCGGCCGCCATGCGGCTCATCAGCGCGCGCAGATCGACCGTCTGCCACTGTGGCTGCAGCTGCTCGGCGTCCAGCTTGGAGATGTCCAGCAAGGCGTTGAACATCGCCCCCATGGCGTCGACGGCGCTGCTGACATGCTGCAATATCTGCGCGGACTGCGCCGGGCTGGGGTTTTGCTTGAGCGCGCCGACAAACAGCGACAGTGCATGCACGGGCTGGCGCAGATCATGACTGGCGGCGGCCAGGAAGCGGCTGCGCGACTGGCTCAGCTTGACGGCCAGGTCCTTCTCCAGCTTCAAGCTCTCACTCAGCGCCTCAAGCTGATGGGCTTGGCGCAGCGAGTCCCACAGCAGGCGCTGCAGCGAAACAGCAAAGTGAATGTAGAGCGTGGAGCCCAATAGAAGTACGGCCATGATGGCCCAGCCCTCAAACGTTTCATGCACGAGCAAGGCCAACAACAGCCCCAGCAAGGCCGGTCCCACCATGGCGAAATAGGCCGGCAAATGGGCGTGCAAGGAATGCAGCGCGGCGGCACTGATGCCTATCATCCAGGCCAACAAAAGCATGCGTTGTGCTTCGCTAGCGCCGGGCCAGAAGATCTGCACTGCCAGCAACCACAGCACGCCGTTGATGGCTGAGGTGCGCGTCACCCGGCGCAGCCAGAGCGGCGCGTTGGCTGTCGTCAGCAGGCTGCGCAACCAGCGCAGGCCCAGCCACAGATGAAACGCCAGGTTGACGAGCTGCAAGCCCAGCCAGCTGGCCACCCAAGCCGGCGGCGCTGCCATGTGCAGGCTGGCGGCAACCAGCAGCGCCAGTACGAAATTTCCCACGGTCAGGGTCAGATCATTGCTGCGCAGACGCTGCGCCACGTCCATTCGGACCAGCGCTTGCAGGCGCGTCTCGTCAATCATGGGTCGGCATGGCGGTGTTTGAAAGCATGGGCGTGGCGCGGATTGTGCATGCTGCGCCCGAAAAGCGCGACAGCCGTGAAGGTGCGCGAGCGGCTCCTATGGGGGGATAGCGCCTATTCGACGTTTTAAGCACGGCCATTCGGGTCAGGTTGACAGAGCATTTATTGATCTCCCCACCTGAATGACCCCTGCACATTCGAGACCCGACGTCGGCGCCGCGAACTCTGCTGCGGGTCAGTGAGCGCTGAGTGGCCGGCACCGTTGGTCCGCCTCTCGGATGCCAACAACAGGATCCACTGCAGTGCCGACCGTCAGTCCTTGAAATGTACTTCGACTTTGGCCATTGAGTTGCCAAGCAGTCACTGCCCTCGAAAGGCCCGAACCTGCGCCAAGCTGACAGATCAAACTAGCGGCGCACAGCTGACGTTCGGCTGCCAGACGATGCCGGATGTTAACGGGGGCGAATCCTACACCGGCTTCAATGGCTGCATCAGCGCAGCGGAGCTGAACGACATGAGCACCTCGCCACGGCCTGCAGCGCCTATGACCCGGTGCACGAACGCGAGCTTCAATAGCACCGCTTCCGCAAGTACGAAGGGATAACTGTCGCTGGCCCCCAGGCTTCTATCCATGGCGTTGACAAACTGCGAAACAGGCAGCCACTGCTCGATCAAGTCAGCCCGCAGGTCTGTGGCGGCGGGGTCGATGCCCCGCGCGATCACAGCAGGCAGCCCGGGCACACCGTTGGCCAGATGGAGGCCCCAGGCGGCTGCGGTCTCGAGCCCGTCTTGAATGTGCAGGTAGTGGGCCCAGCATTCGGCCCAGTCTTCCCAGGGATGCGAGCTCGCATAGGCGCTGACGAAGCTCAGTGGCCAGTCAGGCTTTGGCGCGGCGTAGTGCGCCTGCAGCGCCTCGCCGTAGTCGGCTCTTTCGTCGCCAAACAATGCACGGAATTCGGCGAGCCAGGGCGTGTCGCGCACCAGCCGGTCCCAGTAGTAATGGCCAATCTCGTGGCGGAAGTGGCCGAGCAGGGTCCGGTAGGGCTCATGCATCTGCATGCGCACCTGCTCCCGGCGCGCGTCGTCGGCTTCCGCAATATTGAGCGTGATAACGCCGTTGTCATGGCCAGTCAGTACTTTCTCCTTGGGCTGCACGTCCTCGAGGAACTGGAAGGACAGCCCATGCGCCGGATCGTCCGTCTTGTTGGGTGACGGCAGCTTCAATGCAATCAGGCTATAGACCAGCCGACGTTTCGCCCGCTCGAGCAGGGCCCAGTAGCTGCGGTTCTCGGCCTTGCTCAAAGCAGGGATTACCTGCGTTGTGCGACAGGACAGACACAGACTTTGCGTTTCCTGTATCGGGACCATCCAGTTGCAAACTGCAGACGCGGTGGCCTGGGCGTCATTGGAATCATGGCTGTAGTTTGCACAGGGCCGCTGCGGCACTGCGCCCTCACTGCCCAAGCGCTGCCAGCCGCCCTGCGCGTCGACCTCGAAAGCAGCGAAAGCAAGTTCATCCGGCACGAAACCGAGCAAGGCGCCGCAGCGCTCGCAGCTTGTGTTCTCGAAAAAGACGCGCAGACCGCAACGTCCGCAGCTCAGGGTTCTCATGCCTCGTGCCCAACTGCTCAGTTCGCCACGGCGCGCGGCGTTCGGGCCAGGCGGGCCGCGATCACGCCGAAGACGGCTTTGTTCCAGCCGAGGCCGCAATGGCTGCCCTCAACCTCGACATTGTCAACATGGTCATAGCGGCCTTGTTGCACGCAAGTTTGCCATGCGACGATGCCGTCGGTGCGGCTGTAGATCGATGTTGTGGGCGCTGAGGGCGGGGTGCGCAGCCGCGCTAGCATGGCCGCGTCGAGTAGCGACTTGTTGCCGTTGAGCAGGCGATAGACCCGGCCCACATTGCTTTGCTCGGCGCTGCCCGCGAAGGGCGAGCCTATCGTGATCACCTGCCGGACTCGCGCGCCGAGCAGCTTGGCGACCTCGCGTGCATAGATGCCGCCCAGGCTCCAGCCGATCAGGCTGATGTTGCCGGCGTGTTGCTCAGTGATTCGGTGTATGTCAGCCGCCAGGTGATCGAGCCACGCGTCGACATTACCTTCGGGGCCGGTGTTGAAGCCGCGGCCCCAGTCATACGCAGCGTAGCCCAGATCCTCACAGAAGGAACGCAGCGGCGCGACTGCATGTCTATCGCTGGCCAGGCCAGGAAAGATCACGACGGCATGCCCGTCGCCCTTGGGCAGGGGCGCACGATCCATCAGCTTCATGCTGGCATATTCAAACGCAGCACGGAGCGGCTCGAGCCCCAGCAATGCGAGCGACGGAGCGGGTGGCGGCAAGGCCTGGGCGAATGCGTTTGAGGTCATAAGTGCAGCTGTATGTTGCGATGCACCATTATTGTTTTTGTAAGGCCTGGGCCAAGGCTCACAAGCGCTCAAAGTGGCGTCGGAAAGCGCCTACAAAGCTGGTGGACGCGAGCGCTTTGGGCCATCGCTCCCGAGCTTGTTTTGCGTCGCCAGCAGATTCCGTGCAGACATCAAGGTGCCAGCGTGGAATCGCCACATCAAGCACATGAATCAAGAAGGGTCATCAGGCCCAGCATCAAGCCGATACCAGGGCGTGCCCTAAGGCGAGCTGCGCGCGTGCACGCCGAACCAGACCGACCGCAGCAGTGTTGGCCGCCGACCCGCCATGTGGGCCAGCGAACAAATACAAGCCGGACGCTGGGCTACAAGGCATCAGTGCGCGATGGCATCAGTCAATGCAGAGCGAACTCAGCCGGGCGGGCCGCCCTGCTGCACGATTCAGCCATTCATTGACGCAACCGAGAAGGCAAGACCATGAATTACATCGACGGAATTCTGATTCCCGTGAAAGCCTGCAACAAGGAGGCCTATCGCGAGATGGCGGCCAAGTCCGACGCGCGCCTTCTGGACTTCGTCGCTTGGCTTGCTGACCGACAAGTTCGGCGTGCCTTGGACAGTGAACGGGGCGGCGCCAAAGCCTTGAACCGGCAGGCGCCATGAACACGACAGCACTATGCTTCGCCATCGATCTGGCGAGCCAGAACGGCATTTTTTTCCGAACGAAAGCGCAAAGTAGCGCTAAGCGCATGACGCCATGTTGGCAGAAGAGATTGAACTGCGTCGCCACATCGAGCGCGTGGCGGAGCAAGGGCACGCCCTAGCTCCCGGCGGCACAGTGCCCCAAAACTGCGAACTCATTGGCGAGAACGGTCCCGTCACTTTGTCCGAGTGGCTAGGCGACAAGCAAACACTGGAGGTCTACAGCTGCGTGTACGGGCAACAGCGCAAGCGTTTTTGAAGCTTCTGCCGCTGCGACGACCAGGTCGATTCGTTCGAGCTCAGCCTCGGTGGCCTTCCGGGCATGTTCCAGGCCAGCCGACAAGTATGCATGGCGCTGCTGCGCTTCTTCCAGCCGAGCGACTGCCCGCTCACGCCGGCGCTTGACAGAACCGTCGTGCATAAGCAACTGGGTGGAGCTCGGGCTTGCTTGCCCGCAAGCTTTGGTGTTCAAAGTTCCCGGTCCGACGCTCAAGTTTGATGGACTGGCTGCCGATAGACCTTTTTTGCAATCCTTTGCAATATCATTTCGCGCCAGCTCCCTTAGGCACTTACGCCCTGCGTTTCCTGAGCGCCCCAAGCTTCATCTCCATTGCCACCATCCTCATCCAACCTAGCTCATGCGCCAACACCCTTCATCGCACAAACAATCGGTCCCCAGCACCCCAGCCTGGGCCCGCCCCGGTGTGAACTGGTTCCGCAAGATGATGTTCCCGGCCAAGGCTGCGGTGATCTTGCTGCTGCTGGTGCTGCCCATGCTGCTGACCCTTGGCGTGCTAATCTCGGACCGGCAGGCTGCCTGGCAAAGCACGGCGTCCGAGCGCACCGGACTGGCCACGGTCCAGGCCCTGCTGCCGGCCATGGAGGCGACCCAGCTGCTGCGCCGTGGCTTGATCGACCGCGCCAACGGGGTGGAGCGCAACGATCTGCCGGCCCTGCAGGACAAATTCAAGCAAGCCATCGCGCTGGTCCACAAGGAAGCCAAGCCGCGGCTGGATAACTTCGCGGACAAGGGCGATGAGCATTGGAAGCCCTTGATGGCAGCCCTGGACAGCGCCACGCGCCAGAACAGCCAGGGGATGGCCGCCGCCGAGGTGCGCAAGCCCTATGTCGAGATCAGTGCACAGCTGGGCGACTTGGTCAAACATGTGGTGGACGCCAGCGGCCTGGCCCTGGACCCCGAAGGCGACAGCTACTACCTGATGCTGGCGGCCACCCTCAACCTGCCCCTGCTGATGGAGAACCTGGGGCTGACCCGTGGCGCCTTGGCCTCTTTTGTGCAAGACCCGAAGTCGCAGCGCCTGGCCACGGCGGCTGCGAGCTTGGCGGTCGACAAGGCGCAGCTCGCCAGTTTGAATGAGGACCTCGCTCACGCCACCGAGTTCAACCCCGCCCTGGCCAAGCTCAAGCTGGAAGAAAAAATGGCCAGCGCGCAGGCCTTCGCCACGCGCCACGAGGCCTTGCTGCAGCAGGATGACGTCAGCGAACGCAAGCCCGCCGACATCGTGCAGGAAGCCACTGCGGTCCTCGTCGAACTGAGTGCCATGCAGAAAGCCATCGCTACACAGCTGGACCTGCTGCTGGAAGCCCGCCAAGAGCGCCTGTTCCACGACATCGTCGTTGCAGCCAGCAGCGCCTTGGTCCTGCTGCTGGCCGGGCTCTACTTCTTCTACTGCTTCTACCGGGTCATGAACTCGGGCATCCGCACCCTGATTCAGCGCATGCGCGCCATGGCAGGCGGTGACCTGACCGACACCCTTACACCCAAGGGCAGCGATGAAACCGCCTTGCTGATGGGCGCATTGGCGGAAATGCAGCTGTCCTTGCGGGCCACCGTCCGCGAGGTGCGCGAGGCGGCCGACGTCATCAAGCTCTCGGCCGACGAGGTGGCCACCGGCAGCATGGACCTGTCACAGCGCACCGAGCAGGCCGCCGCCAATCTGGAGGAGACCGCCTCGGCCATGGAGCAGATCGGCTCCACCGTAAGCAACACCACCGACGGCGCCACACAGGCCGCCGACGTCGCCGCGCAGAACGTCAAGCTGGCCGGCCAGGGCGGGCAGGTGATCGAGCAAGTGGTCACCACCATGTCCGAGATCCAGGAATCCAGCCGCAGGATCGGCGAGATCATCGGCGTGATCGACAGCATCGCCTTCCAGACCAATATCCTGGCCCTGAATGCGGCCGTCGAAGCCGCCCGCGCCGGTGAGCAAGGCCGCGGCTTTGCCGTGGTGGCCAGCGAAGTGCGGGCCCTGGCCCAGCGCAGCGCCGAGGCCGCGCGCGAGATCAAGCAGCTGATCGTGGCCAGCGGTGAGCGGGTCGAACTGGGCAACCGCATCGTCAGCGAAGCCGGCACCACCCTGCGCGCCATCGTCGAGAGCACCCGCAAGGTCGGCAGCCTGCTGCAAGGTATTTCCAGCGGCGCGCGCGAGCAGGCCCTGGGCATCGATCAGGTCGGCAAGGCCATTCACGAACTCGACCAGATGACGCAGCAGAATGCCGCCCTGGTCGAAGAAACGGCCGCCGCCTCCAGCGGCATGCGCCAGCAAGCCGAACAGCTGGCCCGCGCGGTCGACGCCTTCAAACTGCCGTAAACAAAAACGTCCGGGGAACTTCTCCCCCGTCGGCGGCCGCTACAAGCCGCCCTACCCGTCACCCTGCCGCCACACGATCAGGTCAATGGCTTACATGGCCGATTGAGTGCCTGCCCAAGGCCTGTACCGGGTCGAAAGCTGTCGGCGCCAAGCCCGCCAAGGCATGCCTCAGCGCGCGCCGGTTCAAGCCCGCCGACGCGCCAACACCAGCCCGGCCAACCCAAGGGCGAACAGCCAGCCTGCCCCGGGCTCGGGCACCGGGGGGGCGGCCGCCACCGTCAACCAGAGGTCGGTGGCCGTGTAGTCGATTTGCCAGACCAGGCCCTCGCCCAGCGGCCTGAGGTCCACCTTGTCAAAGGCGCCTGTGATGCCGCC
>CAUPEV010000159.1:0-12247 GCA_963510335.1 uncultured Roseateles sp.
CATCGTCGTCGCCATCAGTGGGGTCCATCCTCTTGTGCGGCAGCAGGCTTGGCCGGCGGCGCCTCATTGGCGAGCGTGACCGAGCCACTGGCCTCGAACAAGCGCAGCAGCAAGGCGACGGCCAAGGCGGTGGCGGCAAAAGCCACCACGATGCCGGTGATCAACAAGGCCTGCGGCACCGGGTCGCCGCCCAGGCCAGCGCCCGCGCCACGCCTTGCGATCGCGCCGAAGAGCAAGAACACGCCGCTGCCGATCACATTGAAGGCGAGGATCTTGCGCAGCGGATGCGCATCGGTGATCAGCCCATACAGACCGATGCCGATCAACATGGCCGCGCACAGGCCGAACAAGGTCGCGCCACTCATGGCTGCTCTCCTCTTTGGGCAGCGCCGAGCAGCATCAAACCCAGAATCAAGGTCAGCGTGGGCATCAAGGCAAACTCGATCACCAGAATCAGTGGCTTGGCGACACCGACCGGATAGGCCAGAAATGCGCCCGCAGACACGGAGCCGACCACGCCCACGGCGATAAAAATCAAAGGCCCGGCCACCAGCAAGCCGCGCAACCAGCGCCGGCTGATCGGCGGCGCGTCGGCCAGCCCGGCCATCAAGACCAGCAGCCACATTGCTGCCATCAAGGTGGCCCCTTGGAACTTGCCGCCCGGATGGTCGGCGCCGATCCAGAAGATATAGCTGCCCGCCACAATGCCCAGGGGCGGCAGCAGGCGCGCCGCGTAGGCCAGCATGCCCTGGGGGTCAGCGCTTTGCAGCAAACCGGGCCGGCCGCCCCAGAACTCATCCGGCGTCAGCGACCACACGCCGATCAAGGCGAACAGCAGCACGATCGCCTCCAGCAGCGTGTCCATCGCGCGAAAGCCCAGCAGCACGGCCGTGATGGGGTTGCCCACTTCGGTGGCGCCCATCTTGGCAATGACTTCTTCGGCAAGCGATGGCGCAGGGTCGGGCAAGGCCAGAACGCACCAAGCCAGCGCCAGCGTCGCAGCCATGGATACCAGCAAGGCCAGCCCGCGCTTGGCGAGACCCGGCTGCTCGGCGCGCGCCGCCGCCTCGGTATTGCGCAGGCGTTTGGCCGCGTTGATCAAGAGCGCGCCGGTCAGGCCGCCGCCAATGGCCGCCTCGGTCAGCGCGACATCGATGCCGTGCAACTGCACCCACACCAAGGTCAGCAGCAGGCCATAGGCGATAAAGCCGGCCACAGCCGCGAAAGCGCCGCGCGAGATCACCGTCCAAACGGCCAGCCCCAGCAGCAAGGCCGCGAGCATCAGGTTCAGCAATTCCATCATCGCGCTTGCTCCTTGGCCTTTATGCTGCGGCGCAGACCATAAGCAATCAATTGCGAAACAGTAGCGCTGGACAAGAGCATCAGCAGCCAGATGCAAGCCAGCTTGAGCATGGCCGCAATGCCGTCCACTTGCGGCATGAGCCCGATGGCGACCAAACCCAGGCCCAGGTTGTCGGCCTTGGTCAGTGCGTGCAAGCGGGTCAATGAATCAGGGAAGCGCAATAGCCCAACCGTGCCGGCGAGGAAAAAGAACAAGCCAGCACTGACCGCCAGCAGGGTGAAAACATCGAGGGCGGCTCTCATGGCTGCTCTTCCTGGCGGCCGCCTTGCTGGTCCTGCTGGTCTTCTTGCTCTGCCGTAGCCTGTGCTTTGACGAAGGCAAAACCGGCGAATGCAGCCAGCAGAGCCAAGGTCAAAGCGACATCCAGTGTCGAGCCTACGCCGCTTGCCACGCCCAGCAAGAGCAGGGCCGCGACACCGCCGGTGCCCAGCAATTGCGCAGCCATCAAGCGTTCAGCATCGCCCGGCCCGCGCAAGACCCGCAGCATGCCGACTGCCACGGTCAACACCACGAAGGCCGCCGCTCCCAACAAGAACTCAGACATGGTTCGCCCGGCCTTCCTGACTTTGGCCTTCCACAAAAGCGCGCGCCAGCAGGCGCTGTTCGGCGCACAAGGACTCGACCACCGGCTGGGTCACATCCAGGCAGTGATAGAGCAGGCTGCCATCGCTTGCGGCCACCGGCACGGTGCCCGGCATCAGGCTGGTGATGGAAGCAAAGGTGTTGCGGGCCAAGCCAGGAGGAAAGCTCATCGGGCATTCCACAAAGCCCGGCTTGAGCGGCATGCTCGGCGAAAAAGCTCGCTTGGCCACATCGAGTCCGCCGCGTACCGATTCCCACAGGAAATGGGGCAGCAGCCCGAGTAGCGCACCCAGGCGGATGCCGCCGCTGGCAGGCGGCAGCAGGTAAACGCTCAGCCAGCTCGCGGCCGCAGCGGCCAATGCGCCCAAGGCCAGATCGCTCGGCTTGGCGCTGGGCAAGAGCAGCAGCCAAAAGCCGAAATAGACCAAGCCGCGCGAGCAAGCGATGCGGGTTTTGGACGCGGGGGCTGGCGGCGCTGTGGTGTTCATTCGAGACCCGGCTGTAGACCGGTGCTGCCTGACTCGCTTTTGAGTCGCACATTGATTTGGCTCACGCGGTCGTACAAGCGTGCTTCGCCGAGCATGGGCCACCATTCGTGCAAAAAGATCTCGGCGGGCCGCCACAGCGCCACCCAGCCACTGATCATCAGGCTCTCTTTCAGCAAGGTGGCATAGGCCGCATGCTTGAAGAGAGTGAAGACAGCCTCACCCAGCACCATCATCAGCGCCATAAAGGCCAAGCCTATGAGCAAGCTGATGCGCCCAGTGCGCAGCAACTGGCGCACTTTCTTGCGCGTGGCTACGGCGCGGCGCGCAAAGTAGTCATGCATGGCGCCGCGCAGCATCTGGGCATCGTCGGCGTCGTTCGACAACTGCCCCAGATGCACGATCAATGACAGGCTTTGACCGGCAGGTACTTCGCGCGCCCAGTCCACGATGTAGTCCGCCGCCTTGGGGTCTATGTCGCGCTTGTGGAAGGGCGCCGGGTCCATCGAGTTGAACAATTGGCGCGTATCGCCAAGGTACAACTCCAGCGTGTCGGACCCGTGACCGGTGCTGGGCTGCGGGTTCGATGCATCAATGGACTTCAAGGCCGCGGCGCTCATGGACTCTCAAACGGGTTCAACTGCCGAGCGGGCTGGTGCTGCTGGCTTTTCATTGCCGAACACCGCCACATAGACGGTCGGCAGCAAGACCAATGTCAGCAGCGTGGCCACCAAAAGACCGCCCATGATGGCAAAAGCCATCGGCCCCCAGAACACGGTCGGCGCGATCGGAATCAAGCCCAGCACGGTCGACACTGCCGCCAGCAACATCGGCCGGAAACGCCCGGTGGCCGAGGCCATCACAGCCTCCAGCACGCCCTTGCCATCGGCCCGGTCGGTGTCGATCTGCACGATCAAAATTACCGCGTTCTTGGCAATCATGCCGATCAAGGCCAGCACGCCGAGGATGGCCACGAAGCCCAACGGGCGGTTAAAGGCCAGCAGCGCCATCACCACACCGATCAAGCCCAGCGGCATGATGGCCACCACCATCGCCAGGCGCCTGAAGCTCACCAGCATGATCATCATGATGAAGAGCATCAGGCCGATCATCAACGGCACGACCGCAAACACCGATTGGCTGGAGGTCTTGCTTTCTTCATACATGCCGCCGGTCACGACCTGGTACTGCGCGGGCAGCTTGGCCGAAAACTCGGCGATCTTCGGCGCCAGGCTCGTCACCACGTCATCCGGGCTGCCACCGGGCATCACGTCGGCCCGCACGGTCAGCGTTGGCAGGCGATCGCGGCGCCAGACCAAGGGGAATTCCTGCTCTTCGCTTAGCGTGGCGAACTGGCTCAGCGGCACCATGCGCCCGCTCGGCGTGGGCACTTGCAGCGAGCGCAAGGTGTCGAACGATGCGCGCTCGCTGTCGACGGCGCGCGCCATCACATTGACCGTGTAGATATCGTCGCGCACCTGTGTCACCGCGGTGCCGGTGACGGCGGCGTTCAGTACATTGCCAATGGCGGCTGAGCTGATGCCGAGCTGGCGTGCCTGATCTTGGTTGACCGTGACGTGCAATTGCCGCGCCGGTTCCATCCAGTCGAAGTTGACATGGCGGGTGCGCTGATCGGAGCCGAGGATTTGCGCCAACTCCAAGGACAGGCGGCGTACCTCGTCCTTGTCAGGCCCGGTCAGCCGGTATTGCAGCGGCCAGCCCACCGGTGGGCCCAGCTCCAGCGGCGAGACCCGCGCGATCACCTCGGGGAACTGCTCGGCAAGCACCTTGTCCAGCTTGGTGCGCAGGCGTTCGCGGGCTTCGAGATCCTTGGTGACGATCACAAACTGGCCAAAGAAGGGGTCGGCCAGCTGCACATTCAAGGTCAGGATGAAACGGATCGCGCCGCGCCCGACATAGCTGCTGTAATGGTCAACGTCCGGGTCGCCTTTCAGCACTTCTTCCAGGCGTTTGACCTGCGTCTCGGTCGCGTAGATCGAAGAGTTCTGACGCAGCGTCATGTCCACGGTCAGCTCGGGTCTATCAGACGCCGGGAAGAATTGTTGCGGCACCAGGCGCAGCAAGAACAGCGAGAGCACGAAGGCGCCCAGCGTCAGGCCTATGGTCAGCCACTTCATGCGAATCGCGCCGGCCAGGAAGGCGCTGTACCCATCCATCAGCTTGCTCGGCTTGGCCTCGGCTTCGGCAGCTTCACCTGCCTTGGGTGGCTTCAGCAAGGCCTTGCCGATCAGTGGCGCAAACAGCACCGCCACCAACCAGGAGGCGATCAGCGCGATGCCGACCACCGAGAAGATCGAGAAGGTGTATTCGCCGGCCGAGCTTTGCGCAAAACCGATGGGCACAAAGCTGGCGATGGTCACCAAGGTGCCGATCAACATCGGCGCAGCCAAGGTGCGGTAGGCAAAAGTGGCGGCCTGGTCCGGCGTGTCGCCGGCGCCGAGGCGGCGGATCATTGCATCCACCGTCGTCATCGCATCGTCCACCAAGAGCGCCAGCGCAATGATCAAGGCGCCAAGCGAGATCCGGTGCAGGTCGATATGCAGCATGCCCATCACGGCGAACACGATCGCCAGCGTGAACGGGATCGCCAGCGCCACCACCGTACCGGGGCGCATGCCGAGGCTGACAAAGCTGCAGACCAGGATGATCACAATGGCCTGCCACAGCGAGGTCATGAAGTCGCTGATCGCCACGTCGACCGACACGGCCTGGTCAGCCACCAGCGTCGACTCGATGCCATGCGGCAAATTGCTGCTGATGGCGGCCATTTCGGCGCGGATATTTTTGCCCAAGGTCAGGATGTCGCCGGCATCGCGCATAGCGATCGCCAGGCCAATGGCGGGCTTGCCATTGACGCGGAACATCGGCTGCGGTGGGTCGACAAAACCGCGCCGCACCTTGGCAATATCGCCCAGGCGGAAGATGCGTTCACCGGCGACGATATTGACCGCCTCGATATCGGCTTCGGAGTCGAAGGCGCCGCTGACGCGCAGGAACACGCGCTCTTTTTCGGTTTGTATCGTGCCCGAGGGGCGCACCATGTTTTGCGCCTGCAAGGTTGCCAGAATGCTGCTGATATTGAGGCGCAGACCGGCCAGTTTTTCGGCCGAGAACTCGATAAAGATCTGCTCGTCTTGTGCGCCCAGCACTTCGATCTTGGAGACATCGGGCACATGCAGCAGGCGCGAGCGAGCGTCCTCGACATGGTCACGCAGCTCGCGGAAGTTGAAGCCATCGGCGGTGAAGGCGTAGATGATGCCGAAGGTGTCGCCGAAGTCATCGTTGAAGAAAGGCCCGGCAGTGCCGGCGGGCAGGGTGTGGCGAATATCGCCGATGTTCTTGCGCACCTGGTACCAGACATCCGCAATCGCGGCCGGCGGCGTTGACTGTTTCAGGTCGATGAAGATGGTTGTTTGCCCGGCCGTCGTATAGGAGCGGATGCGGTCCAGATGATTGGTCTCTTGCAGCTTGCGCTCCAAGCGCTCGGTCAACTGCTTGAGCGTTTCATCGACGGTGGCGCCTGGCCACCCCGCGCCTATCACCATGGTGCGTATGGTGATGGCCGGGTCTTCGCCGCGCCCCAGGCGCAGGAACGCAAAGCTGCCGGCAATGACGGACACCAGCATGATGAAGATGACCAGTGAGCGCTTGGACAGCGCCCACTCGGAGAGATTCGGCCCGATCACGATTTGGTCTCGAGCAAGCGGACCTTCTGGCCCGGACGCAGTGCTTGCACACCTGCGGTGACGATGATGTCGCCGGCGCTCAAGCCGCTGGCCACCTGGACGGTGCTGGCGTCCGAGCTTCGCACCGTGATCGTGCGCAGCGACACCGTATTGGCTTTGGGCTCCACCACCCAGACAGCGGTCTTGCCTTCGGCGCGCACCAGCGCAGCCGACGGAATCTGTATGCCCGCTACCGCGTCGAGCTGTATGCGCCCGGTGACGGTGCTGCCCAGACGCATGGACGCTGGTGGGTTGATCAACTGCACCCGTACCGCGAAGGTGCCGGTGACGGCGTCGGCGCGCGGTGACACCTCGCGTACTTTTCCGTTTGCGGTGATCTTGGGATCATTGCTCATGCTGACCGTGACCTGCGGGCTCTTGGGCAGCACGTCCTTGATCTGGCCGGGCACGTCGAAGACGGCATCACGCGAACCGTCGCGCGCGACCTGGATGATCATGCGGCCGGCCGAGACGATTTCGCCCGGCTGTGGCCCGCGAGCCGTCACCACGCCCGACACCTCGGACACCAGGCGGGTGTAGCTGAGGCGGTTCTGCGCCAGGTTGACCTGCGATTGCACGGCCTCGATTTGCGCCTCGGCGGTCTTCAGCATGGCCTCGGCCTGATCAAACTGTGCTCGGGAGACGGCATTCTCGGCGACCAGATCGCGCATGCGCACATGATTGTTGCGGGCCTCGACCAGTTGTGCCCGCGCAGCAGCTTGCTGGGCGCGTGCCGCTTGCAGGCCGCTCTCTTCGTTCTGTGGGTCCAGCCGCGCAATCAGCTGGCCGGGGCGCACGCTGTCGCCGATGTCGACCGTGCGCTCGATCAGGCGGCCGTCGATCCGGAAGGATTGATTGATTTCGGTTTGCGGCTGCACCGTGCCGGTCAAGGCCACCGTGCCGCTGCTGGCCAGTTTGTCTATGGTCATCACCCGTGCCGGGCGGACTTCTGCCGGCGGCGCTTCGGCCGTGCGGTTACAGGCCTGCAGGGCGGCCAGCGCAATCAAGGACGTCAGGGTGGCGGCAACCCTGAGCGAAGGGCGGCGCTGGGCACGCTGATTGATGAGGTTATCTGGCACGGGCTGGTTCCGATCAAGGCTGCGGTTAGTTTGCACGCCGCATGGCGACAAATAGGGAATGAGTTAAGGGGCCAGGGCACCCGTTGATTGCAGAGCGTCGAAGATTCTAGGAAACATTTGTGACCGCTGGATCGCGGCCTTGCCATTCCAAGGCAGTGGCGCCCGCTGTTGCTGTTGCCAAGGTGGCAGCAGCAAACAGCGGGCGCCTGAGCAGCTTAGAAGTCGACTGCGTCGCGCACGATTGGGCAGGTCATGCAGTGGCCGCCTCCACGTCCACGGCCGAGTTCGGCGCCAACGATGGTGATGACCTCAATACCTTCCTTGCGCAGCAGCGTGTTGGTGTAGGTGTTGCGGTCGTAGGCGTAGACCACGCCGGGCGAGGCGCAGACCAAGTTGGCGCCGCTGTCCCACTGCGTACGCTCGCGCTGGTAATCGGTGCCGCCGGCCTCGACGACACGCAGCTTCTTCAGGCCCAGTGACTCAGCCACCACGTCCACAAAAGGCTTGTTCTCTGCATGCAGCTCGATGCCGCTTGGGTGATCGCTTGGGCGATAGGAGAAGGTGCGGGTCTGGTTCATGAAGTCAGGCGCCAGCAGCACGCAATCGCGGTCGGCGAAGGTGAAGACGGTGTCCAGATGCATGGCGGCGCGAATCTTGGGCATCGCTGCCACGATCACGCGCTCGGCCGCGCCCTTCTTGAACAGCGTGGCGGCGAGTTGACTGATGGCCTGGCGCGAGGTGCGCTCGCTCATGCCGATCAAGACATTGCCCTTGCCGATAGGCATCACGTCTCCGCCCTCCAGTGTGGCCAGGCCGTGGTCTTCGGTCGGGTCGCCCCACCAGACATTGACTTGGCCAGCGAAGTCGGGGTGGAATTTGTAGATCGCGGTGGTGAGGATGGTTTCCTCATGGCGAGCCGGCCAGTACAGCGGGTTGAGCGTCACGCCGCCGTAGATCCAGCAAGTCGTGTCCCGTGTGTACAAGGTGTTAGGCAATGGTGCCAGCAAGTACTCGGTGACGCCGGCGGCGTCGCGTACGACCGAGAAGGACGAGCCACCGACCGACTCGGGGAATTCATTGGTCGAAAGGCCGCCGATCAAGACCTCGGCCAGCGTGCGGTTGTCCAGACCCTCCAGATAGCCGCGCAGCTCATTGACGAAGCCCAGGCCGATCTGATTGGGCACGACCTGGTTGTCGAGAATCCACTTCTTGCCTTCTGGCACGGCCAGAGTTTCGGCCAGCAGATTGTGCATTTCCAGCACTTCGATGCCGCGGTCGCGCATCTTGCTGACGAAGTCGAAATGGTCACGCTTGGCGTTCTCCACCCACAAGACATCGTCGAACAAAAGGGAGTCGCAGTTGGATGGCGTCAGGCGCGCATGCGCGCGGCCCGGCGCGCACACCATTACCTTGCGCAGCTGCCCCACTTCCGAATGGACGCCGAACTTCACTTCACTTGCAGTTGTCATGATGATCTCCGTTGGTAATATTTAGTGAACTGCTTAGATCGCTACGGCGCCGGTTGCAAGGCCGTAAACACCGTAGATGGCCGCTGCGACGATGACGCCGAAGGTGACCCAATCCGATGTCTTCGCGAACACCGGTTTGCCTTGCTCGCGCCGCGCGATGAAATAGAGCACAGTGCCCGGCGCAAACAACACTGCTGACAGCACGATGAATTTCAGGCCGCCGGCGTAAATCATGAACAAGGTGTAGAGCACTGCCAGGCTGGACAGAATCAGGTCGCGCTGGCGCTCTTCTGGCATGACGTTATAGGTCTCGCCGCGCTTGGCGATCATCAAGCCGTAAGCGGCGACAAACAGATAGGGGATCAGGGTCGTGGCGCTGGTCAGGTTGAGCATCAGCGAGAAGGCATCGCGCGACCAGTAGGTGGAGATCACAATCAGCTGAATCACGCCGCTGGTGCACCACAGTGCCGTCACGGGCACATTGTTCTTGTTGACCTTGGCGAAGGCTTTAGGCATGTCCTTGGACTTGCCGGCCGCGAACATCACCTCGGCGCAGATCAAGGCCCAGGCCAGGTAGGCACCCAGCACTGACACCAGCAAACCGACGCTGACGAAGATAGCACCCCAAGGTCCCACGACCGACTCCAGCACGCCAGCCATCGATGGCTGGCGCATGCCGGCAATCTCGGCGCGCTGCATCACCGCATAAGGCAGTATCGAGACCAGCACCATCAGGCAGGTCACGCTGATGAAGCCCAGGATGGTGGCCTTGCCGACGTCGGCGCGATCCTTGGCAAAGCGGGAGTAAACGCTGGCGCCCTCGATACCGATGAATACAAACACGGTCACCAACATGGTCGCCTTGACCTGGTCGAACAAACCAGTGGTGAGGTCGCCGCCATACAGATTGAAACTGAATAGGTCCATCTTGAACGAGAACAGCATGATCAAAATGAAGATGCCGATCGGGATGATCTTGCCTATCGTGACGATGCTATTGATGAAGGCCGCCTGCTGCACGCCGCGCAAAATCAAGAAGTGGAAGGACCAGATACCGAGTGAAGCCACGGCAATCGCGACCGCCGTATTGCCGTCACCGAAGATGGGAAAGAAGGCCCCAAGCGTTGATTTGATCAAGACCCAATAAGAGACGTTGCCTATGCAGCTGCCGATCCAGTAACCAAAGGCAGACAGAAAACCGGGGTAGTCGCCGAAGCCCTCGCGCGCATAGGCATAGACGCCGGCGTCGATTTCGGGCTTTCGCTCGGCCAAGGCCTGGAACACGCGGGCCAACATATACATGCCGGTGCCGGCAATCAGCCAAGCGATTACAGCGCCGAGTGGGCCGGTGGCGCTGGCGAAGGTGCGCGGCAAGGAGAAGATGCCCGCACCCACCATGCCTCCCACCACCATGGCCGTCAGGCCCATGCGTGACATTTTTTGTTCAGCCATGTCTCTCGTCCTTTTTGATATTGATGTGAATTCAGGTCAGCCCTGTTTCTCGCCAGGGCGTATTGCTGCAAATCAACTAACGCTCCATCGCAACGCAGCTCTGAACAGTATCAGCCAGCTTTCTTGCAGGAAAGTAGACTTGTGATTACGGAAATTCATTGTGAGATAACTTTCCAGCTGCTCGCACCTTGGGTTAACCCGGGGTACCCCCTAGAATGAAGTGAACTGTTGCTCACACTCCTATGTCGCCAAGTAATCATCTGATTCACCGCTTGCCCAGGCACCTGAAGATGAGCGAGTTGCGCGTGTTCATTGCAGTGTTCCAGTTGCGCAGTTTTCACAAGGCAGCAACGGCGGTTCACTTGACGCAGCCGGCGGTCACCAAGTCGATTGCCGGACTGGAGCAGATGCTGGGTTTCAAGCTGTTTGAGCGCCAAGCCAGTGGGGTTGAACCGACCGCCTACGGACTGAGTTTTGCACCGCGTGCTTTTGCCGTATTCGAGGAGTTGCGTCGCGCGGCGCAAGACCTCGCCAGCCTGAGCAGCGGCGCGACCGGCACGCTGCGCATTGGCACGGTGCCGATGCCGGCTATCCCTTTTTTGCCGGTCGCCATCAAGCGCTTGTGCACGACTCAGCCGCACATCACAGTGAACGTGGTGGAGGCGCGCGAGGCCTGGCTGCTGGAACGCTTGCGCAAAGGCGATATTGAAATGGCGCTGTTGCGGCTCTCGCTGTTTCAGCTGGATTCAGATCTGCAGGCGCAATCGCTGTTTGAAGAGCGCTTGATGGTGATGGCCGGAGCCGATCACCCCTTGCTTAAACGCAAGGATCTAAGCTGGCCTGAACTGCTGGAGCAGCGCTGGGTGCTGCCCCCGCCGGACTGTGTCTTTTACGAGTTTGTCTTGCGCAGCTTGGCTGAGCTGGGGCTGGCCATGCCGCGCGCTGCGGTCGAAGCCTACTCGGTGCCGGTACAGGTCGGTCTGACCCAGCATGGCGGCATGTTGTCATTTGGCATGCGTTCGCGGTTTGAGTTCGGTGATCAACGCTATCGTTTGGCTCGCCTGCACATCGACTTGGCTTGCTCGGCAAAGCCTGTCGTCGCAGTGCGCCTGAGTGCCCGCGATGCAAGCCCGCTTGCGCTGCAATTGCTTGAGCACATTCGCGCTCAATGTACAGATGAAAGCTTTGATGTGGGCTCGAGTGTTGGCTCGAGTTCTGGCTTTTCCAAGAGTCTGGTTTGAGCTAACCCAAAATTGGGACGGGCTATGTTTTTTTGTGCCCGCCGACACGGCGCGCGTGTAGACTGCCGGCCGAAAGGGTGCGCCGCAGCCGCTGAGATTTGGCTGTTGGATGAATGCCGCGATGCGGCGTGCGAAACCTCTTGGGGCATTTGCCCAATTACCGAAGACCAACCGAGGGACTGCTATGAGCAATTTTTGGGACTCCATCCTGCTGATGATTTCGGCCTTTGTGTTCGTGGCCTATCTGATCATCATGTTTCAGATCGTTGTTGATCTGTTTCGCGACGACGAAATGGGCGGCGGCTCCAAGGTCTTGTGGATCATTGGTTTGATCTTCGTGCCGATGTTGACGGCCATCATCTACATCGTCGCGCGCGGCAAGGGCATGTCCAAGCGCCAGCACGCCAGCGTCAAGCGCGCCCAGTCCGAGACCGAGGCTTATATCAAGGGCGTCGCGGGCAAATCGCCCGCGGCCGATATTGCCGAGGCCAAGGCCTTGTTGGACGCCGGCACCATCAACGCCGACGAGTTTGCCAAGCTGAAAGCCAAAGCGCTGGCCTGATGGCCGGCTGATGAGAAACGCCCTGCCGACTGATGGTCGGCAGGGCGTTTCTTTTTGAATTCTTCGCGGAGAAGTCCTATGTTCAAGCGCGCATCACCTCATCGTTTGTTGGTCCTTACTTTGTTGCTTGGCATGGGCCTGAGCCCGCTGGCGGCGCAGGCCGATGTCCATTTGCTGGCGCCCAGCCGCACCTTGGACCCCAGCCAGCCTTTCAGGCTCAGCCTGATGTTGAGCGCCGAGGCCGAGGCGCGGTCCTACGCTTTGCCCG
>CAUPEV010000160.1:0-12163 GCA_963510335.1 uncultured Roseateles sp.
AGACCAAGCGCAAATAGAGCGCGGCGTTGGTCCAGGTCTTGCCGGTGCCGGCGCTGGCCTCAATCAAACGGCTGCCCCAAAGCGGGAAGCTGGCCGCATCCAGTTGCTCGTTCTGCGCCGGCGTCATACCGTCACCTCCGCTACGCCTGCGTGCGCTGGATGCAAGTCCAACTTGGCATGGGCCGAAGCCCATTCACACAGCGGCCCATAGAGCCGCTTGGACAGGGTCTCAAAGCGACCGTCGGCGCACAAGGCAGCGAAGTCGGGGAAGAGCCGCGCCAAGCAGGGCTCGTCACCCTCGGCCCCATTGAGATAAGGGCCACCCTCATAGATCACAGCCGGGTCAAGCTTGCCGCCAAGCTGCGCTAAACCGGTCTTGAGTGCCAAGGGCAAAGGCGCATCCATGCCTTCTTGCCAGGCTGCCATCAGATCGCTCAGCAGTTCTTGGGCCTGCTCGCGCGGCAGTGGCTCCAGTGTCACCACCGCGTCTTGCCCTACCAGCACGCCTCGCAAAGGAGTGCCACAGGCACTCGCCGCCATTTGGCGCACCCAGGTCTCCAGCAGTCTCTCTGGCTGCACCGCCAAGGTCTTCTCGTTCTGGCAAAGCCGGCTCGGTGAGAGTTCGAACCAGACTCTTTGGCCGCCACTCTCTTGGCATCGCAAATCGGCCAGCCAGTCTTCGAACGCAGGCGCTTGCTGCACGGTGTCAAAAGGAAACCGCAGCAACTCCTTGGGCGCCGCCAGCGGATAGAGGGCGCGCAAATCCAGCCAGGCCTGCAGCATGGGTGTGAGCGTTGCCACAAGCTTTTGCTCCACCCGGCGGCCCTGTTCGGCCATAGGCAGACGGCCAGCGCGGCGCAGCCGTGCGGCATGGGCCGCGACCCGCTCGGTCAGCGCTTGCCCGGGCTCCAGCCCCACCAGCAGCTCCTCCATCAGCTCGCGCAGGATCGCGTATTCCGTCAGGCCGGCAAGGGCAAAGGCCTCGTCGTCTTCTGCCGCGAGCTCTTGGCTGTTGAACTGCACTGCCAAGCGCTGCTTGAAGAATGCCTTGACCGGATTCTTCAAGAAGGCGCTCAGCACGGCGACGCTCAGCAGCTGCGGCTCGTCTGCAGCTGTGGCTGCGGAGGTTTCGGCGGCTTCTGACGCAATAGGCGCTGCACCCGCTGGCCCTGAGCGCTGATCTGCATGGGCGTCCCGCCACTCCCGCGCATGCGTGAACAGCTCGGCTTGACCCAGTTCGAAATAGCGCCGGCTGAACGGTTGCAGCGGATGCTCGGTGCTCAGCGCATGCAAGACGCCCTCACCCCAGCCGGAGCGCAGATAGTCGCGCAGCTGCGAGATCAACACCGAAGGCGGCTGCTCGCTGTTGTCGCGCACACTGCGCCCGCTCCAGCTGATGTAGAGCTTGCGCCGGGCAGACAGCAGCGCCTCCAGAATCAGCTGCCTGTCATCATCGCGGCGCGAGCGGTCGCCTGGCCGGGCAGCGCCGGGCAGGCCCATCAGGTCAAAGTCACTGCGGCTGGCGCGGCGCGGGTAGTCGCCGTCATTCATGCCCAAAAGGCAGACCACCTCGAAGGGCACGGCGCGCATCGGCATCAGGCTGCAAAAGGTCACGCCGCCGGCTTTGAAGCGGCGGTTCAGCGTCGGCGCATCCAAGCCCTCCAACCAGGCCTCGCGCACGACCGCCAACTCGATCGCCTCCTCAAAGCCGGCTGCTGCGCAGACCTCCAGCCAAGCGCTGATGGCCGTCTGCAAAGCCGCCAGGGTCAGGCTTTCGGTTTCATCGCTGGCCGCGAAGAAGTCGCTGATCATTTGGCGCCCGCGCTCGGCCCAGTCGGCAGGTGAGGCCGGCTGCAAGACCAAGCGCCACCAACTTTCCAAGGCCTCGGCCAAGTCGGCCAGCGAGCCGGCCAAAGCCGCATCCAAGCCGGCCACTTCCGGGTAGGGCTGGATGCCCTGGAACTGCGCGCCTTCGCCGGCGCCATAGCCCAGCAACATGCGGCGCAGGCCAAAAGCCAGGCTGTTTTGCTCGCCACAAGCGGCCAAGCCCAGATCAGCCCGCTGCTCGGCGTTGAGCCCCCAGCGTATGCCGGCCCCTTCCATCCATTGGTTCAGGCGCGGCAAATCTTCGGGCGTCAGCCCAAAACGCGCGGCGATGGCGGGCACCTCCAACAAAGACTGCAACTCACTCAAGCAGCAGCGCTGCTGCGGCAGGCGCAAAAGCCACTCCAAGGCGATCAACAGAGGGTTGTTGCCGCGCTCCTTCAAGTCGGCAATGTCATAGGGGATGAAACGCTTGTCAGCACTGCGCGCGCCAAAGCCGTATTGCCCAAACACCGAGCGAATCGCTGGCGCAAAGGTTTCGATATCCGGCACCATCACGACTATATCTCTGGGCGTCAGCGCTTGCCCGCCTTCGGCTACCGGCTGCGCCAGCAAGTCCAGCAACTGATCATGCAGGATCTCCACCTCGCGCTGCGCGCTGTGCGCGATGTGGAAAACGATCGAGCGATCATCGGCGGCCAAGCTTGGGCGCGGGTGCTCGGCCAGCGGCAGCAAATCGCGGATATGCGCTTGCACCTGCGTCAGCAAATTGTGGCCCGGCGCCTCATCGAATAAATCGACCTTGCTGACATTGAAGCGTTCTTGCGCCTGCACCACATCATCAAAGGCGTCCAGCTGACGCACAAAGTCGCGCCCTTGGCGCCCCCAACTGGCCAGCAAGGGGTGCGCATGGGCATGCATCTGTTCGAGCGACAAGGCGGCCAAATCCAAGCCCTCGCGCAAGGGCTGGCGGCGCCGCTCGGCGCGCAGCAGTTCGCGCCCATCGATGATGTCGGCCCAGTGATAACGGCAAGGGTTGGGGATGGCCAGCACGACCTGGCAATGCGCGGACAAGGCCGCCAAGGCTTGCAAGGTCTGCATGGGCACATGCGTCATGCCGAACAGAACCACCCGCCTTGCCATGGGCCTGAGCGGCGCCTGGCCCGCTTGAACCGCTGCCACAAAGCGCTGATGCAACTGGGGGCGCGAGCCACCACGTTCGGCCGGGCTCAAGGGCGCCTGCAACTCGCGCCACAGGGCCGCTTGCCAACGCTGGTCGGCCGGCAAAGCCTGGATATTGGGATTGGCGAGCGACGTTTCATGCAGGCTCGGCAGCACATCGTGCCCCGCGCCCCAGGCCTCCAGCCAATCGCTGCGGTAGACCTGATATTGATCGAACAGATCGGCCAGCGCCGAGGCCAATTGCAGGCGTCGCTCCATGCCGCCGAGTTTCAAAAAGCCGGCCAAAGGCTCAAAACCCGGCCGGTCCACCAAGTCGGGCAAGAGCCGCATCAAGCTCCAGGTCAGCGGCAATTTGTCCAGCCGCGATTGCGCCGGCACCGCTTCGAAGCCCAGCATCTGCCGATAGCTGCGCCACAAAAATCGGCCCGGCAATTCGACCCGGGTGGCCGCGCATATGCCGTTCGCCTCGGCCAAGCTCATCTTCAGCCATTCGGCCACGCCATTGCTTTGAACCAGCAGAATTTCCTCCTCCAATGGCCCCAGCGGCTGGCGACGCAGCCACTCGAACACCGCCTCGCCGAGCAGTTCGGCACGGTTGCCATGCAGGACCAGCAGCCCCGGGGTAATCGTTGTTGTCATTGAGTGAGTCATCCCTGAACCGTCGCTGTGGCGCGACTCCAAAGCAGGCCAAAACCTGAGGCTGCACTGCATTGTCAGGCCTGGTCGGGCCGGGCCTGATTCCGGGCCTTACTGCGGGCCCTACCCCGGGACTTACCCCGGGCTTTGTTCGTTGATTTTCAGCGATTTTCAGCGACTGCCAGGCTTGCCTGGCTTGCTCTTCGATGGGTCGGCCAAGAGCGAGCCCAGGTCCAACTCGTCTTGACCGAGCGGGCGGCGCTGTACATCGAGCGCCTCGCGCAGGGCTGCGCCCGGCTGCCACTCAGCCTCGGTGTTAGGCGCCTGGCGTGCCGTACCGGCAACCTGTGCCAAGAGGCCACCCAGGTCCAGCAGACCTTCGGCCTGACTCGCCGCCGGTCCGGCCACCTTGGGCAGGCTGATGCTGCTCAAATCCAGCTCGGCCCGGGCTGCGGCACGCGGCAACTCGACGCGCAAAAAAGGTGCCGCATCCAACTTGGCTTGCGCTTCGGCTTTTGCTTTGGCCTTGGCTCGCTCCGCAGCGGCCGCCTGCTCGGCTTGGCGCTGACTTCGCAAAACTTCCTCGGCCGCGGCCAGCTCTTGCTCGCGCTTGGCCTGAGCGGCAGCGGCGGCAGCCTGTGCCTGTGCCTGTGCCTGTGCCTGAGCTTGCGCTTCAGCCAAGGCTTGGGCCTGAGCCCGCGCGGCGGCCTCGGCAGCGAGTTGTGCTTGCTGCAGCGCCTTGGCCTTTGCCAGCGCCGCCTCTCGCTCTGCGGCAGCTTGCCGCTCACGCGCCAATTGTTCCGCTGCGGCGGCAGCAGCTGCCGCAGCTTCTTGAGCCAACTTGGCCTGTGCCCGTGCCTGTGCTGCGGCGGCCTCTTGCGCTTGCTTCGCCTGTGCCTTTGCCAGCGCTGCGGCTATAGCTTCAGCTTCGGCCCGCTCACGCTGGGCTTGCTGCTCGGCTTTCAGCAAAGCCGCTGCCGCTTCGCGCTCTTGTGTGGCCTGTCGTTCGCGCGCCAATTGCTCCGCCGCTGCGGCTGCCGCCTCTTGCGCCAGCCTGGCCTGTGCCTGCGCCTGTGCTGCCGCCTCGGCTACGGCCCGCTCACGCTGAGCTTGCTGCTCGGCTTTCAACAAGGCCGCTGCCGCTTCGCGCTCTTGTGCGGCCTGTCGATCGCGCACCAATTGTTCCGCCGCTGCCGCTGCCGTTGCTGCTGCCGTTGCTGCTGCTGCCGCGGCCGCCGCCTCTTGATCCAGTCTGGCCTGTGCCTGCGCCAGTGCTGCGGCGGCCTCGGCTTCGGCCCGCTCACGCTGGGCATCTTGCTCGGCTTTCAGCAAGGCCAATGCAGCTTCGCGATCTTGTGCGGCCTGCCGTTCGCTTGCCAATTGCTCAGCTGCGGCTGCGGCTGCAGCAGCAGCTGCCTGTTGAGCCAGCCTGGCCTGTTCCTGAGCTGCCGCCTCGGCTTCGGCCCGCTCGCGCTGGGCTTGCTGCTGCTCGGCCTTGAGCTGGGCCAAGGCCGACTCCCGCTCTAGCTCTGCCTGCCGCTGACGGGCCAATTGCTCAGCGGCTGAGGCTGCGGCTGCGGCGGCCTCTTGCGCCAATTTGGCCTGTGCCTGCGCCTTAGCAGCAGCCTCGGCCTTCTCGGCCTTCTCGGCTTTCTCGGCCTGCGCTTGCTGCTCAGCTTGCAGCTTAGCCCTTGCGGCCTCTTGCTGCTGTTGCTGCTTTTGCTGTTGCTCTTGCTGCTGTTCTTGCTGCTGCGCCAAAAGCGCTGCCCTGGCTGCGGCCGCGGCCTGCTCGGCAGCGGCTCGCGCTGCTTCTGCTGCTGCGGCTTGTTCCAAGCGCAATTTTTTCTCGGCGGCCGCCGCTTCTGCCTTGCGTTGCAGAGCTTCGGCCTTGCTGGCGGCCAGGCTGGCCAGCCGCTGCGCCTTGGCTTCTGACTCTTCTTTCTTCTTGCTCGCCTTGGCTGCGGCTGCTTGCTGAGCTTTCTCCAAAGCCGCCTGCGCCGCCTGGGCCTTGGCCTCTTGCGCAGCCTGCAATTTCTTCGCCTTCTCGATGCGCTTTTCGCTCGCCTTGCGCTCGGCCGCCTCTTGCTTGGCGAGCGCTGCAGCTTCGGCGGCGGCCTGCTTGCTGGCAAGCGCTGCGGCCGCCGCGGCGGCACGCGCCTGTTCAAACGCTTGGCGCTCAAGAGTTTGGCGCTCTAGTGTTTGTCGTTCCATGGCTTGGCGTTCCATGGCCTGCTTGTGCTGCCGAGCTTGCTCGATCGCCGCCGCCTCGGCAGCGGCTCGCAGCTGTTCGTCCAACACACGCTGTGCCGCCAAGCGGGCTTGCTCAGCGGCCACTTGCCGCGCCAATTCTTCAGCGGCACTGGCCTCGGCGGCAAGTCGCTCTTGCTCCGCACGCTCGGCACGTTGCGCAGCCGCCTCAAGCTCGGCGGCCAGCGCCTTGGCAGCCCGTTCTTCGGCGGCCCGTTCCTCGGCAGCCCGCTCCTTATCGGCCCGTTCCTTGTTGGCCCGTTCCTCGGCCGCTTTTTGCTCCGCCGCCGCACGCTTTTTACGTCCTTCGGCAAGACGTTCGGCAGCCAGGCTGGCCTGCCGTGCAGCGTCCGCGGCAATGCGTTCGAGTTCGGCCAATTCTTCGAGCGCGTCCAAGTCTTCCGAGGCTTGCTGCTCTTCGATCTGCGGGGAGGCCTCTTGCTGCAACAGCGCCGGGGCATTCTGCGCCGGTCGACGCTCGCGCAAATCTTCGACGTCGGTCACATCGTGCATGTCCCAGCGCCGCGCGCCACGCCGACTATTGCCTTGCTTTGACGGGGTGGCCTCAGCAGCATCAACAAAATTGGCCTGACGGGCGCCAGCCCCGGACTTGGCCGCGCTATTGGCGTTCAACGTCGCCTGTGAGATCGACAAATCCACCGGCTTGTCGCGCTCGCGCAGCTTCTCAGTGAATTCCTGAAGAATCGAATTGGGGTCAAAACCGTCGGGCGCCGTCATCGCCATATTGTGCCCGGCCGGCCGAGCCTTTTCGCCACGGCAAGCCGACCATCCACTCGCTTAGGGGGGCGGGCCAGCTTTTTCTACCAGCGGCAGCCTTTGTTATTGGAGCGCGCGGCATCCAGCGCCAATGGCACTACTGCCAACAGCCCCAAGGACTCACCATAGGCTTTGCGGCAATCGTCACGCGCGGCCTTCTCCATATCCTGGCTCAATTTGGACTTGAGTTCGGGCGGCGCGGGCATCAGCTGCAGCACACCACTAGACCCCCGGCGCGCGAGCTCCCCACCTTGTGGACGCGGCAAATTGAGATTCAAGCGAGCTGCGTTTGGCGGCGTGGAGGCGGGTGTGGCCACGTCCACTCCCAAACGCGCCCCGGCCTCGGGCGCGCCCGGCTGCGGCACCGCCGGCACCAAGCTGGCAGCAGTGCTGGGCGCAGCGCCGGAACTCAGCGCGGCCCGCGACTCCGAAGCTGAAGTTGCCGCTACTGGCGCTGCCGCAGGGTTTTGGCTCGCTCGGGGGGCCGGCGCAGCAGTTGGCGTCACAGCAGTTGGGGTCACGGCAGTTGGCGTCACAGCAGTTGAGGTCGCGGCAAGCGGTGTTGCTGCAACTGGCAGCGGCACCGCCGAAGCGGCCAGAGCCGCCACGGGCGCTGCTGTCGGGCTAGCCGGCAAGCTTTGCAACTCATTGCGGGGCTGGCGGGCTAGTTCGACCGGCGCGGCCAAATGCTTGGCCGGCTCAGGCAGTGGAGTCGCTAGCGTTACTGGCGCCGCAACAGGCTCGGCTGGCGGGCTGGGCGCAGCCATTACCGGCGCTGTCACCGCCTGGGCTTGCCTCATTGGCTCGATGGGCTCGGCCACTATGGGCGCCAAAGATTGAGGTTTGACCGCTGGCACCGCAGCTGCTTTGAACTGCGGCAAGACCGGCAGCGCAAGAGGCTGCTGGCGCGGTTTGCCGGGCAACTCAGCGGCCCGGCCAATTGCATCGGCTTTGCTGCGCGGCAATGCTGCAGCGGCCGCCGTCGCCTCCATCACCCTCACCTTTGCGTTCGGCAGCGGGCTTGGATCAAACGGGCTTGGCGCCAGATTGGGCGACAGGCTCAGTCCTGTGACCGGCGCAAGCCTCGCGGGAGTCAAGGCAGCAGGGGCGGCCATCATCAATGCCGGTGTGGGAGTTGTCGTTCCGTCAGGCGCCGTCGGTGCCGCCGGAGCAATCGGAACAAGCGGAGCAGGAGGCGCGGCAGCTTCAGTCAGCGCAGGGGCCACTAGAGGCGGGGTCGTCTTGCCGGAAGCGGGGTCTTGCGTTGCTGATGGCGCGGGCCTGGCCTCGCGCGGCGCTTGTGTCGCCTGCGACGCTTCAACGCGCTTGTCATTCCAAGCACCCAGTTCGGCGGCACCCGGTGTCGACGGCAGCTTGGCCTTGCTTTGCGCATCCTCGATCGGCCGGACCGTCCCCCCAAAACGCTCTTGCTTGGCCCGACCCACGGGCCCGACCGGCGCCGCGCTCAGAGGCTGGGGCATGCCGCTGCCCGGCTCGGACTTGGCCCCGACCAAAGTGACATTGAGCCTTCCCCACACGCCCTCGCCGGGGGGTGCCGTGCCGGTCGCATTGCCGAACATCAACACCAACCAGATGTGCAGCAGCACAGCCAATGCCAGACATTGGCTCATCTGGCGATTGGCAGCGCGCTGCAGCGAGCTGATCGGCGCCGAAGGGTTTGAAAGTTTGAAGAACAATGCGAATTGAGCTAAAGCCGAATCAACATGCAGTCTACTTGGCCTCAAAAGGATCCAGGCGGGGCCCTCAGCTCTTGGGCCATACTCGCCGCGCAAAGTTTGCATACTTCAATTCTTCGCCCTCTCGCATGAATGCCGACCTCTTCCCTTCCGACACCGAGCTGGACTGCGGCCCAGGAGCGCTGCTGCTGCCGGGCTTGGCCTTGGCCGATGCACCGGCTCTGCTGGAGGCCGTGAGCACGGTGCTGCTTGATGCGCCACTCAGGCAGCTGCACACTCCGGGTGGCCAGCTGATGCAAGTGGCGATGAGCAATTGCGGTGCACTGGGTTGGGTTTCGGATCGCCGTGGCTACCGCTATCAGGCCGAAGATCCCAACTCGGGCCGGCCATGGCCGCCAATGCCGGCCGTGATCACCAGGCTGGCAGCCAAGGCCGCTCAAGCGGCCGGCTTTGCCGACTTCCTGCCGGACGCCTGCCTGATCAATCGCTACTTGCCTGGCAATCGCCTGAGCCTGCACCAGGACCGCGACGAGCGTGACTACAGCCAGCCCATCGTGTCGATCTCACTGGGCTTGCCCGCCACCTTTTTGTTCGGCGGGCTGACGCGCGCCGACAAGCCAGCCCACTTGGCGCTGCGGCATGGTGACGTGCTGGTATGGGGCGGCTCCTCAAGGCTGAGGTTTCACGGCGTCTTGCCGCTGGCCGATGGCCTGCACCCGCTGCTGGGCCGGCAGCGCATCAATCTGACGCTGCGACGAGCCCGCTAGCGCCCACCCACCAAGCTCACGAAGCTAGAACCTCCGCGCGGACTCGGGCCATATTCAAGCGCAAAGCCGCCGAGATCCAGTTTGCCCAGCGAGGCCATGCCGGCTTTGACGGCCGCACGCGTCAAGGGCGGTTTGCTGAGGCGCAGGCCCTCGACCATGACGCGCGCTGCGATATAGCCCTCCAGACTGATGGAATCAAAGCCGGCGTCGCCGCTTTCCCGCATCGCCCGCTGATAGGCGCTGACGACGGGAATGCCACTGTCCTGCGGGTCCGGCACGACTTGCGCAATGGTGACGCCACGCAAATCATTGCCCGCGGCCTGCAAAGCTTGCCACAGCGGTTCACGGCCCGCAAAAGACAAGGTGTAGAACTGCCCGGCATAGCCCGCTTGCCGGGCCGCCGTGATGAAAGCAGCGCAGGTGGCATAGCTGCTGACCAAAAACACGGCGTCGCTTTGGCCGGCCTTGGCCAAGTCCCGCGCTTGCTGCGCCACCAAAGCCGTATTGCGCTTCACCGTCGCCACAAGTTTGAGCTGAACGCCTGCGGACTGCGCAGCAGCCTTGATCGACTCCAGGCCACTGCGCCCGAACATATCCGCCTGATACAGCACATTGAGTGTCTTGACGCCGGACTCCTGCATCGCCTGCGCGAGTTTGCGGGCCTCATCCCCATAGCTGGCCCTGACGTTGAATACAGAGGGCTGGGCCGGGTCACGCAGCATTTCGGCCCCGCTATAGGCACCGACAAAGGCGATGCCGTTGCGCTTGACATAGGGCAGCGCCGCCCAACTGGTGGGGGTGCCGATATAGCCGAACAAGGCCAGCGTGCGCTCATCTTCAATCAGACGGCGGGTATTGAGCTCGGCGCGCTCTTGCTCATAGGCATCGTCCAGCAACTCGATCTGCAGCTTGGCCCCGTGGACGCCGCCGTGCCGATTCGCATAAGCAACAGCGGCCTGAGCCCCCGCATGAAAACGCTTGCCCAGCGTCGCGGCCGGCCCGCTCAACGCGGCCGAGCTGCCGAGCCGTATCTCAATGGCTGCTGCACTCTCAGCGGCTTCGGCTGCTGGGCCCGCAGCGCCCAGCAGAGTCAAAGCAATCAGCGCACAGCAAGCAGGGAACTTGAGCATAGGAAAGAAGACTCTGAGCGGGAGCAAACAGCGAGACGGCCCCGCTGGCTTTTGCGCAAGGCAGTTCAAGAATCCAGTCTACGACGTTTTCGACCGCCCACTCTCAGCCTATTGCGTCCATAACACCCTACTGCCCTGCGGCATGATGCGAAGCTCACAGGCCGCAGGGCTTTAGCGTTAGCTCAAAGGAAGCAAGATGGACCTCAAATTGTTTGGACTCAAGGCGGTGGTGACCGGCGGCTCGTCGGGCATAGGCGCGGCCATCGTGCGCGCGCTGGCCGAGGAAGGCTGCGACGTCGCCTTCTGCGCCCGCGGGCAGGCCGGCATTGACCGGGCACTGGCGGCTTTTGCGGGCTTGCCGGGCCAAGTGCAGGGGCAGGCGCTCGACGTGACAGATGCAGCGCGGGTGCAGCAATGGTTGGCAGAACTGGGCGCCTTCGACATCTTCATCCCCAATGTGAGCGCCTTGTCCGGCGACTGGGACGCGGCAATCGCCACCGATCTGCGCGCCACCGTCGCCGCGACCGAGGCCGCCCTGCCCTTCATGGCCGGGTCAGCCCATGCCGCCATCACCTATATCGGCTCCAAAGCCGGCTCGCTGGCCGCGCCCAACTCCGCCGCTTACGGCGCCACCAAAGCGGCGCTGGCGCATTACATGAAGTCACTGGCCTTGCGCCTGCTGCCGGCCGTGCGCGTGAACACGGTTTCACCCGGCGATACCTTGGTCAAGGGCGGTTTTTGGGAAAAGGTGCGGGCTGAGGACCCGGCCGCCTACCTGAAAGTCCAGCAACGCAATCCGCTCGGCAGACTGGCCAGCGCGGAAGAAATCGCGCGCGTGGTGGCCTTTGTCTCCAGCCCGGCCGCCAGCTTTGTGGCCGGGGCGAACTGGTATGTGGATGGCGGCTCGGTCGCCCATGTGCAGATTTAACTTGCGCGGAATCAAGGCCAAGTGCGGCCAAGAGAGTCAAAAAGAGGCGATGCGCCTAGACTGCGCCCATGACACCGCTTTCCGTACTTGATCTCGCCCCCATCGTGGACGTCAGCAATGCCGCGGCCGCTTTGGCCAAGAGCGTCGCTTTGGCCCGCCACGCCGAGGCGCTGGGCTACCGACGCTTATGGGTTGCCGAACACCACAATAAGGACGGCATCGCCAGCACGGCCACGGCGGTGGTGATAGGCCAGCTGGCCGCCGCGACGCAGAAAATACGCGTCGGCTCCGGCGGCATCATGCTGCCCAACCACGCGCCGCTGGTGATTGCCGAGCAATTCGGCACCTTGGCCACCTTCTTCCCCGGCCGCATCGATCTGGGCCTGGGCCGCGCGCCCGGCACCGATGGGCCGACGATGCGGGCGCTGCGCCGGCACCTGAGCAGCGCGAGCGAAGATCGCTTCCCCGAAGATGTCATCGAGTTGCAGAGTTATTTAGCGCCGGAGCGCGAGGGTCAGGTCGTGCGCGCCGTGCCCGGCCAAGGCACCGAAGTGCCGATCTGGCTGCTCGGCTCCAGTCTCTACAGCGCCCAGTTGGCGGCCTATCTGGGCCTGCCTTTTGCGTTCGCCTCGCACTTTGCACCCGACTTGCTGATGCAGGCCTTGGAGCAATATCGCAGCCAGTACCGGCCCAGCCAGAAGCACCCCAAGCCCTACGCGATGATGGGGATCAACATCATCGTCGCCGACACCGACGCAGAGGCGGCTTACCTGTTCACCTCGCTGCAACAGCGTTTCCTGGGCATGCAGCGTGGCAAACGCGGTTTGCTTCCGAGGCCGGTGGACGGCATGGCAGACCTATGGACCGCGCAGGAGCAAGCGGGCGTAGAGCGCATGTTGGCCGAGTCACTGGTCGGCTCGCCCGCCACCGTCGCCGCTGGCCTGCGGGCCACGCAGGCGCGCACCGGCGTGGACG
>CAUPEV010000161.1:0-12097 GCA_963510335.1 uncultured Roseateles sp.
CACCACCGGACCCAATTCGCGCACCAAGCTCAGCGCCACCAACAGGCCCACCGCATCGGCAGAGCCATAACGTTGCAGCGTGTAATAGCCTTGCAGTGCCAGCACAAAGCCAACGAACAAACCGGCCACGCTGATCAAGGACACCGAATGGTTGCCGAGGAAAAACACCTGATCCCGCACCAGCCCGAAACGCAGCAAGCTCTGTGGCAAACGAGCCAGAATCTGCACGAACAAGCGCGCTGCCGCACCGATGTCGGCCAGTTTGAGCCGCACCGCTGCGCCGACGCTCGACAGACTGCTCTGAATTATCGTCATGCGCGGGCCCCCAAACCAAAGTCATCCATGACAGGGCGGGCCGGCTGGTGGAAATGCACCGGGCCTTCGGGTTCAGCCCCGACAAATTGCTTTACCAAGGGGTCTTCACTGCGCTTCAACTCCTCGGGTGTGCCTTGCGCCACCACCCGGCCATTGGCGATCATCGCGACCTCGTCGGCGATGGCAAAGGTTTCATGCAAGTCGTGCGAGACGATGATGCTGGTCAGGCCCAGCGCATCATTCAAATCACGAATCAAACGGGCGGCTACGCCCAGCGAAATCGGATCCAAACCAGCAAACGGTTCGTCATAGAGCACCAAATCCGGGTCCAGAGCGATGGCACGAGCCAGCGCCACGCGGCGGGCCATGCCGCCGGAAACCTCGGAGGGCATCAAGTCCCGCGCGCCACGCAAGCCCACCGCGTTGAGCTTCATCAGCACCAGATCGCGGATCATCGATTCAGGCAATTGCGTGTGTTCACGCAGCGGAAAGGCGACGTTTTCGAATACCGACAAATCGGTGAACAAGGCGCCAAACTGGAACAACATGCCCATTCGGCGCCGCACGGTATACAAGTCTGCGAGATTGAGTGGGCCGATATCTTGGCCGTCGAACAAGACCTGGCCCTTGAGCGGGCGGATCTGCCTGCCCAACAAGCGCAGAACTGTGGTCTTGCCTCCCCCTGACGTGCCGATCAGCGCAAGCACCTTGCCGCGCGAAACCTTCAGATTGACCTGCTCCAGGATCACTCGGTCGCCGTAGCCGCAAGTGACGTCGCGCAATTCAATTAATGGCACAGCAATATCTGCCGATAGAGGGGGTTGAAGTGCCATGGGGATAGCGAAAGGGGCATGCATGCCCAAAATTCCAAAGGGGTCGATCATAGGGGAAAGTACGGGTGGCCGTATTTCCTCACCCGAATCGGCCCCGAGGCAGGGCCGCATTGCCCGAACTTGCGGCCAGCTTGAAACAAATTGTCGATTTCGTGAGGATTCTCACAAATTGGAGTCGACAAGCGATGAGCGCCGTCCTCATGACGATAAGCGGCAAGCAGCCCGATGCAGCCCCAGACACAATTCATTCAAGCAACGGAGATCTCCCACCATGAAGCCATTCAAGCCAAGCCGATACAACGATCAGCGCGCCTTCACTTTGATTGAACTGATGGTGACCGTGGCAATTATTGGCATCTTGGCTGCTGTGGCCTTGCCGGCCTATTCCGAGTATCTGGCTCGCGGCCGCATCCCGGACGCCACCGCGCGCCTAGCGACCTTGCAAGTTCAGATGGAACAGTATTTCCAGGACAACCGCACCTATGTCGGCGCGCCGGCTTGCAGTTCGGACTCCAGCAGCAGCAAGAACTTCGACTTTGAATGCAGCGGCACCACCGCGACCACCTATGTTCTGTCGGCCACGGGCAAGGACTCGATGTCTGGCTTCACCTACAGCGTCAACCAGGCAAACGTCAAGGCCACCAGTTCAGTGCCTTCGGGTTGGACATCCTCCGCCACATGTTGGGTGACGAAGAAGGACGGCTCATGTTAGGCACCGCACATCTTCGCAAGGGCTTCAGCCTGATTGAGTTGCTGGTGACGCTCGCCCTCTCAGCCGTTTTGCTGGGGCTCGCAGCACCTTCATTTTCGACTTGGCTGCAAAACTCACGGATTCGGCTGACGGCCGAAAGCATTGTGAGCGGCCTGCAATACGCCAAATCTGAAGCCACCGCCCGCAATACCGCGGTGCGTTTTCAACTTACCAGCACGGCCGACGCCGCTTGCGTGATCAGCGCCACAGGCAGCAGTTGGGTGGTCCACCTGGTTGACCCCGCCTCGAACACCGACGAGGTCTCCACCCACTGCGCAGATGCGCTTTCAGACACCGTCGAGCCGCGCTTGCTGCAAACTCGCACGGCCAAGGATGGCTCAGGCACCAGCGCCGTCGATGCGCCGCAAAGCGCCCTAACCTTCAATGGCTTGGGTCGGCTCACGCCCGCACCACCCAATCCCGTTGAAATCGAAGTCAGCAACACCGGCGCAGGCGGCTGCACGGGAGATTTGACCTGCTTGCGGGTGGTGGTATCGCCGGCCGGCCAAATCCGCATGTGCAACCCAAGATTCGCAGCTGGCGACCCCCAGGCCTGCGACTAAAGAACTCAGCACCATGATTTCAAACCAAGCATATTCACCGGGCGCTCAACACGAGCGCACTGTGCGCGGCTTCATGCTGCTGGAAGTGCTGATCGCCTTGCTGATTTTTGCGCTCGGCGTGTTGGGCTTGGTCGGCTTGCAGGCGAATGCAGTCAAACAGTCCAGCCAGGCCAAATACCGCTCCGACGCAACCTTGTTGGCCAATGAGCTGATTGGGCAGATGTGGGTGGCCGACCGCAGCACCGCCGGGTTGACCGACAGTTTCGGCAGTGCCGGTGGCGGCGCCGCCTATACCGCATGGAAAGCCCGCGTCGCGGACGCGCTGCCAGGCGTGGCAAGCTATCCACCGCTGGTGACGATCACCGCCGTGGCACCCTTGGATGCCATCGTCGCCGGTGCAGCCGCTTCAGCCGCCGGCCTGACCCCAAGCAATCGGGTCAGCGTCACCGTGCGCTGGAAGGCTCCCAACGAAAGCGCTGCGGCTCCAGCCAACAAGCTCGACATCGTGACCGAAATCAAATAGGAGTTTGCGGTGCTAGCCTCTTCCCCATTTCTTCCAAGCAGCGCATTGACCAGCAAGCAAAGCCAGCGCGGCATCAGCCTGATCGAACTGCTGGTGGCGGTGGTGGTCGGCATGGCCGCGGTGATCGTCGTCATGCAGGTCTACCAAACGTCCGACGCCGTGCGCCGCACAACCGGCAGTGTGGACAGCGCTCAAACCACCGGCTCGATTGCTCTGACTGTCTTGCAACGCGATATACGCCAAGCTGGCCAGGGCTTGATCAGCCCGAATCTGCTGATGTGCGGGCTGACGCTCACCGGAGGCACCGCGCTGACCCGCCTCGCTCCGCTGACCATCAATCATCCGGACATCCCCGCCGGAGACGCAGACTCCGACACCTTGCTGATTGCCTATGGCAGCGGCAGTGGCTCGCCCGAAGGCGCACGCATCAACGCCCAGCCCGCCGCCAACAGCTACTCGATCGGCACCACGACCGGTTTCGCGCAAAACGACCGCGTGCTGGCGACGCCGGCCTCACGCGCCGCAGCCTGCCAACTGCAACTCGACCTCGTCAATGTGAAGCCGCTCAATCCCAATGTGACGGTCAGCACCGGCGCAGCCGGCATGGCCAATGGCACGCTGTTCAATCTTGGCCCCAATCCACGCATCGCTGCCTACGCCGTGCGCGGCGGCAGATTGACCACTTGTGACCTGATCACGCAGAACTGCAAATCCAACAGCGCTGAAAACTGGCCCGAAGTGGCCGACGGCGTGGTCGCCATGCGTGCCATGTACGGCCGCGACACCAGCGGCACGCCGGACGCCATCGTCGATACCTATGACCAGGCCAGCCCGACCACGGTCGCGGCTTGGTCCTGTGTCTTGGCGGCCCAAGTGGTAATGGTGACGCGCAGCGGCCAGCTGGAAAAAGAAGACGCCACCGCGGCCGCCCCCACCTGGGCCGGCAGCGCCAGCGCGCCGATCTCGCTCAGCGCAAGCCGTAGTGACTGGAAACGCTACCGCTACAGAACCTTTGAAACCACAGTGCCTTTGCGCAATGTGGGCTGGCCTGGAGCACCCACAGGATGTTGAACTATCACTTTCCCCTGCGCGTCGGCCCAGCAAGCCGCACCTTGCGCCGACCCCTTGCTGCCCAGCGAGGTGTTGTACTGATGCTCGCGCTGATCGTGCTGGTGGCCATGTCGATTGCCGGCATCGGCATGATGCGGTCCATCCTGACCGGCAACCGGGTGGTTGGCAACTTGGCATTTCAGCAGTCGGCCACTCAGTCGGCTGACGTCGGCATCGAAACCGCCATCGCGTGGCTGGAGCAAAAGACGCGGGAGCTCAAGCAAGCCAATCCGCCGCAGTTGCAGAACGACCTCTTTCAGGCCCAGAAGAAAAGCGCCGGTGCAGCCTTCAACTACGTGCCAATGCGCGAGGACCCGGGCGCCAATCAAAGTTGGCAAGCCTATTGGGACACCAAGGTCGCGGCCGGCGATCAGGTCAACACCATGGCCGTCGACAAAGCGGGCAATACCGTCTCCTTTTTGATCCATCGCCTTTGCGGCATGGCCGGTGACAGCCTGAATTCCGCCTGCGAATCATCGCCTTCGCTGAACAGCTCGACGCAGTCCAGCAGCAAATCTGGTGGCATCAAGCTGCAAGTGCCAGATCAGGTCTATTACCGCATCACCGTCCGGGTGCAAGGTCCGCGCAATGCGCTGAGCTTTGTACAGGCGATGGTAGCGATGTGAGCGGCAAGACACACTCCAACCCCGAAGAGGCAGATATGCACCACCACATTCTTCTCCCGCTGCGCGCTTGGATTGCGGCCGGCCTGCTGGGCCTGGCCACCCATGCCGCGCTGGCCACCGACATTTCAAATTCACCATTGATCGTCGCCTCGCCCAGCAGCGTCAAGGCCAATATGTTGTTTGTGCTGGATGATTCCGGCTCGATGGACTGGGACTTTATGCCCGACCATGTGCATAACAACGCCGGTTCGGTCGCCAAATACTGCCGTTCTGCCGGGGCGACCTCAACCAACAGCGGCTCGTTCGGCAACGCTTGCTGCCAGAACAACAACAGTGCGCTGAGCAGTTGCTGGATCGACAACTCCGCCAATCGGCGTGCTCAACCGCCGTTCATGAGCCATAGTTTGAACGGCGTTGCCTACAACCCGGCAACGCTGTATTTGCCGCCGGTCAACGCGGCGGGCGTGGCTCAAAAAAGCATGAACTCGGCCAATACGAGCGTTTGGACCAAGGTGCCCATTGACGCCTATGGCATTCAAAGCACAAAAACCACCAATCTGGTCACGGGCTACCCCGACAGCCTTTGGTGCAATGACTTCGACACCAGTCTGTGCGCCCGCAATGGCAACTATGTGCTTCCGGGTGATATTGGCGGCGTTTCCTACACCTTGTTCGTGCCGACCACCGCTTCCGGCAAAGGCAATCTGGCCATTGGCAACCCGGACAATCCCAGCCTGCAGGCCGACACTTTCTTCGGGCCACATTACTACCAAATCAATCCGGGCGAATACTGCGACGCGCCTGACCTGCGCAACTGCACGCTCAGCAGCAGTGCCACCGGCATCTACACCTTCCCCGCACCGGTTCGCTGGTGCAATAACGACACCAATGCCCGCGCCAATAAGCCGCCAGCGGGTGCGTGCCAGGCGGTACGCACGACTACAGGGCCAACGGTTTACTCGAGCATACGGTTCCCGACCAAGTTCATGGCGGTAGGCACCGCAGGCACCGCAGCGGTAGCCGAAACGCCGGCCAAAGTGACCTTTAGCTTCAGCAACCCGAACTGCGCGCTGGCGATCACCGCAGTGACGGTGGGCGGGGTCAATTTGATGTCCAGCAAATCGACCTCGACCAAAGACCGAGACATTCTGGGCAATTCCGTCAAAGACCGGATCAATTCAGGCAGCTCCGGCTACACAGCAAGCACGAGCAGCGGCGGTGAAACCGTCACGATCACGGCTCCAGCCGGGGTCAATACGACCGCCTCGGTCACTTTCACTGATGACCAAGCCAGTTGTTCCGTCACGGTCACGCAGGCCACGCCGAAATTTTCCGGCTTCGTGGCGGCCAAAGCCGCCGTACCAGGAACCCCCGCCACCTTTGCGGGGGCCTTTGAACGCGTAGACATCGTCCCCAGCCGAGACAGCTATCCCAAGGTCGCAGCCCGCACGGATTGCGCCGGCGCGAGCTGCACCTACATTGAGGAGCTGACCAATTTCGCCAATTGGTTCGCCTACTACCGCACCCGCATGCAGTCGATGAAGTCGTCGGCCACGCGCGCCTTCGCACCCGTGGCCAATAACCGCCGGGTCGGCTTTATGAGCCTCAACAACAATACCGGCACTGACTTCCTCAACCTCGACACCTTCGAGGACAAAACCACGGCACCGACCAGCACCCACAAATCCCAGTGGTTCGCCAAACTCCTGGCGGCCAGCCCCGGCAACTCAACCCCCTTGCGCGGTGCGCTGGCCGCCGCTGGCAGGCTCTACGGCGGCAAGTACAACGGCAGCAGTGTCAACGGCGTCTCGGTGACAGATCCGGTGCAATATTCCTGCCAAAGGAACTTCACCATTCTTTCCACCGACGGCTACTGGAACGGCTCGACCCCGAAGCGGCTTGACAACACGACCGATATTGGCGACCAAGACAACGCGCTCACCGGTGCCATGCTTGATGGCAACAAGACCAGCAACACCCTGGCCGATGTGGCTGCCTATTACTACGCCACCGATCTGCGCACCGGTGTGACCGGCGATGCCGAGTGCAATAGCAACAAGACGGGCGGCGACGTGTGCGGCAATAACTCGGACAGCCCCTTGCAGAATATGCGCACCTTCACGCTAGGCCTGGGCGCGGCCGGCTTTATGCAGTTCAGCGCCGGCGAGTACACCAAAGACAAGAACCCAGACTTCAATGCGGTCAAGAACGCCACCACGGCCAACCCCAGTGCCGGCATCTGCGGCTGGCAATCCAGCGGTGCCTGCCGCTGGCCCGCGCCGGCGGCCGATACGCTGACGGCGATCGACGACCTTTGGCATGCCGCCGTCAATGGCGATGGCACCTACTTCAGCGCGTCTGACCCGACCACTTTGTACGTTGGCCTGTCCGAAGCCTTGGCCGCGATTGATGTGCAGACCAAGGCCGCGGCCGCCGCCACGACCAGCAATCCCAATGTGTCCTCAGGTGAAGACCAGGTCTTTGTGTCCAACTTCAATTCCGGTGAATGGACCGGCGATCTGCAGGGGCAACATATTGACCTGGACACCGGCGTGGTGGACGCAACCAAGGTCGACTGGTCGGCCCGAGACTTGCTCGATGGCCGCACCAGCCCTCGCACTATTTATATGTTCGACGCGGGCGGAACCAAAAATCGCAAGAGCTTCGATTGGGACAGCCTCAGCAGCACCGAAAAGGATTACTTCGCAAGCGCCCACATCACCGCCGCTGGGCGCGCGCTGAGCCAATTTTGCGGCTTCGGCGCCTACTGTTTGAGTGCTGGAGATCAGGCTGCAGGCGCCGGAAAAGCGCTGGTCGATTTCATCCGTGGCGACCAAAGCAATGAGGGTGAACTCAGCGCTGCAACCAAGTACTACCGCAAGCGGGTTCATTTGCTCGGCGATATCGTCAACTCGGAAGCCGTCTATGTCGCCAAAAGTGGCTTCGAATACATCGATACCGGTTTCGCTGCTCACAAGGCAATCATCAGCACGCGCCAAGGCATGGTCTATGTAGGCGCCAATGACGGCATGCTGCACGCCTTCTCGGCCAAGACCGGCGCGGAACTCTGGGCCTTTGTGCCCTCGCCTATCTTGCCCAAGCTCTACCGACTGGCCGATAAGAGCTATTCGACTCAGCACGAGTTCTATGTCGACGGCACCCCGACCGTGCAGGAGATCTATGACGGCAGCAAATGGCGCACGCTCCTGGTGGGCGGCCTGGGTGCCGGTGGTCGCGGCTATTACGCGCTTGACATCACCGACCCCAGGTCGCCGGACATGCGTTGGGAGTTCACCAGCGCCAACGACAACAACCTCGGCTACACCTTGGGCAAGGCCGAGATCGGCAAACTCAAGGACGGCACCTGGGCAGTCTTCTTCGGCTCCGGCTACAACAACAGCTCGCCCGGAGATGGCAGTGGCAGCCTCTACATCTTGAACGCCAGCACCGGCGCCCTGATTCGCAATATCGTCGCGTCTGGCGCCTCAGGCCTGGCGCAAGTACGCGGCTGGGTTGACAACGGCGATGCTGACAACACGGTGCAGCGGGTCTATGGCGGCGATGAGTTGGGCAATGTCTGGCGCTTTGATGTCAACAACATCAACGGCCTAGGCGCGGCTGGCTATGACGCCCAACTATTGGCCACGCTCAAAGCGCCCAACGGCACGCCCCAGTCGGTGACCTCCCGCCCCGAGCTGGGCCAAGTGGGCTCGACCGTGATGGTCTATATCGGCACCGGCCGCTATCTGGGCACCAGCGACCTCGCCAATAGCGAAGTCCAGTCTATCTACGCCATCAAAGACCGCATGAACGACCTGAGCTGGGGCGACCCTCGCACGCCGGCCAATAAGTTTGTCGAACAGACCTTGACAGACGGCAAGTGCCCAGCCAACACCTCAATTTGCACGGCAGGGTCGGTAGTGCGAACCAACTCCTCACCCAAGCCTGTCAACTTGGCCAGCGATGGCGGCTGGTATGTGGACTTACCCAAGTCAAAGGAAAGGGTCAATACAGATCCACAGTTAGCACTGGGCACCTTGGTCGTCAACTCGAACGTGATTGACGCCTCCGGTGATGTTTGCAAGGTGGGCGGATCAAGCTTTGCCAACTTCCTCGACTACCGCACCGGCGCGCCAATCTCTAGCGCTAACGGCGTCGCCAGCGTCTCGCTGGGCCAGGCACTAGCGACCCGCCCAGCCTTGGTAAAGCTGCCCAATAACAAAGTCATCAGCATCAGCCGTTTGTCAGACAACCGCACGGTTTCGACGCCGGTACCGGTGGATCTGACGGCAGGGCCGACCCGTCGCCTGTCTTGGCGGGATCTGATCCAAGACTGAGCCCTTGAAGTTGCCGCTGCCAAGCCCTGCGCTCCAGACGCCTCGCCCCAAGTGGCGTCTGTGGGTGTGTGTGGCTTTGGCGGCCTTGCTTCATCTCTATTTCTTCCATTTGCTGCAGCAAGCCGGTGGCAAGCTCGCGGGGGCATCGGCCCCTCATCATCAAAGCCAGGTCGGGCTGCAAGTTCGGACCTTACGCTCGCTTCACTTGGCCTTGAGGCAGCAGGATAAGGCGACAGCCTTGATGCGATCCGAAGCTGCGTTGGAACTGGAGCGAGCGCCAAACCTTGAAGCTGTGCAGCCTTTGCGCAGCCAGCTTGCGGCTGCGACAGAAGCGGCGCCGGTCGCGGTTGAGCCACAAATGGCCGGCGTGGCAGAAATCTCAGAAATGTCAGAAATGTCAGAAATGTCAGAAATGGCAACGATAGGCAAAGCCAGCCAAGACAAAACCGAGACTTTGAGCTTGAACTGGGCGCAAACGCTGAAGATCGGTGCTCCAGACGCGCCCTTGCCGCACGAGGGTCAGCGCCTGCACCTGCGGGTGTGGATAGAACTCGATCAGCAGGGGCAAATCCTTGCCATACAAGCTTCAGACCCTGATCCGCAAGCCCAAGCCTTTGTCAACGAAATCGAGGCTGGCATCACCCGCGCCGGCTTGACGGCGCAAACAGCGCAGGGCCAGGCCAGCGCGGCACAGCTATGCCTAAGCGCACTGTTCCAGGAAAGAGCCCCGGTTGAAGTCGATATCGAGCTGATCGGAGCCCAGCAGACGCAGCGCAGCCGCTGCCTGCAAGGCTTGGCGGAGCCCAGCGTCCGTTAGGTAGCCGGGCCCTTCAGCGCAATCAACGTGGCAAGTCGCTGGCGCCCATCAAAAACTCATCGACTGCGCGCGCCGCTTGGCGGCCTTCGCGGATCGCCCAGACCACCAGTGACTGGCCGCGCCGCATATCGCCGGCGGCAAAAACTTTGGCTACATTGGTCTGGTAGCCGCCGGTGAAATCGGTCGTCGCCTTGGCATTGCCGCGCGCATCTTTGGCAACACCAAAGGCATCCAGCACCGTCGCCACCGGCGAGACGAAGCCCATCGCCAGGAACACCAGATCGGCCTTGATGATCTGCTCGGAGCCGGCCACTTCAACCATCTTGCCGCCATGCCATTCGACCCGCACGGTCTTGACGCCGGTCAGCTTGCCTTTCTCACCCAGGAATTCCTTGGTCGAGATCGCGAACTCGCGCTCGCAGCCTTCTTCGTGGCTGCTGGACGTGCGCAGTTTCAGCGGCCAATAGGGCCAAGTCATGGGCCGGTCCTCTTCTGCAGGCGGCTGCGGCATCACCTCGAACTGAGTCACGCTCTTGGCGCCATGGCGGTTGCTCGTTCCCACGCAGTCGCTGCCGGTGTCGCCGCCACCGATGACGACGACATGCTTTCCGTCGGCGCGCAGTTGACCCTTCAACTTGTCGCCGGCGTTGACCTTGTTCTGCTGCGGCAGGAACTCCATCGCGAAATGGATGCCGCTCAGCTCACGGCCGGGCATGGGCAGATCGCGCGAATTCTCGGCGCCACCGGTCAGCAAGACGGCGTCGAACTGCGCCTTCAGCTCGTCCGGGCTGATGCTTTCTTTGGCCCAGTTGGTGACCTTGGAGTCTGCCGGCATAGCGCCGACCAGCACGCCGGTGCGGAAGACCACGCCCTCGGCCTCCATCTGCGCGACGCGGCGGTCGATGTGCGACTTCTCCATCTTGAAGTCGGGGATGCCGTAGCGCAGCAGGCCGCCGATGCGGTCGTTCTTCTCGAACAGCGTCACGCTGTGGCCGGCGCGCGCCAGTTGCTGTGCCGCTGCCATGCCGGCCGGGCCGGAACCGACCACGGCGACTGATCTGCCAGTCTTGTGCTTGGGCAACACTGGCTTGACCCAGCCTTCGGCCCAGGCGCGGTCGATGATGGCGTGCTCGATCGACTTGATGCCGACCGCGTCGTCATTGACGTTCAGCGTGCAGGCGGCCTCGCAAGGGGCGGGGCAGATGCGGCCGGTGAACTCGGGGAAGTTGTTGGTGCTGTGCAGCACGGTGATGGCATTCGCCCAGTCACCCCGATAAACCAGGTCGTTGAAATCAGGGATGATGTTGTTGACCGGGCAGCCGCTATTGCAGAAGGGCGTGCCGCAGTCCATGCAGCGCGCGCTTTGCAGCTTCGCCTGATCGGCGTTCAGGCCGATGACGAATTCCTTGTAGTTCTTGACTCGAGCGCTGACGGGCTCATAGCCCTCTTCCAGACGCTCGATCTCCATGAAGCCAGTGATTTTTCCCATGACGTTCTCTCTTCTTATGCCTTGACGGACTTGGCGGCAGGCGCCTTGGCGTGCTCGATGGTTTCGACGGCCTGCTTGGCGGCATGCATTTCGCCCAAGGCGCGGCGGTATTCATGCGGGAACACCTTGACGAACTTGGCGCGCGAGTCGGCCCAATGGTCGAGCAGATCACGAGCGCGCTGGCTGCCGGTCCAACGATGATGGTCTTCCAGCATCTTCTTCAAGATGGCTTCATCGGTCTGCGCAGCCGCATCGCCCAGGTGATGCCAGATGGCGCGGTCCACCGTCGCTTCTTGCTCGGCAGCAGGCAAGAGCTTGTCCAGCGCCACCATAGACGTGTTGCAGCGCTTGGCGAACAGCCCGTCCTCGTCATAAACATAGGCAATGCCGCCGCTCATGCCCGCGGCAAAGTTGCGGCCGGTCTTGCCCAAGACGACGACGGTGCCACCGGTCATGTACTCGCAACCATGGTCGCCCGTGCCCTCGACGACAGCCGAAGCGCCCGACAGTCGCACCGCAAAGCGCTCGCCGGCCACGCCGCGGAAGAAGGCCTCGCCGCGGGTCGCACCGTACAAGACGGTGTTGCCCACGATGATGTTCTGGGTCGCGTCGCCGCGGAAATCGATGCTGGGTCGCACGACGATACGGCCGCCCGACAGACCCTTGCCGGTGTAGTCGTTCGCGTCTCCGATCAAATAGAAGGTAATGCCTTGGTCCAGGAAGGCGCCGTAGC
>CAUPEV010000162.1:0-11854 GCA_963510335.1 uncultured Roseateles sp.
CCCAGGCTTGGCTGCGATACCGAAAGCAAGGCGTTCTCGATGGCGAGGCCTTCGAGGCCGAAGGCGTCAAAACGGTGCAGCTGCTGCACACCGGCCGGCGCTGGCAGATTGCGGCGTTGGCTTGGGAAGACCTGGCCTGAGCGGCAAGATTCAACGGGCTTTCCACGGCGCATACATCTCTTCCGGGCCGCTGGCCAATTTCGATTCCGGCACCACCTGGGCGCCATCGCCATAGAGCTGACGGAACTTCATCATGAGCGGCTGCCAGCGCTGCGGGTCGATGCGCTCAGCGTGGTCGGCCTGCAGGATGGAGGCATGCACATGGGCGCGAACGATGCGCAGCTCGACCATCGCACTGGGAATGGGCAGGCGCGGGTCCTGCGTGCCAAACGGCCGCACATCCACCACCTCGGCCTCCAGCTGGACCTGGCATTCCTGCACCCGTGGCGGCGCCACCTGCTCGGACGCTTGGCGGCTCAAACCCGCCTGCGCGAATTTGTCCGCCACATGGCGGTAGCCCAGCCATTGCTTGTGCATGGGCAGCGGTGAAGAGCCCGAGGTCAGCGCCAGCCGGTTGACAGCGGCGGCCTCGTTCACGCTGGCCAGATTGAGCACGCATTCGCGCTGGCGGCGCAGGTTGTGCAGAGTCTGCGAGCTGGCGTCCAGCCCCAACATGCAGCTCCAGCCCAGCCACCAGGCCGAGGACATCGGCGCCAAGTTGGCCGAACCGTCTTCATTCAGGCTGCTGATGATGAGGACCGACGTGCCCCAGTAGTGGATGGCGGGCTCTATGGTTTTGTGCATTTGACAACTCCTCCAGGCTAACGAGTCATGGGAGCGCACAGTGTTGCGGCTCTTTTTAGAGCGGTCAGCCCGTTTCTTGCGCATGTTTGGGCGCCAATCGTCACGATGCAGAAGCTATGCTTGCGCCTGAACTAGGAGTGACTCGCATGGACCAAGCCGATAAATTACAGGATGAAATGTTGGCGGCGATTGCCAGCCGGGGCGGTGCACGCAACTATCCGGCGCACGCGGTGTTGATCAACGAAGGCGATCAATCGGATGCTTTCTATATTTTGCTGGCCGGGCGAGTCAAGGTTTATGGCTCCGGCGATGACGGGCGTGAGGTGATCTACAACACGCTCGGGCCGGGCGAGTATTTTGGCGAGCTCAGTCTGCTCGACGGCGCGCCGCGCTCGGCTTCGGTGGCCAGTTTGGAGCCGCTGCGCTGCGTGCTGGTGCGCGGGGCGGACATGCGCGAGTTCTTGGCCCAGTACCCTGATTTTGCTTTTCACCTGATTCAGCGCCTGGCTTTGCTGCTGCGCCGCTCGACCGAGAACGTCAAGAGCCTGGCGCTGGACGATGTCTATCAGCGCGTGGCGCGCATGCTCAATGAATTGGCCGGCGCCGAAACCCCGGACGGTGGGCCCCGGCTGGTGTCACTCAAGCTGACGCAGCAAGACATCGCCGAGCGGGTCGGCTCTTCGCGAGAGATGATCAGCCGGATCTTCAAGCAGTTGCTGCAAGGCGGCTATGTCGAGCAGCGCGATGGGCGCTTGGTCTTGTTGAAGAAGTTGCCGGCGGGGTGGTAGCTGGCTTGGGCTGAGTTTGCAGGCCTATTGCTTGAGTTTGATCAAGTCCGCTGCATGAAGGCGGTATGGACGGCCCCTCAGGCGCCCTCGGTGCTGCAAAAGCACCGCATCATGGCCTAGGTCTTCATTCATGCCTGAATGACGCTCAAACCACGGGTCACTTCTGATGAACGCAAGCGCCGCACCGCAGCCCTGGCACCAGCTGGAAGCCCAGCACATTGCCGACCAACATGGGGTCGATCTTGGCCAGGGCCTGGCACATGCCGAGGCCAGCCAGCGTGCAGAGCAGCATGGCCCGAATGAGCTGCGGGCCAAGGCAAGACCTGGCCCCTGGGCCTTGCTGGCCGAGCAGTTCAAGGACTTTATGGTGCTGGTGCTGCTGGGCGCCGCCGCAATCTCGGGGCTGATCGGCGATCTCACCGACACCCTGGTGATTCTGTTCATCGTGCTGCTCAATGCCGGCATCGGTTTCGTACAGAGCTGGCGTGCCGACCAGGCGATGGCGGCGCTGCAGCAACTCGCGGCCGCCCAGGCCACCGTCTTGCGCGAGGGTCAGCCCCGACAAGTGGCTGCCAGCAGCTTGGTGCCCGGCGACGTGGTGCTGCTGGAAGCCGGCAACCAGGTGCCGGCCGATTTGCGCCTGTTCGAGATCGCACAGCTGCATCTGGATGAATCGGCGTTGACGGGGGAATCGGTCAGCGCCGGCAAGCACAGTGCTTCACTGCCGGCCGTGGCGGGAGCGGCCTTGGGTGACCGCCTCAATATGGCCTTCAAGGGCACGACCGCCACGCGCGGCCGCGGGCGCGGCTTGGTGGTGGCCATAGGCATGCACACCGAGCTGGGCAAGGTGGCAAGGCTGCTGGACGGTGAGGACCGCAGCACCCCGCTGCAGCAGCGCCTGGCCGCTTTCGGCAAGCGCCTGAGCATTGGCGTGCTGGTGATTTGCGCGCTGATCTTCGGTATTGGCCTGCTGCGCGGCGAGCCGCCCTTGTTGATGTTGCTGACCGCCATCAGCCTTGCAGTGGCGGCGATCCCTGAGGCGCTGCCGGCCGTTGTCACCGTGCTCTTGGCGCTGGGGGCGCGCCGCATGGTCGCGGTGCAAGTGCTGGTGCGGCGCCTGCCGGCGGTGGAGACGCTGGGCTCGGTCAGCACCATCTGCTCCGACAAGACCGGCACGCTAACGCTCAATCGCATGCATGCCGAGTTGGTGCTGGCGCTGGGCGAGCGCTGGGTACCGGGTGACGCCGCCGTCACGCCGCAGCAACTGGAGACGCTGCGCGCGGGCGCGCTGTGCAATGACGCACGCCGCGACGAAGAAGCGGCCGAAGACGCTCAGTGGGTCGGCGACCCGACCGAGACCGCGCTGGTGCTGGCCGCGCTGTCGGCGCAGTTGGACAAAACCCGGCTCGACCTTGAGGCGCCGCGCGTGCAGGAGCAACCCTTTGACGCCGAGCGCAAGCGCATGACGACCTTTCACCGCAGCGGCGTGCAGTCCTCCTCCTTTATTGCCTATACCAAGGGCGCGCCGGAGTCGATGCTGCCTTGCTGCACGGCGCAGTGGACGCCTGAGGGCCCGCAGGCGCTGGATGTTGTCGCGCTGTTGGCCGCCGCCGATGCGCTGGCTGCGCAGGGCTTGCGCGTGCTCGGTCTGGCGCGGCGCGAGCATGCGAAGTTGCCCGATACGAATTCGATTGAGGCGGTGGAAAGCGATTTGCAATGGCTGGGCCTGATTGCGCTGATCGACCCACCGCGCCCCGAGGCGCAGGCGGCGGTGCGCGATTGCATTGCCGCCGGCCTCACGCCGGTCATGATCACCGGCGATCATCCCGCCACGGCCGTGGCGATTGCGCATCGCCTAGGGATAGTGGCCGACGCCCATGCCCCGGTGTTGACCGGCCAGGAGCTCAGCACGCTGGACGAGGCGGCACTGCGCGAGCAAGTGCTGCAAGTGCGCGTCTATGCCCGCGTGGACCCGGCGCAGAAGATCCGCATCGTCGAGGCGCTGCAGGCCGGCGGCCAGGGTGTGGCCATGACCGGAGACGGCGTCAACGACGCGCCGGCCCTGAAGCGTGCCGATATCGGTGTGGCGATGGGCCGGGGCGGCACCGATGTGGCGCGGGAGTCGGCCAGCCTGGTGCTGCTGGACGACAACTTCGCCAGCATCGTCGCGGCGGTGGCGGAGGGGCGGCGCATCTACGCCAATATCCGCAAGTTCGTGCGCTATGCGATGACCGGCAATTCGGGCGAGGTCTGGACGCTGTTTCTGGCGCCGCTGTTCTTGCTGCCTATCCCGCTGCTGCCCATCCACATCCTGTGGGTCAATCTGGTTACCGACGGCCTGCCGGGCCTGGCCCTGGCCGCCGAGCCGGCCGAGCCCGGCCTGATGCAGCGCCCGCCGCGCCCGCCGACTGAGAGCCTGTTTGCCGACGGCATGTGGCAGCACATTTTGGGCTTTGGTTTGCTGATCGCCGGGCTTTGCCTGGGCGTGCAGTACTGGGCGATTGCTGATGGCAATGCGCATTGGCAGACGATGGTGTTCACGGTACTGACGCTGGCGCAGATGGCCCATGTGCTGGCGGTGCGCTCGGAGCGTTTGCCGCTGTGGCGGATCGGGCTGCGAAGCAATTTGCCGCTGTTGGGGGCGGTTTTGCTGACTGTGTTTTTGCAGCTGGCGATCATCTATGTGCCGTGGCTGCAGGGGGTTTTCAAGACGCAGGCGCTGAGCTTGGTTGAGCTGGGTGTTTGCTTTGCGGCGGCTGGGGTGGTGGGGGTTGCGGTGGAGCTTGAGAAGGCGTGGAGGCGCAGTCGTGCGGGGTAAGAGCGCAGAGCTGACTTGTTGGTGTGTGTTTGCACAAAGCCAGATGCGCAGCGGCTAGACCGTCCTCGCCGCACGATGCCGGGAGTTCGCCCCGGCGGGCGACCTTCTTTCTTGGGCGCCCAAGAAAGAAGGCAAAGAAAGCGCCCCTGCCGCATGGCCCTGCGGGTTCGCTCGGATGCTCAAATTTGCCGGGCCGCGCCCAACTCGCTGCGCTACGCTCCGTTCAGACAAGGGGCGCGAATCCAGATGTTGAAGTCGCTGCGCGGCGCCCGGCAAATTTTCCGCTCCTCGCCCATGCAGAAGGGGTGGAACTCCAAAGAACAGGCTCGCTGCGCATCGCCTCGAGCAGGGTGCCGCGCGTAGCGCGCACCCATCAAGGCGACGCGCAGCGAGCCATAACTCTTAGTCCAGTATGACTGGGCGCGGGCCCGGAATTGCGACGCACTGAGCCCGGACCGAAGGCAAGCCAAGTGGCTTGCCTGACGCCAGGCGAAGGACAAGGCGCTTGCAAGCGCCTTGGCACGCAACGAACCCCGCAGGGGCCAGGCGCCCGGGTCGCCTTCTCTTGCCTACTTCTCTTGGCGAAGCATGAGACGTAGGTCGGCCGCTGGGCCGAATACCCGGCATGGTGCGGGGAGAGCGGATGCACCGATGCGGGCGTGATTTTGGAGAAGATTTGACCAAAATGGTCAGCCGTCGCCTGCGAACAAATCTATGGACGAAAAAAAGGCACCCCGCAGGGCGCCTCGACGACATTGGTTTGCCGCGTTAGATCCGCTTCGCCAACTCCGCCGCCTTGCCTACATAGCTGCCCGGCGTCATCGCCAGCAGCCGCGCCTTCTCGGCCTCAGGAATCTCCAACCCGTTGATGAACTCGCGCACACCCTCGGCCGTGATCGCTTTGCCACGTGTCAGCTCCTTCAGGCGCTCATAAGGGTTGGGTAGGGCAAAGCGACGCATCACCGTCTGAATCGGCTCGGCCAGCACTTCCCAGGCACCGTCCAGATCTTCCGCTAGCTTGGCTTCGTTGACTTCCAGCTTGTCCAGGCCCTTGAGCAGCGACTCATAGCCCAAGACCGCATAGCCGATCGCCACGCCCATATTGCGCAAGACGGTGGAGTCGGTCAGGTCGCGTTGCATGCGGCTGATCGGTAGCTTCTGGCTCAAGTGCGTCAGCAAAGCATTGGCTAAACCGAAATTGCCTTCGGCATTTTCGAAGTCGATCGGGTTGACCTTGTGCGGCATGGTCGAGCTGCCGATCTCGCCGGCAATCGTGCGCTGCTTGAAATAGCCCAAGGACACATAACTCCACACATCGCGTGACCAATCGATCAGGATGGTGTTGAGGCGCGTGACCGCATCAAATAGCTCGGCCATATAGTCGTGCGGCTCGATCTGGATGGTGTAGGGGTTGAAGGTCAGGCCCAGCTGCTGCTCGATCACGCGCTGGCTGAAGGCCTCCCAGTCGAACTCGGGCCAGGCGCTCAGGTGGGCGTTGTAGTTGCCGACAGCGCCGTTCATCTTGGCCAGCAACTGCACGTCGGCAATGCGGGTGCGTGCATTGCGCAGGCGCGCCACCACGTTGGCAACTTCCTTGCCAATCGTCGTCGGGCTGGCGGTTTGGCCATGCGTGCGGGCCAACATCGGCGTGGCCGCCATGGCGTGGGCCATAGCCGTTAGCTTGGTGGTGATGCGGTCGATAGTGGGCAGCAGCACATCAGCGCGTGCGGCCTTGAGCATCAGCCCATGGCTGGTGTTGTTGATGTCTTCGCTGGTGCAGGCAAAGTGCACAAATTCGCCGGCTGCTTTCAACTCGGGGCTGTTTTCGAAGCGCGACTTGAGCCAGTACTCGACCGCCTTGACGTCATGGTTGGTGGTCTTCTCGATGTCCTTGATCGCTTGCGCGTCGGCCTCCGAGAAGCGCGTTACCAAGCCGCGCAAGAGGCCGCGGGCAGCGCCGGTCAAAGGCTTGAATTCGGCAAAGCCGGCGTCCGACAAGGCGATGAACCATTCCACCTCGACTTGCACACGCCGGTGCATCAGACCGAACTCGGACAGCAAAGGGCGCAGCGCGGCCACGCGCGAGGCGTAGCGGCCGTCCAGTGGCGAGAGGGCGCTGATCGAGGAAAAGGCGGATAGGTTCATGGCGATGGGCGTCCAAGCGGGCGCGTTGGTGAAGCAAGAGTGCAAGGGCGGCATTTTATGCGGCGGGGTCGGGCTCAAGGCCTGACGCCGCCGGCCATGTGCGACTTTGCGGCAATGGCGAAGTAGTCCTTGGCTTAAAGCTTTGAGTTTTATGCGTTTGAATGAGGTAGTTTTAGTACAAATTCATAGGAGAGCGTGAAATATTTGTCACTTCCATCGGGAAAACACCATCTATCAAATGTAGTTTTACTTCATTAGCATCGCGCCGAAATCAGGCTCCGCTCCATCCCGGGTCGGCCTCGCAGGTCTTTTTGAAGGACGCATATGACGACTCAAGCATGTTTGCAGAGGCTGCGCCTTGCGCGGCGAGTGTTGGGCGCGTGGGGCTTGGGGCTGGCCCTCGCCTTCGGTCTTGGGCAGTTGACGGCTTGCGGAGGCGGGGCCGCGCCTGAGTCCGAGGTGCAGCCGACGGCAGCTCTGGGCATGGCGACGGCGCAGGCGCTGGATGCTGACACGATGCTGCTGGCCGCCGTGCCAGTGCCCGTGCCGGCCCCTGTTTCTGAGGCCCGCCGCAAAGCCACCGCAGCAGCAGCGGGGACCACGCTGCGCGTGCATTACCGCCGCGCCAATGGTGACACTGCGGGCTGGCAATTGCACAGCTGGGGCGCGGCGCAGAGTCCGAACTGGAATGAGGGCTGGAACGCGACGGGCAGTGACGACTTTGGCGCGATCTATGACGTGCCACTGGCTTCCGAGACCGGGTCGGTCGGCTACTTGATGCACAAGGGCGACTGGAAGGACTGGGGCGGTGCCGACCAAAGCTACACCTTGAAGCCCGGCGCCAATGAAATCTGGCGATTGGAAGGTGACTCGACCACCTATGCCAGCAACCCCTTGGGTTTGCCGGTGCCCGACATCACGACCGTGCGGGTGCATTACAAACGCTTTGACAGCGCCTACGCGAATTGGGGCCTGCATCTGTGGAATGGCAGCGGCCTGAACGTGGCGGCCTTGCCGGCCGGCATGGCGATTGATCAATGGGGCAACCCAGTCGCCATCAGCGCGATGCCCGGCTACACAGCAGGCGCGGGCGAAGTGGTGTTCGACATCCCGGTGCTGAACCCCAAGCTGGGCGGCGGCCAGACGGCCTTGGAATTCATCATCCACGGCATGGCGCCTAACCAAGGCGACAAAGACGGGCGCGACAACAATATCCGCGTTGAATACGGCTCGCTCAACATCAAGAATCAGGTCGGCGAAATCTGGCTGGTGCAGCAAGACCCCGCGGTTTATCAGGGGCCACCCGATCTGCGCTCGGTCTCCAGCACCGACGCGCGTGCCGTGTGGCTGAACAAGAGTCTGGTGCAATGGCCGCGTGTGACAACTGAAGGCGTGGTGCGCTTGTACTACTCGGCCAAGGGCCAAATCGTCGTGCAACGCGATGCCCAAACCCTGGGCGCTGATGGTTTCATCACGCTGGACGCCTACGCAGGCTTGGTGCCGGCCGATGCGGCCTTGCGCTTCAAATACGTGGCCGCCGGCGCCGTGTTCAAGGTGCGCGATTCCGACCTGACTCGCCTGCCCTTTTTGCATACGCAGCAGTTGGTGTTGGTGCAAGAAAACGCTGCCGGCCTGGCGCAAAACGCCAGCACCGCGCAAGTCGCGGGCGCCTTGGATGAGCTCTATGCTGGCGCCGCCCAGGCTGACAATTTCGGCGCCGTGGTGGCGCAAGGGCGCACCAGCTTCAAACTCTGGGCCCCGACCGCGCAGGCGGTGTCTTTGATGATTTCAGGCGACGGAGACGATCGCGCGTCGCTGACTCGGGTGCAAGTGCTGCCCATGCAGCTGGACGCCGCCACCGGGAGCTGGAGCCTGAATTTGCCCGGCGACCGGTCGGGGCAGGTCTATCGTTTTGCGGTGCAGGTGTTTGTGCGCGGTGTGGGCCTGGTGCGCAACCAGGTGACCGACCCCTATTCGCTGGGCCTGACGATGGCTGGCCAGCAAAGCGTGGTGATGAATTTGCAGTCACCCGCCCTGAAGCCACCCGGCTGGGACGGTGGCGCACCGCCCAATACGGTGACCAGCAGCGCCGACATGAGCATCTATGAGCTGCATGTGCGCGACTTCTCGATCAATGACGCCAGCGTGCCGGCCGACAAGCGCGGCAAATATCTGGCCTTCACCGAGGCCAACTCCAAGGGCATGCAGCATCTGAAAGCGCTGGCGCAAAACGGCCTGACCGATGTGCATCTGCTGCCGGTGTTCGATATTGCCAGCGTGAATGAAAAGAGCTGCGTCACGCCGAACCCGAGTGGCACTCCGGATGGTGAGTCGCAGCAGGCCGCAGTGGCCGCCACCGCTGGCACTGATTGCTTCAACTGGGGCTATGACCCGCATCACTTCAGCACGCCTGACGGCAGCTACGCCAGCACGGTGGCCAAGCCGGCTGCCCGCGTGCTGGAGTTCCGTCGCATGGTGCAAGCTCTCAATGCGGCCGGCCTGCGCGTCGGCATGGACATGGTCTACAACCACACAAGCGCTTCTGGCCAGAACGCCGCCTCGGTGCTGGACAAGGTGGTGCCCGGCTACTACCACCGGCTCAATGCGGTGGGCGGCGTTGAGCGCTCGACCTGCTGCGAGAACACCGCCGCTGAAAACCGCATGATGGCCAAGCTGATGTTCGACTCGGCCGTCACCTGGACGCGCGACTACCGCATCAGCTCGCTGCGCTTTGACATCATGGGCCACCACCCGCGCTCGGTGATGGAAGAACTCAAGGCCCGCGTCACGGCAGCCGCTGGCCGCGAGGTGCAAATCTTGGGCGAGGGCTGGAACTTCGGCGAAGTCGCCAACGGTGCGCGCTTTGTGCAGGCCGACATGATGAGCTTGAACGGCTCTGGCATCGGCAGTTTTAATCCCTTCATCCGCGACGCGGTGCGGGGTGGCAGCTCGTTTGACAGCGGCAACAACCAGTTCGCCAACCAGGGCTATATCAACGGTTTGTTCTATGACGCCAACGGCTTTGGGGGCGGCAAGACGCGCGGCGACCTGATGTGGCAGGGTGACTTGATCAAGTCCAGCCTGGCCGGCTCGATCCGCAGCTTCAAGCTGCAGACCAGCTGGGACGCGAACCTGCGCCTGGAGGAAATCAATGCCGGCGGCCTGCCTGCGGGCTATGTACTGGAGCCGTCCGAGGTGGTCAATTATGTAGAGAACCACGACAACACCAGCTTGTTCGACAACAACGCTTTCAAGCTGCCGACCGCGACCTCCCGCGAAGACCGCGCCCGGGTGCAGATCCTCGGTGTGGCCATCAACAGCGTCAGCCAGGGCATCGCCTACTTCCATGCCGGCGTTGACACGCTGCGCAGCAAGTCCATGGACCGCAATAGTTATGACTCGGGCGATTGGTTCAACAAGCTGGACTGGAGCTATGCCGACAACAACTTCGGCGTCGGCCTGCCGCCGGCGCGCGACAACGCCGACAACTGGCCGCTGGTCAAGCCGCTGCTGGCCAACCCGCTGATCAAACCGGCAGCAGCCGACATCGCCTGGACCCGCGATGCCTTCCGCGATCTGCTGGCGATCCGCAAGAGCACGACGCTGCTGCGCCTGAGGAATGCCGAGGACATCAAGGCGCGCTTGAACTTCCACAATACCGGCAGCGCGCAAGAGGCGACGGTGCTGGTCGGGCATCTGAACGGCGCAGGCTATGCCGGAGCCAACTTCCAGGAGTTGGTCTATCTGATCAATGTGGACAAGGTCGACAAGCAGCTGAGCGTTCCCGCGCTGGCCGGCCGCAACTTTGAGCTGCATCCGGTGCACCGTTCGCCCGGCGCCGCCGACAAGCGCGCTGCGCAGGCAAGGTATGAGGCCGGCACGGGGCAGTTCATGCTGCCGGCACGCACGGCGGTGGTGTTTGTCGTGCAGCAGCCACCATCGAAGGCGCGGCTCGGCAATTAAGTCCGCGGGGCAAGGTCTCAGCCGCGCGCTTTCTCCAGCGAGCGGCGGATCTTGCCGGCATCTTGCAGGCGCGCGGCCGAACCATCGGCGTCCAGCAAGACGACGGTGACGTTCTTGCCCCCGCTGGTCATGCGCATGGTCAGGCAGCGCCCGGCCTCGTCGGTGTAGCCGGTTTTGGACAGATGGATGTCCCAGCCTTTTTTGCCGACCAGGCGATTGGTGTTGCGAAACTCGCGTTTGCGGCCATTGACGGGGACGGTGACCTTGGTGTCGCTGGTGATGTTGGCGATCGCAGGGTAACGCGCTGCCGCAGCGGCGATCTTGGCCACCTCGGTGGCCGTCGACGTGTTCAGCGGCGACAGGCCGGTGGCCTCGCTGATGCGGGTTTGCGTCAGGCCCAGGGCGCGAATCTTTGCGCTGACGGCCAGTTGAAAGGCCGCCGAGCCGCCCGGGAAGGTCCGCGCCAAGGCGGCAGCCGCGCGGTTTTCAGACGACAGCAGGGCCAGGGTCAAGGCGTCTTGCCGGCTCAGTTGCGCGCCCACGGGCAAGAGCGAGAGGCTGTGCTTGAGGGTGTCTCGGTCGGCGCTGTCGATCCGGATGGTTTCCTGCATATTTGGCTTGGCGTCGAGCACCACCATCGCCGTCATCAGCTTGGTCAAGGAGGCGATCGGCACCACGCTGTCGGCGCTCTTTTCCTTCAAGACCTTGCCCGAGCTGTCGTCCAAGACCAGCACATGCTTGGCGTTGATGGGCACATCGCTGAGGCTGGGCACTTTTTCGCTGGCGGCTTTGCTGGAGTTTTTTGCATGGACCGGGAGGAGGGCGGCGCCCAAAATCAGGAGTAGAGCTAACTTCAAAGGCTGGCGTGCAAGAGGCGTCGGGGAGCGGGTCATCAATTGAAGTGAAGCTTGTTTGTTGGCTTGCCTTCATTCTAATGAGCGCAGCGGCTGTGGCCGGTGATCAGGGTGTTAGGCTGGAACCTCTAGTCCCGAAGCAGCGAGGCCGCTTTTCATGCTGATCCGCAATGTATGCCTGCCCGATGGCCGCCAAGGCCAAGACGTTTTGGTGCAGGCTGGCCGCATCAAAGCGATAGCGCCGCAGCTGCCGGCAGTCGAGGGCGCGCAGGAGTTTGATGGCCAGGGCTGGCTGCTCAGCCCGCCTTTTGTCGATGCGCATTTCCACCTGGACGCGGCGCTCAGCTACGGCCAGCCGCGCGTCAACCAGAGCGGCACCTTGTTGGAGGGAATCGCGCTCTGGGGTGAGTTGAAGCCGCTGTTGACGCAAGAAGCCTTGGTCGACCGGGCCATGAGCTATTGCGACTGGGCGGTGGCCAAGG
>CAUPEV010000163.1:0-11776 GCA_963510335.1 uncultured Roseateles sp.
CAAAACCTTCAAAGGGCAGCTTGACCGGGTTCCGGCGAATCATCGGCATTTGCATTGGGCCCAACTCAAGGTCTATGGCGCGCTGCTGTGTCAGGCGCAGGGTTTGGCGGAGGTCGAGCTGGCCTTGGTGTATTTCGATATCGGCTCGCAGCAAGAGACGGTGTTGACCGAGCGCCACGCGGCAGCTGACTTGCAGCTTCATTTTGAGTTGCTTTGCGGGCGCTTTTTGGCTTGGGCCGAGCAAGAGTCGGCGCATCGGGCCAGCCGCGATGAGGCCTTGGCGGCACTGGCTTTCCCGCATCAGGAATTTCGTGCGGGGCAGCGCGATTTGTCCACCGCCGTCTACCGCGCGGCGCAGACCGGGCGCTGCTTGTTGGCGCAAGCGCCGACCGGCATTGGCAAGACGGTGGGCACGATTTTTCCCTTGTTGAAGGCCTGCCCCGGCCAGCACCTGGACAAGATCTTTTTCCTGGCCGCCAAGACGGCGGGCCGTGGCTTGGCGCTGGAGGCTTTGAGTCTGCTTAAAAGCAGCGTTGATGAACTGCCGCTGCGAGTGGTGGAGTTGGTGGCGCGCGACAAGGCTTGTGAGCATCCGGACAAAGCCTGTCACGGTGAATCCTGCCCGTTGGCGCTGGGCTTTTACGATCGCCTCGGGGCGGCGCGAGCGGCGGCCGTCAGCGCAGCGGCAACTGGTCGCTTGCTCGACCGTGCCACTGTGCGCGAGCTGGCGCTGGCGCATGAAGTTTGCCCGTATTACTTGAGCCAGGAGCTGGTCCGCTGGAGCGATGTGGTGGTGGGCGACTACAACTACTACTTCGATGTCAGCGCAATGCTGCATGGCCTGATGCAGGCCAATCAATGGCGGGTCGCAGTATTGGTGGACGAGGCGCACAACCTGGTCGAGCGTGGCCGCAAGATGTACACGGCCGAGCTGGACCAGGCCAGTTTGCGGGCGGCACGCTTGGCCGCACCGGGGCTTTTGAAGAAGGCGCTGGACCGCTTGCACCGGCAATGGAATGAGTTGAACAAGGCTCAGGCCGAGGACTATCAAGTGCTGGACGGCTTGCCGCTGAAGTTCCTGGCGACTTTGCAGCTCTTGAATTCGACGATTTCCGAGTATCAGGCCGAGCATCCGACCGAGGTGAATGCGGCCTTGCAGGGCTTCTACTTCGAAGCGCTGCATTTCGTGCGCATGGCCGAGCTGTTTGGCCCGCATTCATTGTGCGACCTGAGTCTGGCGAGCGGCCACTTGGCGCGTAGCAGCGCCTTGTTGTGCTTGCGCAATGTCTTGCCCGCACCCTTTCTCGGGCCCAGATTCTCAGCGGCGCGAACGACGGTTTTGTTCTCGGCGACTTTGCAGCCCATGCAGTATTTCGCCGATATCCTGGGGCTGCCCGCTGATGCGGCCAGGGTGGAGGTAGCCGCCCCGTTTGAGCCCGAGCAGTTGCTGGTGTCGGTGGCGGCGCATATTTCAACCCGCTACCGGCAGCGCCAAGCGTCGCTGCCTGCGCTTGTCGACTTGATGGCGCGCCAGTTCGAGGCGCAGCCAGGCAACTACCTGGCATTTTTCAGCAGCCATGATTATTTGCAGGAGGCTGCCGATTTGTTCGAGGCCAGGTACGCGCAGATCCCGGTTTGGCGGCAGGCGCGGCGCATGGCGGAGCATGAGCAGCAAGCTTTTTTGAGCCGTATGACGCCCGACAGCCTGGGCATGGGTTTCGTGGTGCTCGGGGGCTCGTTTGGCGAGGCGGTAGATCTTCCCGGCAAGCGCTTGATTGGTGCCTTTATTGCCACCCTGGGCCTGCCGCAGATGAACCCGGTGAACGAGCAGATCAAGCAGCGCTTGGATCTATTGATGGATGGTGCGGGCTATGACTACACCTATCTCTTTCCGGGCTTGCAGAAAGTTGTGCAGGCGGCCGGTCGAGTGATACGCAGCAATGCTGATCGTGGCGTGGTCTATTTGATGGACGACCGTTACGGTCGGCGAGAAGTGCAGGCTTTGCTGCCAAGTTGGTGGCGCTTGGGTACAAGTCCAAAATGAAAATCGCCAGCCGGCGAGGCGGCCGACTGGCGATGGCGGGCTTGAGTCAGGCCACTTCGACCTCGATCAGCCGGGAGTCGATGGCTTGCTGTTCCCAGCGGCGCTTGCGTACAAAGTGCAATTGATGGCGGCCTTTTGCTTGCGACTGCAACTCAAACACCTGGCTGCCTCCGTCACCTGGGGCAGCGCCATCCGGTTCACGGAATTGGATCGATAGCAGCACGATGTTTTCGTGAGGCTCAAGCAACTCCCACATATAGCCGGTGCTGGCTCCCGATCCCAACTCGACCTCAAAGCTTGAGCCCAGGACGGCACTCATTTTCAGACTTTGCATTGAATGTCTTTCCTCGTCAGAACGCTCAGGCATACCACTTGTGATGCATCGCAGAGTCCGTACCCTCGACGAAGCAGTCGAGGCGCCCCGGCGCCCAGGAGCTGACGCCCACGCCGGAGCTGAGGATGCCGCCCAGGTCTTCTTCCCCGCTCCAACTCTTGCCGTCCCACCACTTGTGCATCATGTGGGAGCTGACGCCAGGGTAGAACACATCGATGCGGTTCGGGCCCCAGGACTCGGCGCCTGGCTCGCCGCCGACATAGCCGCCGAGGTTCTCCCAGCCGCTCCAAGTGCTGCCGTTCCACCATTTGTGAAAGAGTTTGCTGTCCGTGCCCTTGACGAAGCAGTCCAGCCGATTGGCGCTCCAAGAGGACACGGCAGGGCCGGAGGCGAGCACGCCGCCGAGACTTTCCCAGCCACCCCAATGGGCGCCGTCCCACCACATGTGATACATCGCTGAATCCATGCCGCGCGCGAAGACATCAATGCGGTTCGGGCCCCAGGAGACCGCACAGGGGTCGGATGAGAATTGGCCTCCTAAACTTTCCCAGGCACTCCAGCCACCCTGGAACCACTTGTGATACATGCGGTGATCGGTGCCAACGGCGAAGATATCCAGCCGCCCAGCGCTCCATGAGCAAATGGCCGGTGCGCTCTGAATGCTGCCGCCCAGGCTCTCCCAGCCTTGCCAGCTGCTGCCGTCCCACCAGCGATGGTGAGTGGCCGAGTCGGTGCCGCGCGCGACCACGTCGATGCGATTGGCGGCCCAGGAAGTGGCGCTTGGTTTGGAGGTGATGATGCCCCCCAGGCTTTCGTAGCCATGCCAACCCGCAGCCGGCTGCGGCAGCACAACACCCTGCGCAGTGGCAAATGGGTAGGTGTCGATCTTGCATTCGCCGTAGCCGATCTTGAAGAAACCGGCATTGCCGAAAGTAGTGTCCCAGGAGTTCTTGCAGATCCAGCATTGCTCGGCCTCGGAGTAACCGATCACCTCCACGCAATGGCCGCCGACATAGGCGCCAGATACATGGTGGTAGACGCCGCTGCCGTAGGAGAAAAAGTCGTTGTAGACGTCGAAAGAGGCGGAGCAGGGGCCGACATTGCTGAGGTAGTTTTTCCGATCCACGATGCTGCTGAGCAAACCGTGCGAGCTGACCTTGATGGCGGAGGCAGCGCGGTTCGGAATATTGCCGCAATGCGGTATCCAATAGTGAGGTGCGGCAGGCGTGCTCTGGGGCGGATTCTCAAACGCGGCCATATAGGGGAAGAGGGCGTCCGGCACGACACCGCGAACCTTGATTTGCTCCAGGCAGTCATTGGCGTTCCAACCGCCGCATGTGGCGCCATGAGACGAGCAAAAATGAGCGTCGGCTTCGGACAGATTGAGCAACTGCCCTTTCTCAATCGAGGCCATTGATTCGACCAAGGCTGTGCAACAGAAGGACACGCAGGAGCCGCAGTTCTTTTGGTCCTTGACCGAGGTGACATGGTTGCCATTGCGGTTGCGCCAATCAACCGCGGGTGCGAAGGCCGGTGGGGCCTTGCTCAATGGCGCCGGTTCAGCCGCAGCGTCAAGTTCGGCTTTGCTGAAAATGACGCCCAGCAGCGCCATCTTTTGGTCGTCACTGAGCAGTGATTGAGGTGTTTGCCTGGGCTTCCAGCGCGCTTTGACTTGGGTCAGGCTTTTCGAAAGGGCATTGATGTCGAGTGAGGGCATTTGAAGACTCCCGTGGGTGGTTGAGGCCGCTAGGTCTGCATGCAGCTTGCATGCACGGCGACACTAGGCACTTTCACACTAGGCGGTTTTGTCTCGATTTAAATGCCCGCCCCCTAGCTTGTCGGATTGCTTCTGGAGAATTTGATGACCCACAACAGCGCCCTTTACCACTGGCTTCGAGGCCACAGGTTGCCGTGCTTTTTGCTGCTCACGGTTGGCTTTATCGGCTTTGGCGCTCTGTCACTGGATCTGGTGCGGCTGCTGACGGCCAATGCGGGTTTTTTGCTGGCTCATGGTTGGGCGGGCTTGGTCGAAGGTGGCTTTTTGCAACTGTTCGAGTTGTCAGGTAAAGCGCTGGCAGCGATGGCCTGCTATGTGGTTTTCAAGCTCAGTGAACATGCCTTGGTCGATCGCCTCGCGCATGTCACTCTGGATACCCCAGCCTCAGATCAGATTCGAGTCAATGCAAGGCTCAGCGCTTCGCGCAAACGTCGCAATCCCAGCAGTTCTTGATCGGGTGCTTGCAAGGCAGGCCAGAGCAGCGCAACCAGATCTCGGGCGCTGGCGTCGATATCAATTTGCCGGCCGGCAATGATGACCTCCCAGAGCATATGTTCCATGGGACCGAATACCAGCGAGCGCAGCAGGCGCAGGGAAATATCGCTGCGGACTTCGCCGCTGGCCTGGCCGCGCGCCAGCAGGTCCATCAAGGGCGCGGTGTAGCGGCGCTGCAACTCGACAAAAGATTCGCCCAGTTCTTGACCCTTGGAGCGGCCCTCGGAGAGCACCAGCGCGCACAGACCGGTGCCTTGAATCAGGAACAGGCGCAGATGAGTGTGCACCATGAACTCCAGCTGCACGCGCACGGGCGCCGAACGAGGCAGGCCGGATTCAATGGCGGCGATGATCTCGTCATACCAATCACCGATGACCCGCATGCACAGCTCACGCTTGCTGCGGAAATAGGTGAATACGGTGGCCTCGGAGATGCCCAAGCGCTGCGCGATCTCGGTCGTGGTGGCGCGCTCAAAACCTCGCTCGGCCAGCACTTCGCGGCCGACGCGCAAAATGTCACGCACGCGCTGCTCGGCCTTCGCGCCTGCGGGCGCGCGGCGTTGCGGTGTTGGGATGAGCTTTGGATTGGCAGCCACGGCGGCCATTTTGCGCAAAAATTGAGTAAAGCTCAAGTCATACTTGCATCCCGAGCAGCGCTGGCTTATTCTTCGCCCCTCGCACATCGATGAGGATTGATGGCGCGGCTTTTTCATGAATTTTGTGAGCTGCACTCATTCGCTTGCGTGCCAGCTTTTTTGGAGACACCATGCCCGCTCTCAGCAGCAAACTCAATGCCCGTTCCGCCGATTTCAAATCGAATGCGCAGGCCATGCGCGGCTTGTTGGACGACCTGAATAGCCGCTTGGAGCAGATTGCTCAGGGTGGCGGCGAGGCGGCGCGCACCAAGCATCTGTCGCGGGGCAAGTTGCTGCCACGTGATCGGGTCGAAATGCTCTTGGATCCCGGCACGCCGTTTCTGGAGTTGGCGCCGCTGGCGGGGCTCAATATGTACGACAACGCAGCCCCAGGCGGCGGCATCATCGCCGGTATCGGCCGCGTGGCCGGCGTCGACTGCATGATTGTCTGCAATGACGCGACGGTGAAGGGCGGCACTTACTATCCCATCACGGTCAAGAAGCATCTGCGCGCGCAAGAGATCGCTGCGCAAAACCGCCTGCCCTGCGTCTATCTGGTTGACTCGGGTGGCGCCAATCTGCCGAATCAGGATGATGTGTTTCCGGATCGCGATCACTTCGGTCGCATTTTTTTCAATCAGGCGAATTTGTCGGCTGCCGGCATCCCGCAAATTGCCGTGGTGATGGGTTCTTGCACGGCGGGCGGTGCCTATGTGCCGGCGATGAGCGACGAGACCATCATCGTCAAGAACCAGGGCACCATCTTCCTGGGTGGCCCGCCACTGGTGAAGGCGGCCACCGGCGAAGTCGTGACGGCTGAGGACTTGGGTGGCGGCGATGTGCATACGCGGCTCTCCGGCGTCGCCGACCATCTGGCCAATAACGACACCCATGCGCTGGCGATTGCTCGCCAAGCCGTGGCCGGCCTAAATTGGCGCAAGGATTCGCAATTGCTGGTGCAAGCACCGCGCCCGCCCTTGTTCGACGCGGAAGAGCTGCACGGCGTGATCCCGACCGATACGCGCAAGCCCTTTGATGTGCGCGAGGTGATCGCCCGCATCGTTGATGGCTCCGAATTCGAAGAGTTCAAGGCCCGCTACGGCGCCACCCTGGTCTGCGGCTTTGCGCATATCGAGGGCATGCCGGTCGGCATCGTCGCCAACAACGGCATTTTGTTCACCGAGAGCGCTAACAAAGGGGCGCATTTCATCGAGCTGTGCTGCCAGAGGAAGATCCCCTTGGTGTTTTTGCAGAACATCACCGGCTTCATGGTCGGGCGCAAATACGAGAACGAGGGCATTGCCCGCGCCGGCGCCAAGATGGTGACGGCGGTCGCCTGCGCCCAAGTGCCCAAGTTCACCATCATCATCGGCGGTAGCTTTGGCGCCGGCAATTACGGTATGTGCGGCCGCGCCTTCTCGCCACGCTTCTTGTGGATGTGGCCGAACGCGCGCATCTCGGTGATGGGCGGCGAGCAGGCTGCATCAGTGCTGGCGACGGTCAAGCGCGACGGCATCGAGGGCAAGGGTGGCAGTTGGACGGCCGATGAAGAAGAAGCCTTCAAAGCGCCGATCCGCCAGCAATATGAAGATCAAGGTCACCCCTATTACGCGTCCGCGCGCTTGTGGGATGACGGCGTGATCGACCCGGCCGACACCCGCAGGGTCTTGGCCTTGGGCCTGAGTGCGGCCCTCAATGCCCCGATTGCCGAGACCAAATTCGGGGTTTTTCGGATGTAATGTGTAAAATGAGCGGCAACATGGCGAGTGGTACACATTGTGCGCACAAATATCGAAATCAATGATGATTTGATGGATCAGGCGATGAAGTCGGGCGCCTTCAAGACCAAGAAGGATGCGGTCGAGGCGGGCCTGCGTTTGTTGGCGCGCCAGGCGGCCTACCGCGAGATATTGGCCCTGCGCGGCAAGCTGCGCTGGGACGACGCACCCCGCGCTGCCGAACTCATCTTGAACGAGCCTGCCGGCGATTTTCGGGCGCGGCCGGAAGACGGCGCAGCGCTGGAGTCTGAGTCGCGATGATTCTGGTGGACTCTTCGGTCTGGATAGACTTTTTCAATGGCCGCGACACCGTCGGCGTGCGCCGTTTGAGCGATCTGCTGGAGGACGCCAGCGCGCCCTTGGCGCTGGCCGATCTGGTTTTGTTTGAAGTCTTGCGTGGCTTTCGCGATGAGCGCGACTATCTGGCCGCAAGGCGAGCGCTGGGTGCTCTCGATGTGGTGGATATTGGTGGGACAGCAAGTGCCCTGCATGCTGCCGAGCATTACCGTGCGCTGCGCGCCGGCGGCTACACCGTCAATAGCCCAGTGGATGTTTTGCAAGCCAGCTTTTGCATCGAGAACGACCACGCCTTGCTGCATTCTGATCGCGACTATGACGCGATGGAGGCGATGCGCGGGCTGAAGGTCTGGAAACATTGAAGCGCACGCTGTGAATACGCCATGACCGACCCGACCATTTCAATCCGCGCCTTGGCGCCCAGCGACTGCCTGAAAGAGCTGACGGCGCTGCTGCACAAAGCCTATGCCTCGCTGGGCGCTCAGGGCTGGAACTTCACCGGCGTTGACCAATCCGTCGAAATCACCGCCAAGCGCGTGGCGACAGGGCATTGTCTAGTCGCGACACAAGGTGGGGCGATGGGCGAGACCATGGTCGGCACGGTGATGGTGCGCGGCCCCTATCGCCCCGGCGTCGATGCTTGGTACCTCGACACTCCTTGGTACACCCGTGCCGACACCGCCATCTTGTCGCAATTCGCGGTTGATCCTCGATGCCAGGGCCAAGGCCTGGGCGCTCGCCTGATGTTGGCCGCCGAAGCCTGGGCCGCCCACCAGGGCATGGCGCATGTGGCGCTTGATACCGCCAAACCGGCCGAGCATCTGCAGCGCCGCTATGCTGGCAGTGGCTATGTGCCCATGTGCGAAATTCAATGGGAAGGCAAGAATTACGCGAGCGTGCTGATGGTCAAGGCCTTGGCGGGCCAAAGCCTGGATAGGAGTTGATCTTGCGAAGCGAGCTTGCAAGCGCGATGCGATCTTCGGCCCTGGCCCTTGCTCTTGCGTGCGGCCTAGGCCTGCTGGGCGAGCCGGCCAAAGCAGAGTCGCAGATAGATCCGGCGACTTTGAACAAGGACATACGCGAAGCAGTGATGCGCGTTCCGGTCACTGTGCAAGACGCGTTTGGTCGTGAGGTCGCAGGGAGCTTGCTCGTCACGACATTCAAGCCGCAGGGCGGCGGCCCCTTTCCGCTGCTCATCATCAGCCATGGTCGCAACAGCGATAAACGAAGCGAGTACGGCCGCCAGCGTTTTGAGTCGGCTGCGCGGTTTTTCGTTCGCAAGGGCTTTGCGGTCGCTTCGCCCTTGCGCTTGGGCTATGGCGAGTTGGCCTTGCGAGGAGATCCAGAGGACAGTCAAGGCTGTTCAAAACCTCGTTACGAGCCAGCATTGGCAGCGGCGGCTGAACAAATCTTGGCGGTCGCGCAGGCAATGGCTGCGCAAGACGATGTGGATGCCAGCCGCCTGGTCTTGGTGGGGCAGTCGGTAGGCGGCATTGCGACCTTAGCGGCTGCGGCGAAGCGGCCACAAGGTTTGGTGGCAGCCATCAATTTTGCGGGCGGACATGGGGGCAACCCGAGCGCGCATCGAGGCGAGCCTTGTCAGGCGGTGCAGTTGAAGCGTCTATTTCAAGGCTACGGCACGGTCAATGCCAGCGCTGCGGTGCCAACTCCGACGCTGTGGATCTACACCGAAAACGATCTGTACTTCGCCCCGCACCACAGCCGCGAATGGGCCGAGGCCTACCGCAGCGGCGGCGGACTTGTCGACTTCCGGCTCCTGCCTGCGATCGGCGATGATGGGCACCGCTTGTTTGCCGCCGCCAACGATGTTTGGCAGCCTTTGGTTGATGACTTTTTGGCTCAATTGGGGTTCACCAAAACCGGCATCCTCAAGGCACCGCCGAGTTCGGAATTCGCCCCACTTGCGGATGTGGACGCCATGCCGCTCAGGTCATGGTCGGCGCAAGAGGGCTACAAGAAGTTTTTGATGTCCAAGCCGCCCAGAGCCTTTGCGCTCAACAGGGACGGCGAGTTTGGCTACGCCTCTGGTGAGGATGTGTTGTCGCGCGCCTTGGGTTATTGCCAAAAGCGCAAGGGCAAATCATGCAGTTTTTACGCCGTAGATGACAAAGTGGTCTGGAGCCCGCCGTGAATCAAGCCATGAACTATCAAACCATTCGGGTCGAACGTGAGGCCGCTAACGGTCAAATTGCGCGCCTCACGCTGCATCGGCCCGAAGTGCGCAATGCCTTCAATGAGGTGGTGATCGCCGAGCTGACGGCCGCCTTCAGTGAACTGGGCCAAGACCCGCATCTGCGCGCTATCGTCCTGGCCGCCGAAGGCAAGGCTTTTTGTGCCGGCGCCGACCTCAACTGGATGAAGGCGATGGCTCATTTCAGCTGGGACCAGAACCATGCCGATGCCGCCCTGCTGGCCGAAATGCTCTGGACCATCTACAGCTGCCCGGTGCCGGTGATTGCCCGCGTGCAGGGCGATGCCTATGCCGGCGGCGTCGGCCTGGTGTCGGTGTGCGATGTGGTGGTGGCGGTCGAGTCGGCGGGTTTTTGCCTGTCCGAGGCCAAGTTAGGTCTGCTGCCGGCGACCATCGGCCCTTATGTCGTGCGAGCCTTGGGCGAGCAGGCATCGAGGCGCTATTTTCTGACTGCCGAACGCTTCAGTGCTGGCGAAGCGCATCGACTGGGTCTGGTGCATGAGCTGGCCACGGCCGAAACCTTGGACGAGAAAGTGGACGCGATCGCGGCGGCCATTGCTGCCAATGGCCCTGCCGCTGTGCGCGCCTGCAAACGGCTGGTGCAAGACGTGGCCCATGCCCGCATCACTCCCGCGCTGCGCGACGACACTGCCCGGCGCATCGCCGATATCCGCGCCAGTGCCGAGGGCCGAGAGGGCGTACAAAGTTTCTTGAACAAAAGTCGGCCGGCCTGGCTCGCGTGATACTGAGTCCATTTTCCTGATGACGATTTCTCCTCAACAAGACTGGCAGCAGCGCAGCCTGGCCGCCGTCTGGCACCCTTGCACGCAGATGGCGCGTGCAGCGGTGGTGCCGCCCTTGGCAATTGCGCGCGGCGCCGGCCCCTGGTTGTATGACTTTGACGGTGCGCGCTATTTCGATGCCAACAGCAGCTGGTGGGTCAATCTGTTCGGCCACGCTGATGCCGGCCTCAATGACGCCATCAAACAGCAGCTCGACACCTTGCCGCATGTGATGCTGGCCGGCTGCACCCATGCACCGGCAGTACGCCTGGCCGAGCGCTTGAGGGCGCGCACAGGCGGGGCCTTGGGTCATGTCTTCTTTGGCAGCGACGGCGCCAGCGCGGTCGAGATTGCGCTGAAGCAGAGCTTTCATAGCTGGCGCAATCTGGGGCGCGCCGACAAGCGCGAATTCGTTTGTCTGAAGAACGGCTATCACGGTGAAACCATTGGCGCGCTGGCCGTCACCGATGTGGCGGTATTCCGCGATGCCTATGACCCACTGCTGATGCGCGCGCATATTGTGATGTCACCCGACTCCCGCCTTGCTAACGAAGCTGCCGCGCTGACCGCGATGCGCGATTTGCTGGCGGAGCGCAGTGCGACGATTGCTGCGGTCATCGTCGAGCCGCTGGTGCAGGGCGCTGCCGGCATGGTGATGTATTCGGCCAACTACCTGCGGGCTTTGCGCAAGCTTTGTACCGAGTTTGAGGTGCATCTGATCGTCGACGAAATCGCGATGGGTTGCGGGCGCACCGGCAGCTTCTTCGCCTTCGAGCAGACGCAGCCTCAAGTCAAAGCCGACTGGCCGGATTTCATCCTTCTTTCTAAGGGCATCACCGGCGGCACGCTGCCGCTGTCGCTGGTGCTGACGACCGAGGCGGTGTACCAATCCTTTTGGAGCGAGGACATCACGCGCGGTTTTTTGCATTCACATTCCTACACCGGCTATGCGCTGGCTTGTGCAGCTGCGAATGCGGTGCTGGATCGCTTCGATGCGGGCCAGCTCGAGGCCAATGCGCTGCAAGCGCGCTTGTTGGCCGAGGCCTTCGCTCCGCTGGCCGCGCATCCGCGCGTCGCCCATTTGCGCCAGCTCGGCATGGTCTTGGCCTTTGATGTGCAAGACGCTGGCCTGCGCTTCGCCGAGCGTTTCCATCTGGCCGCGCGTGCGTATCAGCTCTTGATTCGCCCGATCGGCAACACGGTCTATCTGATGCCGCCCTATGTGGTCGATGCCGAGATTGCGGCCTTCCTGGAGCAGGCGGTGCGTCTGACGCTGGACCAGGTGTTGGCCCAAACCCCAGAGCTCGGCGGTAAGGACCAACCCCATGTTGCTTGACTATCTGAACGCCAAGCTGGCAGTGATCGAGGCGCAGAGCTTGACCCGTTTTCTGCGTCAGGCCGAGAGCCCGACCGCGCCGCGCC
>CAUPEV010000164.1:0-11750 GCA_963510335.1 uncultured Roseateles sp.
CGGTGGCTAGGTAGGCACCCAGCTCACGCAGCACGGCGGCGGTCTGCTCCAGCGGCGTGCCGGCCGGCATGTCCAGCACCAGCTGGAACTCGCTCTTGTTGTCGGAAGGCAGCATCTTCAGCAGCACCAGGCCGGTCGCCGGCAAGGCCAGCGAGACGGCAATCAGCACGGCAATGCCTGCGCCCAGCAAGCCGCGATTGCGACCACCACGCTGCGGGTCCAGCAGCGGCTTGAACACGCGCTCGAACAGCGGTGCCAGCTTGGCCGACAGGCCGTGCAGCGCCTCGGGGTCCACCTTGGCACCCGCAGCGGCATCAAACGGTACAGCCTTCATCCACAAACGCGCCAACCATGGCGTGACCACAAAGGCAATCGCCAGCGACAGCAACATGCCCATGCTGGCATTGATGGGGATGGGGCTCATATACGGGCCCATCAGGCCGGACACAAAAGCCATGGGCAAGAGCGCGGCGATGACGGTCAGCGTGGCCAGAATGGTCGGCCCGCCAACCTCATCCACGGCGCCAGGAATCAGTTCGCGCAATGTCTTGCCGGGGAATAGCTGCTGATGCCTATGGATGTTCTCGACCACCACGATCGCGTCATCAACCAAGATACCGATCGAGAAGATCAAGGCGAACAGCGAGACTCGGTTCAAGGTGAAGCCCCAAGCCCAGGACGCGAACAGCGTCACCGTCAGGGTCAGAACCACCGCGGTGCCGACGATGGCCGCCTCGCGCCGGCCCAGCGCGATGAAGACCAGGGCCACCACCGAGGCGGTGGCAAACATCAGCTTCTGGATCAGCTTGGCGGCCTTGTCATTCGCGGAGGTGCCGTAGTTGCGGGTCTCGCTGACCTCCACTTCGGCCGGAATCACGGTATTGCGCAACACAGCCACGCGAGCCATCACGGCATTGGCCACGTCGATGGCGTTCTCGCCGGCCTTCTTGGTGATGGACAAGGTCACGGCCGGATAGTCTTGGCCCTTCTCGCCATGCCAGACATAGTGACGTGGTCGCAGCGCGCCGTCTTGGACCTCGGCCACATCGCGCAGAAACACAGGTTTGCCGGCATGTACGCCGACGATCAGCTCGGCCACATCGCGCGCGCTGCTCAAGAACGGCCCGGCTTCCAGCGTCACCGCCCGGTTGCCTTGCAGCAGTTCACCCAGTGGCAGACCCAGATTGGCCGATTGCAAGGTCTGCTGCAGTTCCGCCACGGTGACGCCTGAACTCGCCAGGCGGGCCGGGTCGATATCGATCCGCACGCCACGGCCGGGGCCGCCAATGGTCGTCACCTCGCGTGTGCCGGGCACACGCTTGAGTTCAATCTCCATGCTGTGCGCGACCCGCTCCAGCTCGAAGGCGCCAATGTCCGCTTGCTTGCTGAACAGCGTCAAGGTGACGATGGGCACATCGTCAATGCCCTTGGGCTTGATGATGGGCGGCAGCACACCCAAGCGCTGCGGCAACCAGTCGGCATTGGACTGAACGGTGTCATGCAGGCGCACCAAGGCCTCGGTGCGGCTAACGCCGACCTTGAACTGCACCGTCAACACCGCCATCCCAGGGCTGGAGGCCGACATCACATGCTCGATGCCCGCGATCTGGCTCAAAACCTGCTCGGCCGGTGTGGCGACCATCTGCTCCACATCGCGGGCGCTGGCGCCCGGAAAGGGGATCAGCACATTGGCCATGGTCACATTGATCTGCGGCTCTTCCTCGCGCGGCGTCACCATGACAGCAAAGATGCCCAGCAACAGAGCCAGCAGAGCCAGCAAGGGCGTGATTTGCGCGCTCAGAAAGAAGGCCGCAATGCGCCCCGAAACACTCAAGGAATTGGATGTCGTCATAGCCTGCCCCCCTGCTCAGCGGACTTGCGCCGCGACCTGCGGCTCCAGGGCGATGCGCTCGCCGGCACTCAAGCCGCTCAGCACCTCGACCTGATCACCTCTGACCGCACCCAGGCGAATCTGGCGCAAGAGCGGCTTGCCGCTGGCGGCAATGACGTAGAGCCCGTCCAGCTCGGCGCGTCTCACCAAGGCTGTGCGCGGCACCCAGATGTTCGCGGCTGGCACGCCGCCTGCACCTGCACCTGCTCCTGCTCCTGCGGCTGACGCGGCAGGCAGACTGACGCGGGCAAACATGCCGGGCACGACGCCGGCCGGCTTGGCCGGCAGGTCCAAGCGCAGCTGCATGGTTTGAGAGACTGCGTCGGCAGTGGGCAGCAGTTGCGCGCGCAAGGCGGTGATGGCGGCACCAGCCTCGCCCAGGGCGGGAATCTCGATTCGAAAATCGCGCATACCTTCAGCGACGCTCAGGCTGCTGGCCACGCTTTGCGGCAAATGGGCCGTCACACGCAAGGCAGCGGGGTCGTAGACGGTCGCCAAAGGGCGGCCCGGCATGGCCATATCGCCCAACGTCACCGGCAACTCGGCGATCACACCGTCATAGGGGCTGCGCACGATGCTCAAACCGCTCTGCGTGCGTGTCACGGCGACTTGCGCCAACTGCGCATTGGCTTGCGCTTGGGTCGCCTTGAACTGCGCGTCGGCCTGATCCAAGGCGGCCTGGCTGATGTAGTTCTGCTTGAATAGACGCTGCTGACGCTCCAGCTCCTGGCTGGCCAGTTGCAAGGCCGCCCGAGCCGACTGCGCATGTGCCTCGCTGACCGCCGTCGCCTGCTCGGCCGCTCGCGCATCAATGCGCATCAAGACCTGACCGGCCTTGACCCGATCACCTGCCTTGACGTCGAGTTGCACGACGGCACCAGAGACCTGCGCTGCCAAGACGGTCTGGCGCAAAGCCTCGACCTGACCGTCAAAGCTCAGTCGCTGGCCCGCAGCGCCGGCCTGCACCAGCAGGGTCTTCAAGGCCGGTGTTGGCTTGGGCTGCGTGTCGGCTCGCGCGGCAATTGGCTGAGACAAGAGCGCCAACAGAACAAGCAACGAGGCCGCAGTGGCAACGCTACGGGGCAAGGCCGGCTTCATCAAGGAGGCTGTAGATGTCATATTTGTCTGCATGGCGGTGGTCGCTGGTGAGAGCTGGACATTTGTATATCGTTATCGTATTATTTACGCATTCACGCAAATAGTCAAACGTCGGCAACACATCGATGAAAAAACCTGCCCAGCCAGCCCTTGCTCCCGCTGACATCGCCGAGACAACTCCCGCCGATGAAAAAGCTGCCACTAACTTCGAAACCCTGAGCAACTCGGCTCTGCAACAGGTGGCGAGCTACTTTCAAGCGCTGGCGGAGCCGACGCGTTTGCAGATACTCAATCTGCTGCGCCACCAGCCCTGCAAGGTCGGTGACATGGCCGAGCTCTGCGATTGTTCGGTCGCCAATGTCTCCCGGCACCTGAGCCTCCTGCAGCAGCGCGGCTTGGTCACGCGCGAGAGTCGCGGCACCAGTGCCTTCTACCGCATTGCCGACCCCGCCGTTTATGAACTTTGCGAGCTTGTCTGTGGCCGAATCGCTGATCAGGCCGAATGCCTGGCACGCGAGCGCGCCGCCTTCCCCTTCAACCCCGTACGGAGTACCAAACCATGAACCCCAATCTGCTTCAATTGGACCCGCTGTCTGCCCAGCATTCTCTGGCCCTGCCGGGCTGCTGGTTGATCGATGTGCGAGAGGCGCATGAGGTGGCGCGGGCCGGCTTTGACTTGCCCAATGTGATCCATCTGCCTTTGAGCGAGTTGCAGCAGCGCCATACTGAGTTGCCGCGCAACGCTGATCTGATCCTGGCCTGCGCGGCGGGTGGGCGAAGCATGCAGGCGCTGCAGTTCCTATTGCATCAAGGTCACACCAAAGTGCGCAATCTGGCTGGCGGCATCGGCGCCTGGAGCAGCCACGGCCTGCCGGTTCGGCGCAGCTGATCCCCTACACCTGACCATCCCCGCAACAAGGACCCATATGTACTACATCATCGAAAGCGATAAATCATTCGAGCAAGCCAGTGCCGATCTGGAAGCGGCGGTCAAACGTCAGCAGTTCGGCGTGTTGCATGTGCACAACCTCGGCGCCACACTGCGTGGCAAGGGGCTGGCCTTCGAGAATGAGTGCAAGGTCTTTGAGGTCTGTAATCCGGGCCAAGCGGCGCGGGTGATGGCCATCGATATGCGGCTCAATATGGCCCTGCCCTGCCGCATCTCTGTCTATACCGAGGCGGGCCGCACCAAGCTGGGCATGATTGAGCCGGTGAAAATGCTAACGGCGCTCTCGGTTGACCCGGAGCTGGCCGGCATCGCGGCCGAGGTGGAGACGCAGATCCGCGTCATGATGGATGAGGCGGCCTGATTGAGCTGAAGCGCGATGGCCGAGTTTTTCAAATCATCGACGCTGTGGGTGATCGACTTTCGCTACCAGGGTCGTGCGCGGCGCTGGTTCAAGGCCTTTGATCGCTCGCTTGATGCAAGCGCCATCACGACGGTCATCACCGAGCAGTTGCGCGAACTCTATGCCGACCGAACCCAGTTGGTGGCCGTGCAGCCAGCCAATGAAGAGGAAGAGGCGCAATACCTACGCGGTGAGGAGCCGAAAAACCAGTACTGCCCGACCCGCAGGGGCTGAAAAAATCGACAGCCGGCTGACTTCGGCCCGTTGTCAGGAGTTCAGCGAACCCCAGCCGGCATCAAACGTTCTTTGGTCTCGATCTCTGCACTGGGGTTCATCTCCATCTCCACCTGCGTGCAGACGGCCCGACACAAGGCTGCAACCCGCTCACTCTGCAACTGGTAATAGATTTGCGTGCCCTCACGGCGCTTGGACAGCACCCCGCTGCGATACAAGGTAGACAAATGCTGCGACATATTCGGCTGCGTGGTGTCGATCTCGCTCAACAGCTCGGAGACATTCTTCTCGCCATGGCAGACCGCGCTGATGATCTTCAAACGGATCGGTGTTGACAGCAATGAAAACAGTTCGGCGACCGATTCAAAAACTTTGTCTTGCGTTGCGCGAGCGTCCATGATTCCCTATGGTGGTGGCAGGGTTTCATTGTATTCGCAAGCAACGATATAGCCGCCCGGCTGCGCCGGTTTAGGGCCATCTCCTCATTTGAACTTGTAATGCTGTTGGTTCAGCACCGCCGCCACTGCTGTGACTTCCTCCGGGAACAAGCCCAAATACAGCTCGGTATTGCATTGCTCGACCATGCCGCGCAAGGCGCCGGCGGTATTGACCCGCTCCAACGGCCTGTAGACGCCCGAGCCGTCGCCACCGAATTTGCGCGCATGGCACTCGGCGCAGCGGTGCTCTTTGATCAAACCCTGGCCCAGCTTCAAGTCGGCGTCCTTGAAGATCGCGGCCCCCTCTTGGGCCAAGACCGGCGCAGTCAGCATCACAGCCAGCATGCTGGCGAAGAACCGCGATCGAAAGCAATCACTCATAGCGACTCCAATAGACAGCCGAACCGGCTCCGTCCGGCCATGCTACTGCGGTCAAGGCGACTTGGCACCTGCCAAAACCCACGCAGCCAGCGTGTTGGCGTCGGCCTCGCTGAGCGCCGCCTGAGCCGGCATAGGCACCGGACCCCATTTACCGGAGCCACCCTTCTTGATGCTGTCGCTCAACTTGGCAACGGCGTCGGCTTGACCGGCATATTTCTTGGCGACTTCGGCATAGGCCGGGCCGACCAGCTTCTTATCAACCGAATGGCAGGCCATACAGGCATTCTTTTGGGCCAGCACCAGATTTGCCTGCGCGGGCAGGCTGATGCCCAGGGCGACCATGGCGGCCAGCGTCACAACTGTCTTCATCATCTTGTCTTTCTCCATAACTAGGCAAGCTTTTACTGCTCATAAATCCATTTATTCGCACTGAATGATATTTCAATTCATTGTGAAGCTATCCTGGGGCAACTACTCGGTACCGGCGCTGACCAACACCTCAGCGGTAGCGAGGCAGCATCGCTTCCAAGGGCAAGGGCCGGATACGCGCCGCGTGACCTGCACAGCCGAAGGCCTCAAAGCGTTGCAAGCACAGCTCCTTGGCGGCCAGACGCGCGGCCGCAAAAGCCTTGCGCGGGTCAAACTCAGCCGGCTGCTCACGCATCAGTCGGCGCATCGCGCCGAACATCACCAAGCGAATATCGGTGTCGATATTGATTTTGCGCACACCGTTTTGGATGCCGCGCTGTATCTCCTCCACCGGCACGCCAAAAGTCTCACGGATATCGCCGCCATATTGCCGAATGATGGCCAGCCACTCCTGCGGCACGCTGGACGAACCATGCATGACCAGATGCGTGTTGGGCACGGCGGCATGGATCTCGGCAATGCGCGCCATCGCCAAGGTTTCCCCGGTCGGCGCGCGACTGAATTTGTAGGCGCCGTGACTGGTGCCGATGGCGATGGCCAGCGCATCGACGCCGGTGGCGGCGACAAATTCACGCGCTTGGCCTGGATCGGTCAACAACTGTTCGTGGCTGAGTTTGCCGGCAGCGCCGACGCCGTCCTCCTCGCCCGCTTCGCCGGTCTCCAGCGAGCCCAGACAGCCCAACTCGCCTTCGACCGACACGCCCACAGCATGCGCCAGCACACAGGCCTGGCGCGTGACCTCCAGGTTGTACTCATAGTTGGCCGGCGTCTTGGCATCTGCGAGCAGCGAGCCGTCCATCATCACGCTGCTGAAGCCCGAACGGATCGCCTGCACGCACACCGCCACCGAGGCACCATGGTCCTGGTGCAGCACCACCGGAATATCCGGGTGGGCCTCGATCGCAGCCAGCACCAGATGGCGCAGATAGGCCTCACCGGCGTATTTGCGTGCCCCAGCCGAGGCCTGCAGGATCACCGGCGACTGGCTCGCCTGAGCGGCCTCCATGATGGCCTGTACTTGCTCCATATTGTTGACGTTGAAGGCCGGCACGCCGTAGCCATGCTCGGCGGCATGGTCGAGCAGTTGGCGCAAAGAAATCAGGGCCATTGGAAATACTCCTGTCAGCTGAAGTTCGGGGTTTGTGAAAGAACATGGTCAGCCAGCGCATGCAGGTCGACAAAGATGCGCTGCGGATCTGCGTCAGCAATCGGCTCACCGGCGTTATAGCCATAGGGCACGGCCCAGGCCGCCACGCCGGCATTGCGGGCCGCTTGCACATCGATGGCGGAGTCGCCCACATGGGCACTGCGCGTGAGGCAGGCACCGAGTTGCTGCGCGGCGTGGCGTAACACGCTGGCATGGGGTTTTTTGTGCGGCAGGCTGTCGCCGCCGAGGATGATGTCGAACTGCTGTTCCAGTCGAGTCGCGCGCAAGAGCTGGCGCGCATGGCGCAGCTCTTTGTTGGTGACGCAGGCGGTCTTGATGCCCACCGCACGCAGACGGGTCAAGGCCTCGCGCGCACCGCCATAGACGACCGCGGCACTGCCGCTGGTGAGCGCGTAATGCTGATCCAGGCTGGCCAACAAAGCATCTACCTGCACTTTCTCGCCCAAATCAGGCCGCTCATGGAAGATGCGGGCCAGCAGCTTGAGCATCAGCTCCCGCGTGCCCGCGCCGATCAGCAGCGTGATCTCGGCCACAGCGCGGCGCGCCAGACCATGCTGCTCCAACGTGCGGTTGACGGCCTCGGCAATTTCTCCCGCTGTATCAACCAGGGTGCCGTCAAGATCAAAACAGATCAGTTGGTAGCGTTGCACAGGGGCTCCTCTGCCAGGGTCCGGCGCACCAGCGCCGCCAGCTTGTCGGCGCTGAAGCCGAACAGCTCGAACAGCTCGCCGGCCGGCGCGGACTCGCCAAAGCAGTCCAGCCCCAGCGCGGCGACACAGCCGTAATGCCCCCAGCCACGGGTGCTGCCGGCCTCCACGCCAATACGCGGCAAGGAATGCGGCAGCGCCTGCGAGCCCAGCACCGCCTCGCGGTAAGCGCGCTCCTGGCGGTCGAAGACCGTGCTGGAGGGCAGCGAGACCACCCGTACCGCGATACCCTGCCCGTCCAGCAGGCGCTGCGCGGCCATGGCGAGTTGCAACTCGGAACCGCTGGCGATCAGCACCGCGCGAGCCGCAGCTCTATCGCTTAAGACATAGCCGCCGCGTGCGATCGCCACCACCTGCTCGGGCGTGCGCGCTTGCGCCGGCAGCGCCTGCCGGCTCAGCAACAAGGCGCTCGGCCGCTCGCGCGCCTGCAGCGCGGCCATCCAGGCAGCCGCCGTCTCGGTCGCGTCGCCCGGGCGCCAGACCTCTAGCCCCGGAATCAGGCGCAGGCTCTCGGCATGCTCCACTGGCTGGTGGGTGGGGCCGTCTTCGCCGAGGCCTATCGAGTCATGCGTGAACACATGGATCACCTGCTGCCGCATCAGCGCGGCCATGCGGATCGCATTGCGACTGTAGTCACTGAAGGTCAGAAAAGTGCCGCCATAGGGGATCAGCCCACCATGCAAGGCGATGCCGTTCATCAGCCCGGCCATGCCGAACTCGCGCACGCCATAGCTAAGATGGCGGCCGCCAAAGTCACCCGGCTGCACGCTGCCACAGCCCGGGAAGTCGGTCAGATTGGACGCCGTCAGGTCGGCGCTGCCGCCGAACAGCTCGGGCAGTTGCGGCGCCAGCGCGGCCAGCGCCTGCTGCGAAGCCTTGCGGCTAGCGACCGCCTCAGCCCGCTGCGCCGTGCCGGCCAGGGTCTTGAAGGCCAGCAGCTCGAAGCCTTGCGGCAACTCGCGCCGCAGCACGCGACGTTCGAACTCGGCGGCGAGTTGCGGATGCTGATCCCGGTAGGCCTCGAAGCGGCGCTGCCAGTCGCGCTCCAAGGCCTCACCCAGCTCGCGGCCATCCCAGGCCTGGCGTACGCCTTCGGGGATCTCGAAAGGCGCATGGGGCCAGCCGATAGCCGCGCGGGTGGCGGCAAGCTCGGCCGCGCCCAGCGGCTCGCCATGCGCTTTGGCCGTGCCGGCGCGGCCCGGTGAGCCGGCGCCAATGACGGTGCGGCAGATGATCAGCTTCGGGCGATCGGCATTGCCGCGGGCCTCGGCCAGCGCCTGCGCGACGGCGCCCACATCATGGCCATCCAGCGGCCCCAGCACTTGCCAGCCATAGGCCTTGAAGCGCGCCGCCGTGTCGTCGGCAAACCAGCCTTCGATCTTGCCGTCGATGGAAATGCCGTTGGCGTCGTACAGCGCGATCAGCTTGCCGAGCTTGAGCGTGCCGGCCAGCGAGCAAGCCTCATGGCTGATGCCTTCCATCAGGCAGCCATCGCCCATGAACACGTAGCTGTGGTGATCGACGATGGCGTGGCCGGGCCGATTGAACTGTTCGGCCAGCAGGCGTTCAGCCAATGCGAAACCGACCGCATTGGCTAAGCCTTGGCCGAGCGGGCCGGTGGTGGTCTCGACCCCGGGGGTCAGGCCATGCTCTGGGTGGCCCGGCGTCTTGCTGTGCAACTGGCGGAAGGCCTTCAGGTCGTCGATCGTCAACGCATAGCCGCTCAGGTGCAAAAGCCCATAGAGCAACATCGAGGCGTGGCCATTGGACAGCACGAAGCGGTCACGGTCGGGCCATTGCGGGTTAGCGGGGTTGTGGCGCAGCGCCCCGCCCCACAAGGCCACGGCCATTTCGGCCATGCCCATGGGCGCACCGGGGTGGCCCGAGTTGGCGGCCTGCACCGCATCCATGGCCAGCGCCCGCAAGGCATTGGCCTGATCTTTTTGCATCGTTGTGTTCGTCATTACCGGCTCCCGGATCAAAGAGACAGAGCGCGCTGACGGCGTTCCATCATGCGCCAGATGAAGGGCGTGAAGATCAGTTGCATGGCCAGTTCCATCTTGCCGCCGGGCACCACAATCGTGTTGGCGCGCGACATGAAGGAGTCTTGGATCATGTTCAACAGATACTGGAAATCGATGCCTTTGGGCTGGGCGAAGCGGATCACCACCATGCTCTCGTCCGCCTGGGGGATGTCGCGCGAGATGAAGGGGTTGGAGGTATCCACCATAGGCACGCGCTGAAAGTTCACATGGGTGTGCGCGAACTGCGGGCAGATGTAATGCACATAGTCGGGCATGCGGCGCAGGATGGTGTCGGTGACCGCCTCGGCCGAGTAGCCACGCACGTTCTTGTCGCGCCAGAGCTTTTGGATCCACTCCAGATTGATCACCGGCACCACGCCGATCAGCAGGTCCGGAAAGCGCGCAATATTGACCTGCTCGGTCACCACCGCGCCATGCAGGCCTTCATAGAACAGCATGTCGGTATCGGGCGAGAGTTCTTCCCAGGCCGTGAAGGTGCCCGGCTCCTGGCCATAGGGCGCCGCCTCGACCGGGTCGTGCAGATAGCGGCGGCGCTGGCCGCCACCCGCTTCGCTGTAGCTGCGGAACAGCTGCTCCAGCTCGGAGAAGAGATTGTTCTCCGGGCCAAAGTGGCTGAAATGCTCGTTGCCGGCAGCCTCTGCAGCGCTTTGGCGTTCGCGCATTTGCTTGCGGTCGTAGCGATGAAAACTGTCGCCTTCGATGACGGCGGCCTTGACGTTCTCGCGCCGGAAGATGTTTTCGAAGGTGCGCGTCACCGAGGAGGTGCCGGCGCCCGAGGAGCCGGTGATGGCGATGATGGGATGGCGTTCAGACATGGTTTTCTTTCTTTCAATCCCTGAAAAGGCTGCGGGGTGCGAACAAGGGAGACGGCGCGACCTCGGCCGAGGGCTCGTGGTGGTAGCGCTCGATGCGCTCGACCTCCTCGCGCGAGCCGAACAAGACGGGTATGCGTTGGTGCAGGCTGCTAGGCATCACGCCCAGCATCGGCTGGCGCCCGGTGCTGGCGCGCCCGCCGGCCTGCTCCATCAGCATGCCGATCGGATTGGCCTCGTAAAGCAGGCGCAGGCGGCCGGGCTTGGCCGCATCCTTACTGTCACGCGGGTAGAGAAAGACGCCGCCGCGCATCAGGATGCGGTGCGCCTCCGCCACCATCGAGGCGATCCAGCGCATATTGAAGTCTTTGCCGCGTGGGCCGGCCTTGCCGGCCAGGCATTCGTCGACATAGCGTTTCACCGGCGGCTCCCAGAAGCGGCTGTTGGAGCTGTTGATGGCGAACTCGCGCGTTTGTTCGGGCACGCTCAAGCAAGGGTGGGTGAGCAAGAACTCGCCTAACTCCGGATCCAGCGTGAAGCCAACCGTACCCTCGCCCACCGTCAAAACCAGCATGGTGGCCGGGCCGTAGATGGCATAACCCGCAGCCACCTGGGCGGCGCCGGGCTGCAGGAAGTCGCGCTCCTGCAGCTCGCGGGCGCCAGCGCTGAGCTCGGCCGGCGCGCGCAAGATGGAGAAGATGCTGCCCACCGCGACAGTGACGTCGATGTTCGAGGAGCCGTCGAGCGGGTCGAACACCAACAGGTATTTGCCGCGCGGGTAGGCCTCAGGAATAGCTTGGGGCAGCTCCATCTCCTCGGAGGCCAAGCCAGCCAGGTGGCCGCTCCACTCGTTCATGCGCAGGAATAGCTCGTTAGAAAGAATATCCAGCGGCTTTTGCTCCTCGCCCTGCACATTGGTTTGGCCGGCCTCCGGGGTGCTGGCGAGAGCGCCGCGCGCGACGATGCGGGCTATCGCCTTGCAGGCCAGGGCGATGTCCAGGATCAGCGCATTGAGGTCGCCGCTGGCCGACGGAAAGCGGCGCCGCTGCTCGATCAGATAGCGAGTCAGGGTCCAACGCGGGATGTGAGGTTTGGGCTCGATCATGGTGCTTCCAGGCAAGTCAGGGATTCAAGATGCCAGGCGCGCAAAACGCCGGGCGTGATGCCGTCCAGCGACTCGCAGCGTCGCAAGGCGGCGC
>CAUPEV010000165.1:0-11628 GCA_963510335.1 uncultured Roseateles sp.
ACCGTCTTCATGGGTACTCAGATCGCTGCTGATATAGCCTCGTTCGGCATAGCGCCTGGCCACCAAACTCTGTGCGCCTGTGAAATGAGAGGCCTGCGCAGTACGAACTGCCGGACCGGCAAAAAATCTCAAATTCTCATCAGTATCGAGTGAATTGCTATACATCGCCAGTTCTCTTGTCAATCGCCCAATTTGGGGCAAGTCCTCGAACGGAGCGAGTCTATCGATTTTTATGTGACAAATTCACGCCGAAACAGATGCTTACGATTAAAACTCGGCCTGAAAAGCAAAACTCAGGGAAAGCACCAAGCAAGAGTTAGGGATAAGGGGGCGGGTGAAGTCCAAAGTTGGGACATCGAAGCTTGGAACATCTAATGCTTATGCGTGAGCCGCGTTCGGTCGCCAGCTGAGAGCATGTTGAGCGGCCTAGCCCTTCTTCAAACAGCCAGGCGTGGCCAGGCCCAAAAAATCAAGCGCTGCTCTGCACTTGCGCACTCGAAAAAAGGCGAGCCTGCTCACGCAGCCTCGCCTTTGACCTTGCGCCCGAGGGCACATCAAGTTGTGCAGGGTTCAGGCGGCAGCGGCACCTTCGAGGTTTGCCAGGCGATTCATATTGCCCATCGACACGCGGTGCATTTCCAGCAGCGACAGCAGGCCGTTGCGGTGCAATTGCACAACCTTCTCGTCGGTCAACTCGCCAAGCTTTTGCTCATCGACGGCAAGGAAACCCTCGACATCAATCTTCTCGCCGTTGGCCAAGGTTGCCTCGAAGCGCATATCGCGCAGCAAATCCAATTCCACCAACATTTGGCAGAACGCGCGCGTGCGCTCGGACTCTTGCTCGAAGTTCTCCAAGAAGGTCTTGGCATTCAGCAAGAATTCGGTCGGCTGGCCGTCCTCAGCAAACAGCGGCGTACCTTCGGTCTCGGAGAAACCTGGCCATTCGCTATCAAAGCAAACCGCGATAGTGTCGGAATTCTGCTCCAGTCGCGCCATCGCGAACGGAAAGCGGCGCAGATAAGCAGGCACGTAATGGCCGGTCCATTTGCCATCTTTGACGAACATATTGCTGGCAGGCTTCAGGCCCAAGACGGCCAAGGGCGCGACCGCAGGCTTGGCGCCTTCGGCCGGCTGATCACCCACGCGCACGAACACGATGGGGTACTCTTTGCAGGCTTCGGCGAACTCAACCACGGCCAGAAACAAGGAGTTCATGTTCTTGACACGGTCCAGCGTCTGCAGCTCCGTTTTCAGGCGCAGGTTCTTGTGCGCAACACGATCCAATGGCGTCAAATTGCCATACAACACAGGGCTTGAACTCATTTTTCAATCTCTCCATCTACGGCCAGACGACTGACCAACACTTTGTCAACACGCTTGCCATCCAGGTCCACGACCTCGAATCGCCAAGCATTCCACTCCACCACATCGGCCGTGCGCGGCAAGCGCCCCAGCAGCAGCATCACCATGCCGGCCAGGGTGTTGTAGCGCCCACGATCCTCTTCGGGTAGCTCTTTCAGGGCCAGGCGGTCCTTCAACTCAGGCACCGGGATCAAGCCGTCCAGCAGCCAACTCCCATCCTCGCGTTGCACCGCCCAAGCATCTCCATCGCCGGGCGCATTGAACTCGCCCGCGATGGCCTCCAACACGTCGCGCACCGAGATCACTCCCTGCACCTCGCCGTACTCATCGACAACAAACACCAAGGGTGCATCCGAGACCCGGAACTGCTCCAGCAACTCCATGCCCGACAGCGTCTCGGGCACAAACACCGGCATCTCCAAATCCTCTGACAAAGACAGCGGCGCGCCGCTCAGCGCGCGCTGCAAGAGCACCTGCGCCGACACGATGCCCAAGACCTCGCTCAAGCCCTCGCGGCACACCGGATAGCGGCTATAGCCATGGCCACGCAAGACTTCCAGCACCTGTTGCGGCGTATCGGTGACATCAAGCCAAGCAATTTCGCCGCGCGGAATCATCATTGAGCCGATCTCGCGTTCATCGAGCCTGAAAACATTGCGCACCATCTGGTGCTCATGCTCCTCAATCACTCCGGCATCGAGCCCTTCCTCCAGGCTGGCGGCGATTTCCTCTTCCGTCACTCCGCGCGCCCGGCGCCCGCCCAGGCCAAACAGACCCAGCACTGCTTCGGTGCTAAAACTCAAAAATTTCACCAAGGGCCCGGTCGCCGCCGACAGGATATTCATGATGGGCGCGACTCGCCGCGCCACCATCTCGGGGAAGATCTGGCCTACCCGCTTTGGCACCAATTCGCCAAAAATGATGGACATCACGGTGATCACCACGACCACGATGCCGGTTGAAGCAATGGCCAGCCAGCGCCCTTCCCAACCGAACTGCCGCCCCAACCATTCGGCAAGAGGCCCGGAAAAAGCTGCGTCGCCGACGATACCGTTCAAAATTCCGATCGACGTGATGCCAACCTGTACGGTTGATAAGAACTTGGTCGGGTTGTCATGCAGATCCATGGCAGCCTGAGCACCGGGCTCCCCTGCCTCCACCAACACCTGCAATCTTGCTTTGCGGCTGGCCGACAAGGCCATTTCCGACAGCGCAAAGAAAGCGTTCAACAACAGCAAGAAGATAAGTAAGGCGGTATCCATTGGGAGCGCAAAAGGGTTAACCCCAGGATCTGCGCATACAAAAAGCAAGAGGCCGCAAGCGTAGCAGAAGGTCATGACGATGGAAGCCGCACAATCCCGATATGAACTATTTGATTGGTGACTTGCAAGGCTGTTGCGACGCGCTCGAGAGATTGCTGCTCAAGATTGACTTTTCCGCTTCACGCGACCGTATTTACCTGCTCGGTGATTTGGTCAATCGGGGGCCGGCCTCGCTGGCTACCTTGCGCTTGCTGATCAGTCTCGAGGGTTCGGCCACCTGCTTGCTGGGCAATCATGATCTGCATCTGCTGGCCATGGCCCATGGCAGCAAGAAAGCCCACCGAAGTGATACCGCGCAGGAAGTCCTCGCCGCCCCAGACAGCGCAGCCCTCTTGAACTGGCTTCGCCAGCAGCGCCTGGCCTACTTTGAGCAGGGCTGGCTGATGGTGCATGCAGGCGTGTTGCCTCAATGGACGCTAGCGCAGACCCTGGCCCTGGCCGGAGAGCTAGAAGCCGTGTTGCGCGGCCCGGATTGGGGCGATTTTGTTCAGCGCATGTACGGCAACGAGCCAGCGACCTGGCGAGACGACTTAGAAGGCCTCCCAAGATTGCGTTGCATCGTCAACGCGCTGACGCGTTTGCGTTTTGTCGACACTGCGGGTCAGATGGACTTCAAAACCAAGGACGGCGCAGAAGGGGCGCCGGCGGGCTATCTGCCCTGGTTTGACGTGGCAGACCGACGCACGGGCGGCGTGCCGATTGCATTTGGTCATTGGTCCACCTTGGGTTTGCTGCAAAGGCCAGATCTTTTGGCGCTCGACACCGGTTGCGTCTGGGGCGGCCGGCTCAGTGCAGCAAGGGTTGAAAACGGTCAATCGCTGGACTTGATTTCAGTGAAGTGCGAGCAAGCGCAAAAGCCGGGCTAGAATCGCGGCCTTGTTGTGTTCAATGCAACGATCAAAATGTTAAGACCACTGGAAGCTTGGCCGAGCGGTTTAAGGCACCGGTCTTGAAAACCGGCGAGGGTTTATCCCCTCCGTGAGTTCGAATCTCACAGCTTCCGCCAGTAGTACAAAAAATGCGACCCAGGGTCGCATTTTTTGTTTGTGTCGGCATTGCTCAACGCAACTCAGCCATAGCCGCTTGAAAACTTGACGCAATTGGCTCATGTGCGAGATGACGCCCTTGCTTCACCCGCAACTGACCGGCGACATAGACCTCACGCAAGACCTGACCCTGCGCAGCAAATACCAAGCCATCCAGCAAATAATCGGCAGGCAAGCCCAGCAAACCACTGGCCAGGCTGTCGATCACCAAGAAATCAGCCCGGGCGCCCACTTCCAAGCCCCATTGTTTGAAGCCCGCCGGCGCTGCGCTGCCGGCTCGCGCCAACTCAAACAAGCGCGCCGCTGTGCTGGCCTGAACACCCGGCTGCGCCGCCACATTGCGCCGCTGCAGCCCTAAGCGCTGACCATATTCCAGCCAGCGCAGCTCTTCACCCCCGGCGCGCGTGACATGGCTGTCCGAACCAATGCTGATGGGCACGCCGGCCGCCAGCCAAGCCGGCAAATCGATCAAACCGTCACCTAAGTTGCCCTCGGTCCCAGGGCAGATCACGATGCCCGCACCGCTGCTTGCGACCTGCTCGATTTCATCCGGCGTGCTGTGGGTCGCATGCACCAATTGCCAACGTGCATCGGGCTTGAGCGCATTGCACAGCCACTGCATGGGGCGCTGCCCGGTGGCAGCCAGGCAGTCGAGAACTTCTTGTTGCTGCTCGGCAATGTGGATATGAATCGCGATGTCAGCATCGCCCACCAGCGCTTGCAAACCGCGAATGTCATCAGCATTGGCGGCACGCAGCGAATGCAAGGCAAGACCCGCGTTCAACAAAGGACGCTGCGCGGCATTCACTATTTGACTGGCGCGCCAAACCCAGTCCGCATCGGTCTTGAAACGCCGCTGATCCTCGCGCAGGCCGACAGCGCCGAAACCCGACCGCGCATACAGCACCGGCAACAGGGTCAGACCGATGCCGGCCACAGCCGCGGCATCGGCCAAGGCCCAACTCATCGCCAGTTCATCGGGATAAGGGCTGCCATCCTCTTGATGGTGCAGGTAGTGGAACTCGCAGACTTGCGTATAACCACCCGCCAGCAACTCAGCATAGAGCTGCGTGGCGATGGCCAGCATCTGCTTGGGCGTGATGCTCAAGGCCAAGCCGTACATACGGTCTCGCCTGGACCACAAATCATCGTCGCCGCTATGGCGCCGCTCGGCCAAGCCGGCAAAGGCGCGCTGAAAAGCATGGCTGTGGGTGTCGACAAGGCTTGGCATAACGGGGCCAGACAAGACCTGCATGCCCTCGGCCAAGGTCACGCCAGCCTGGATCTCCTGCCAATGCCCGTTTGCACCAACACTCAAACGCACGCTTTGCTGCCAACGCCCATCCACCCAGGCCTGCGCGGCCCAAAAGACATTGCGATTCATGCTTGGGGCTTCCAAAGGGTCATTTCATTCAACAAAGCCTTGAGCAGCGGCTGAACCGCCGCCGCACGCGCTGCGTCATAGAGAAAAGGCGCGGCCTCTTCCTCCATATAGCAGCGCCAGCACATCTCCAGCTGCACCGCATATTGCTGTTGCTCGGGCTGGCCGTAATGTCGTGTGATGAAGCCGCCCTTGAAACGGCCATCCACGACTTGCGAGTAGTCCACTTGCTGAGCCAGAACTCCGCTCAGTTTGGCCCTTAGGCTGGGCGCACAAGAGCGACCTTCTACGGTGCCCAGATTCAAATCCGGCAAGCGTCCCTCAAACAACCAGGGCAGTTCGGAGCAGATGCTGTGCGCATCGAACAGCAAGGCGTAGCCGAACAAGGCTTTCAGGCGCTGCAACTCGGCATTCAGCGCCCGGTGATATGGCAGCCAATAGAGGTCGCGGCGGCGCAATTGCTCGGCGCGACTCGGTTCTTGTCCGGGCAGATAGAGCGGCTCACCACTGAAGAAACGGGTTGGACATAGCTCCGTATTGGCCGCACCCGGATACATTGGCGTGTCTTCGGGCGGGCGATTCAGGTCGATCAGATAGCGCGAGTAGTGCGGAACAATGACACCCGCGCCGAGCTCGCTGGCCGTCTCGCCATAAAGCTGCTCCAGGTGCCAATCCGTGTCTTCGCTGTGCAGTGCGCGCGGCTGATAACGGCGAATTTGATCGGCAGGAATGGCCGAACCCACATGCGGCATGCTGATCAGCAAGGGAGTGCTGCCTTGACGCAGCTTGAATACCGGTGTGTCCATCACTGCTTTCATGCTCGCTCCAGGCCGCCGCGCACAACCCGGCGCAAAGGGTTGCGGCCGAAGAAATAGGCCAGCTCATTCGGATGATCCACATCCCAGATACAAAAATCGGCGCGCTGACCGGCCGTCAACTGGCCCCGGTCGCTCAAGCCCAGCGCACGCGCCGCGTTGACCGTAACACCGCGCAGCGCTTCTTCCGGTGTCAAACGAAACAAGGTGCAGGCCATATTCAGCATCAAGAGCAGAGACAAGGTCGGCGAAGTGCCGGGGTTGTGGTCGGTCGCAATGGCAATCGGCACCCCCGCATCGCGCAAGGCCTGCACCGGCGGCAACTTGCTTTCGCGCAGGAAGTAATAGGCCCCAGGCAGCAGCACGGCCACCGTGCCACTGGCGGCCATGGCCTGCACGCCGGCCGCGCTCAGGTATTCAAGATGGTCACAGGAAAGCGCCTTGAATTCAGACGCCAGTTCGCTGCCGCCCTGGTCGCTCAATTGCTCGGCATGCAGCTTGACCGGCAGGCCCAAAGCTTGCGCCGCTGCAAAAATGCGCCGCGTTTGCGCAGGCGTGAAGCCTATGCCTTCGCAAAAGGCATCCACTGCGTCGATCAAGCCTTCGCGGTGCAGCGGTGTCATCCATTCGATCAAGGCCGTCACATAGTCATCCTGGCGGCCTTCAAACTCGGGCGGCACGGCGTGCGCACCCAAGTAACTGGTTCGCACATCGACACCCAAGCCCTTGAGCCGGCGCGCCGCGCGCAGCATCTTGGCTTCTGAGGCCTGGCTCAGGCCATAGCCAGATTTGACCTCTATGGTCGTAACACCTTCCTTGAGCAGGTTCAAAACCCGGTGCGCGGCCTGCGCGTAGAGCTGATGTTCGCTGGCGGCGCGGGTGGCGGCGACGCTTGAGCGTATGCCGCCTCCGGCGCGGGCTATTTCCTCGTAACTGGCGCCAAGCAGGCGCTGCTCGAACTCGGCCGCCCTTTGCCCGCCATAAACCAGATGGGTGTGGCAATCGATCAAGCCCGGCGTCACGACCGCGCCGCCGAGGTTGATCTCCTGCGCCAGACCATTGCGGAACTCGGCGTCGAGATCGGCGATGTCGCCGGCCCAGAGCAGATGTTCACCTTGCGACAACATTGCGCCGTTCTCGACCCAACCCCAAGGATTGGCTTTCGGGTCGCCGGCCAGAGTGGCCAAACGGGCGTTGATCCAGAGTTTGAAAACGCTGCTGCTGCTCATCTTTATTTCTCGCTCCAGGTCATCCACCAGGCCACACCTGGACCTTCAAAACTGCAGGCTTGGGCCGCAGGATCTTCACACCAAGCCAAACTCATGGCGCCCAAATTCATCGCACGCCCACCATGGATCAAGCGCCCGCCCGCGGCCGTGAACAAGCCAACCCAACGGCCTTGCGCTTGCCAATTCGCCGGCATGTTGGCAGCGGCCTTCACATGCATCTGACCGCGGCCACGGCGATACATCAGATTGAAATCCCGTGTGCTGCCGCCGATCAAGGCGCAAGGTGGAGCCAGGCCGCCATCGAAGCTGATCAATTCATCACCCGCCCGCAGCTCCCAATCCGCCAGCCGCACACCATCGCCTTGCAGCACGCCGAACCAACGCTGCACGCCTTCAAAAGCCGAGAACGGCCCATCGCGCTCGATATCGGCCACGCTGATGCGCAGCGCCCAATCGGCCGGATGTGGCCAGGCGAGCAACTCGCGGGTCTGCCCTCCGCCGTTGCGCCAAGCCTGGGGGGCAACGTCATCTGCGCTAACTTGACTCCAACTCATGCTTGAAAACTCCCCTCAAGAACATAAAGCGAGCCCGGGTGGGTGAGCCGCACCGTGGTCACGGTCTGGCCGCGGCTGAAGGTGCGGCGCTTGACCACCAAGCAGGGCTCGCGCTTGGAAATGCCCAGCAACTTAGCCTCCAAGGCCGAAGGCAGCAGTGACTCTATCGTGTATCGCGCCTCCGACAAGGGGGCAACTTCGAGTAAATAGTTGGTCGGTGTGGTTTGCGCAAAATCCAAGCCAAGGTAGGCCGGCGCACAGGCCGGATTGACGAAACGGTCTTCGCACTGAATTGCCACCCCATTCTCAAAGTGCACGATCACGCTATGAAACAGCTCAGCCCCCAGCTCCAAGCCAAAGTCGGCCGCTTGCTGCGCATCTGCTTGCAGTGTCTCCAGGCAGTGCAGCTTGGCCTGGTGTTGGTGGCCGCGCTGCAAGATTTCATCATGCACATCGCGCACATTCAGCGTCGACGAAATGCGGTGCAACTGCGCGACAAAAGTACCCACACCTTGCAGTCGCTCGACCAGACCTTCCTGGCTCAACTCGCGCAAAGCGCGGTTGACCGTCATGCGGCTGACCTCGAACAAGGCCACCAATTCAGCCTCGGACGGTAGCAAATCGCCCGCCACCCAATGCCCGGAGGCAATGCGTTCACGCAAATGGTTCTTGACCTTCAAATACTGCGGCGAAGGCACCGAGCTGTTTTTTCTTGGCATGGCCGCATGCTACTTGACTGTACTTGTATAGACAAGTACATTGCCGAACATTCGCGAACGTTCCAGCACAGGAGTCGATATGAACAGCCCCACCAAGACCCAAGCCCAAGCCCGCGTGGTACGCGCGCCGACCGGCAGCACGCTCAGCTGCAAGAGCTGGCTGACCGAAGCCGCCTACCGGATGTTGCAGAACAATCTGGACCCCGAGGTGGCGGAGAACCCGGACGCGCTGGTGGTCTACGGCGGCATCGGCAAAGCGGCGCGCAACTGGGACTGCTTTGAGGCCATTCTTGAGACGCTCAAAAACCTCGGAGACGAAGAAACGCTGTTGGTGCAGTCGGGCAAGCCGGTCGGTGTCTTCCGCACCCATGCGGACGCGCCTCGCGTGCTGATCGCCAATTCCAATCTGGTGCCGCATTGGGCGACGTGGGAGCATTTCAACGAGCTCGACCGCAAGGGCTTGATGATGTATGGCCAGATGACGGCCGGCAGCTGGATCTATATCGGCACCCAGGGCATCGTGCAAGGCACGTACGAGACCTTCGCCGAAGCCGGCCGCCAACACTATGGTGGTTCGATGCAAGGCCGCTGGGTGCTGACCGCCGGTCTGGGCGGCATGGGCGGCGCGCAGCCGCTGGCCGCGACCTTTGCCGGCGCCTGCTCGCTGAACATTGAATGCCAGCAAAGCCGCATCGACTTCCGCCTCAAGACCCGCTATGTCGACGAGCAAGCAAACGACCTTGACGACGCGCTGGCCCGCCTGAAGAAATACACCGCCGAAGGCAAGGCGATTTCGATCGCGCTGCTGGGCAATGCAGCAACCATACTGCCCGCGCTGGCCGAGCGCTGCAAGACCGACCCAAGCGTCAAGCCCGATCTGGTCACCGACCAGACCAGCGCCCACGATCTGATCAACGGCTATCTGCCGGCCGGCTGGAGCGTTGAGCAATGGAAAGCGGCCGCCGCCGATCCGGCCCAGCATGCCGAGCTGAAGGCCGCAGCGGCAGCCAGCTGCGCGGTGCATGTGAAAGCCATGTTGCTGTTCCAGGCCATGGGCATTCCGACCGTCGACTATGGCAACAATATCCGCCAGGTCGCGCTGGAGCAAGGTGTCAAGAACGCCTTCGACTTCCCCGGCTTTGTGCCCGCCTATGTGCGCCCGCAGTTCTGCGAAGGCCGCGGCCCCTTCCGTTGGGTGGCGCTGAGCGGCGACCCTGAAGATATTTACAAAACCGACGCCAAGATCAAGGAATTGTTCCCGCAGCACGCCCATGTGCACCGCGGGCTGGACATGGCGCGCGAACGCATCGCCTTCCAGGGCTTGCCGGCACGCATCTGCTGGCTGGGCCTGGGCGAGCGCCATATCGCCGGCCTGGCCTTCAATGAGATGGTCAAGTCGGGTGAGTTGAAGGCGCCGATCGTGATCGGCCGCGACCACCTCGACAGCGGCTCGGTCGCCAGTCCGAACCGTGAAACCGAAAGCATGCAGGACGGCTCGGACGCAGTGTCCGACTGGCCGCTGCTCAACGCCCTGCTGAACACCGCCGGGGGTGCTACCTGGGTCAGCCTGCACCATGGCGGCGGCGTCGGCATGGGCTTCAGCCAGCACAGCGGCGTGGTGATCGTTGCCGACGGCACGGACGCGGCAGCCAAGCGTCTGGAACGCGTGCTCTACAACGACCCCGGCACGGGCGTGATGCGCCATGCCGATGCCGGCTATGAAATCGCCAAGACGACGGCCCGAGAGCGTGGATTAAACATGCCGATGCTGAGGTCGGACATGTGAATGTTCACTTTGGACATTCTCACGCCTACCGAAGGCCCAAGCGCCTACCAGCGCCTGGGCTGGATCGCTGAATAGAAAAAAAGGAACAAGCTCATGTCGAACGCACTCGAAATCACCCCCGGCCAGATCACGCTGGACCAACTGCGCCAAATCCGCAACGGCGATGTCCAGCTGAGCTTGCACGCCAGCAGCGCCGAGATCATCCGCCGCTCAGCCGCCGTCGTGCAGGCCGCCGCCGCCGGCGACGCCCCTGTCTACGGCGTCAACACCGGCTTCGGCAAGCTGGCCTCCACGCGCATCAGCAAGGAAGACCTGGCCACGCTGCAGTTCAACCTGATCCGCTCGCATTGCGTCGGCGTCGGCGCGCCGTTGCAGCCCGGCGTTGTGCGCATGATGCTGGCCACCAAGGCGGCGTCTTTGGCCCGCGGCCACTCCGGCGTGCGTGAAGAGGTCGTGCAAAGCCTGCTGGCGGTCTTCAATGCCGGGCTGATCCCCTATGTGCCGGCACAAGGCTCGGTCGGCGCCTCGGGCGACTTGGCGCCATTGGCCCATATGACGCTGGCCCTGTTGGGCGAAGGCGAGATGCTCGTCGACGGCCAGCGCCGCCCTGCCCTGGCCGAGCTGCAGAAACACGGCATCGCGCCGCTGGTCTTGCAGGCCAAAGAAGGCCTGGCCTTGATCAACGGCACACAGACCAGCACGGCGCTGGCCTTGGAGGGTCTGTTGCGTTACGAGATCGTTTTCGCGGCGGCCATCGTCAGCGGCGCTTTGAGTCTGGACGCCGCACGCGGCAGTGATGGTCCGTTTGACGCCCGTATCCACGCGGTGCGCGGCCAGCCCGGTCAAATCGAAACGGCAGCCGCCTACCGCCAGCTGCTGGCCGGCAGCGCCATCCGCGCCTCGCACCAAGAAGGCGACGAGCGCGTGCAGGATCCGTACTGCCTACGCTGCCAACCGCAGGTGATGGGCGCATGCCTGGACCAAAGCCGTTATGTGCGCGACGTGCTCTTGCGCGAAGCGAATGCAGTCACCGACAACCCGCTGGTCTTTGCCAATGCCGACGGCACGAGTGCCATGGTCAGCGGCGGCAACTTCCACGCCGAGCCGGTGGCCCTGGCCGCCGACGCCTTGGCCTGCGCCATTGCCGAGGTCGGCGCGATCGCCGAGCGCCGCATCGCGATGCTGATTGACACCAGCGTGTCGCGCCTGCCGGCCTTCTTGACCGCCAACGCGGGCTTGAATTCCGGCTTCATGATTGCGCATGTGACCGCCGCAGCCTTGGCGAGCGAGAACAAATCACTCGCCCACCCGGCCAGCGTCGATAGCCTGCCGACCAGCGCCAACCAGGAAGATCATGTGTCCATGGCCACCTTCGGCGCGCGCCGCTTGGGGCCAATGCTGGACAACACCGCCC
>CAUPEV010000166.1:0-11459 GCA_963510335.1 uncultured Roseateles sp.
ATGCCGCGCATGGACGGCTTTGATCTGGTGCGCAATATGCGCGCGGATGCGCGCTTGGCCGGGCTGCCGGTGATCATGATCACGTCCAGAATCGCGCAAAAACATCGCGACTATGCCGAACAGCTAGGGGTCAACCATTACCTGGGTAAGCCATATGACGAAGAATTACTTTTGTCATTGATTGCTGGATACACTTCGGCACAAATTGCGGGCGGCGGATCGCCGTTGCAGTAAGCGGTGAAGGGGCTGTTGGGGCCGCTTTTCACCATGCGTGTCTCCAATAGAAGAACAAAGGCTCAATATCCTCTATTGAGCTGAGTCGAAGCAATGTCCAAAGTCGTTGAGCATCTGGCAGAAATGACCGGTTTCCGGGACCGGGACGTGATGGACGTGACCCTGGTGACGGCCCTGCGTGATTTGTTGGAACCGGTGTCCGTGGCCATCTATCGCTGCGTCGGGATGGGTGACGCAGGCGGCCAGCAGCGTTGGCTGACGCGGGCGCATCTGAGTGCCCAAGACGCGGTGGCGACCGCTGACCCGCTCTGGTCCGACCCTGAGGCTTTGCCGCTGGCGCAGGACTACCCTGAAAGACTGGACTGCATGCAGAGCCGGGCGATCGTGCAAAGTGAGTCGGGCGCTGAATTCGTCAGCTTGTTTCCGATCGCCACGGATCGCGAGGTGGTGGGTGTGCTGGAGGTTGTCAGTACCGAGCGCTTGCAAACCAAGGCGCAGCGCATGGTCAGCAGCGTGCTGCGGATTTATCACAACTTTCAAGGCCTGCTGGACTACAGCGAGCGCGACACCTTGACCGGCTTGCTCAATCGCAAGACTTTCGAGGACAGTTTTTTAAAGGCCGTCAGCGAGCTGCCGGCGCGAGCCGTGCTGGCCGATAGCGATGATGGCCGGCGGCACGAAAGTTCCAGCCCGCGCTACTTCTTGGGCGTGATCGACATTGACCACTTCAAGCTGGTCAATGACCGCTTCGGCCACTTGATCGGCGATGAGGTCTTGCTGCTGCTCTCGCGGCTGATGCGCAGCAGCTTTCGATTCCATGACCTGCTGTATCGCTTCGGCGGCGAGGAGTTCGTGGTCTTGATGCGTTGCGAAGACGAGCTTGACGCCGCCCACGCGTTTGAGCGCCTGCGCTTGAATACCGAGCATTACGCCTTTCCTCAAATCGGCCGCATCACCGTCAGCATCGGTTTTACCCAAGTGCGCATCGAGGATTCGCCGGCCTCTGCCTTCGACCGCGCCGACAAAGCGGTCTATCACGCCAAGGACTCGGGCCGCAATCAGGTGCACAGTCATGCCGATCTGGTCTCGACCGGCAAGATGAGCGAGCAGGCGCAACTCAGCGCGATGGAATTGTTTTAAGGACGCTCGGCTCAATTCAGCGCCAGTGGGGGCAGCGCGCCCCTAAGATCGCGGCGCCGAGTTGAACTCGGCGTGGGTTTTGGACGCTTGGTCCGGCCCTGGCGGTATTCGTCGCATGGCGCTGGGCGCGGGGCGGCCGCGTCTCTACAGTGCGGACATCCCAGGCCCGGCCCCACTTCAAGGGCGCGGTCTGATCCTTTGTCCAGCCGCGCGCCCTGATGTCCGTCTCCAAACTGTCTCTGGCCATGACCTGGCGCGATTGGCGCGCCGGCGAACTGCATTTTTTGTTACTGGCCTTGCTGCTTTCGGTGGCCTCGCTGTCGGCCGTCGGCTTCTTTGTCGACCGCCTGCGCGCTGGCTTCGAGCGCGACGCGCATCAATTGCTGGCGGCTGATTTGCTGCTGGAGTCGCAGAGCCCACTCGCGCCCAGTTGGCGCATCGAGGCGCAAGAGCGCGGGCTGCGTACGGCCGATCTCGTCACGTTCACCAGCATGGCTTTTGCTGCCGATCCCCCCACCGCTAGCGGCCCCAAGCTGGTCTCGGTCAAGGCCGTCAGCGAGGCCTATCCGCTGCGTGGGCGTCTGCAGTTGAAGGCGCCCGTTGAAGGTGGGCATGCAGGGGGTGTTGCCGATATTGCAGGGCTGGGCGGGCCTGCGCCTGGCTCCGCCTGGGTCGAGCCCGAGTTTTTGCAGGCGCTGGGTCTCAAGCCGGGCTCACGCATCAAACTGGGCGAGCTGGATCTGCGCGTCGAGCATGTCATCAGCAAGGAGCCTGACCGAGCCATGGCCGCCATGCGTTTGGCGCCGCGTGTGATGATCGCCAGCAGTGACCTGGCGGCCAGCCAGTTGCTGAGTGCGGCCTCGCAGGCCAGCTATCGTCTGCTGATCGCTGGCGAGGCGTCTGCGCTGCTCGATTTTCAAACCCGGTCCGAGGCGCGCATCAAGCACGAGCAGCTCAAGGGCGTGACCCTGCAAACCCTGGCAGCCAAGGGTTCGGAGGAGGGCGCCATGCTGCAGCGGGCGGGGCAGTTCATGTCCCTGGTCAGCCTGCTCTCGGCCCTGCTGGCGGCTGTGGCGGTGGCGATGGCGGCGCGCCGGTTCATGCTGCGTCATATCGATGCCTGCGCGATGTTGCGCTGCCTGGGTCTGACTCAGAACCAAGTGATGCGGCTGTATCTGCAGGAGTTCTTTTTGATCGGTCTGAGCGCCAGTGCTGCCGGTGTGTTGCTGGGTTATGGCGCGCATGTTTCGCTGATCCACTGGTTGGGCGGTCTGCTCAGCAGCCAGGAGGGTTTGCCCGCTGCGACTTGGCGGCCGGCGATACAAGGGCTGAGCTTGGGCCTCTTGCTGCTGATTGGCTTCACTTTGCCGGCCATTCTGCAATTGCGTGATGTGCCCCATACACGCCTGCTCAGGCAGGAGTCAGACCCACCCAAGCCCATGGCGCTGCTCAGTTACGGCCTCGGCCTGCTGGTCTTTACCGGCCTGCTGCTGTGGCAGACCGGTGATGTGCATCTCGGCCTGGCCAGTGTCGTCGGCTTCTTGCTCGGCGCCTTTGCCTTCGCGGCGCTGGCCTGGCTGAGCTTGCTCGGGCTCAAGCGCCTGCGCACGCTGTTTGACAAGGCCAGCTGGCGTTTCGCCATCAACGCCTTGCAGCGGCGACCGGCCGCCGTCGTGGCGCAGGTCTTAGCGCTCTCTTTGGGCTTGATGGCGCTGTTGCTGCTGACCTTGGTGCGCGCTGATTTGCTGCGCAGCTGGGAGCAGCAAGTCCCCAGCGATGCGCCCAACTATCTGCTGATCAACATCATGCCTGAGCAGTTGCCGATGGTGGCCGAGCGCCTACAGAGCTTGGGCAAGAGTGCCGACATATACCCCTCGCTGCGGGCGCGATTGACCGCCATGAATGGCCGGCCCTTGCTGGCCGCAGCCTATGCCGATGAGTGGGCAAAGAGCTTGCTTAGCAGCGAGCTGGATCTGACGGCGATGCGTGAGCTGCCGGCGGCCAGCCGGGTGGTCGCCGGGACCTGGACGCTTGACGGCGAGCCAGCCAAGGCCGCCGCCGAGATCTCGGTGGAAGAGGAGGCGGCCGGGCCGTTGGGCCTCAAGCTCGAGGACCGCCTAAGGCTTGAAGTGGCCGGGCAAAGCTTTGAGGCCGTCATCACCAGCTTGCGCAAGTCAGACCGACGTTCACGCCGCCCGACCTTTTCATTGATCGTCAATGAGGCTGCCGTGCGCGGCATGCCCTACACCTTGATCAGTGCGCTGCAGGTGACCGAGGCCGGCAAGCCGGTGATAGACGGCTTGGTGCGCGACTTTCCCAATCTGACCGCGCTGGACTTTGGCGCACTGATCGAGCAACTGCAAGCGCGCTTGGCACAACTGGTGCTAGCGATCGAGTTTCTCTTTTTATTCACGCTGGCCTCGGGTTTGATGGTGCTCTACGCGGCCTTGCTCGGCTCGCAAGACCTGCGCATGCGCGAGGCGGCCTTGCTGCGAGCGTTAGGCGCGACGGCAGGCCAGTTGTCGCGCGCGCAATGGATCGAGTACCTGCTGCTCGGCAGCTTGGCCGGGCTGCTGGCGGCCAGCGGGGCGTCGGCCGCCAGTTGGGGTTTGGCGCGTTTTGTCTTGCGTCTTGAATGGAGTTTTTCGCCCTTGTTGTGGCTGGCCGGCATGGCGTTTGGCGCGGCCTGTGCGCTGCTCGGCGGCTGGCTAGGCCTGCGCAACATCCTCAGCCAAGCGCCGCTTGCCAGCTTGCGTCAAGGCTGAAACACCAAGAACGAATCCAGAAAGCGAGCCCTCCTTGAATACGAATCCTGCCGCGATAGAAGTCAAGCAACTGAGCAAGCGCGTCAGCGATGCCAGTGGTGAGTTGAGCATCTTGAACGAGGTCGAGTTGAGCGTGCAGCGCGGCGAGACCTTGGCGATCGTGGGTGCCTCCGGGTCGGGCAAGTCCACCTTGCTGGGCCTGCTGGCCGGCTTGGACTTGCCCAGCAGCGGCACGGTGCTGCTGGACGGTGTCGATCTTTATGCGCTCAGCGAGGACGGACGGGCCATTCTTCGCAAGCACAAGCTCGGCTTTGTGTTCCAGTCCTTTCAACTGCTGGCGCATTTGACCGCGCTGGAGAACGTGATGCTGCCGCTTGAATTGAGCGGTGACAAACTGGCCCGCCGCAAGGCCGAGGCCATGCTGGGGCGGGTCGGCCTGAGCGAGCGGCTGCGCCACTATCCGAAATTTCTTTCCGGCGGTGAGCAGCAGCGTGTGGCGCTGGCGCGGGCCTTTGTGGCCGAGCCACCCTTGCTGCTGGCCGATGAACCGACCGGCAGCCTGGATGCGGCCACTGGAGCGGCCATCATCGACTTGATGTTCGAGCTGAACCGCGAGCGCGGCTCAAGCCTGGTGCTGGTGACGCATGATCTTGGCATCGCCGCACGCTGCGGCCGGCAAGTCATGATGACGGCCGGCCGACTTTCGCATTAAAGCGGGTGAAGCGAGCAAAGCATGACTTACCAGATGCGAATACGCTCTTCGCTGGCCTTGAACATCTGATCACCTGGCTTGGTGCCAAAGGCTTCATGGAAGCCATCATGGTTGACGGCGGCACCGTTGGCGCGGAACTTGGCCGGCGAATGGGGATCGACGGTCAGGTTCTGCATGGTGCGCTCATCCCGCGCCTTGGCGCGCCAGGCCTGCGACCAGCCCATGAAGAAGCGCTGTTCGCCGGTATAGCCATCAATCACCGGAGCAGGCTTTCCGCCGAGTGAGCGCTGATAGGCTTTGTAGGCAATCTGCAGGCCCGACAGATCGGCAATGTTCTCACCCAAAGTCAGTTTGCCGTTGAGCGTCTTGCCGGGCAGCGGCTCGTACTTTTCGTACTGCGCCACCAGTTGCGCGCCGACCTTCTCGAAAGCCTGGCGGTCGGCATCGCTCCACCAATTGCGCAAAGCGCCGTCGCCGTCGAACTGGCTGCCTTGGTCGTCAAAACCATGGCTGATTTCATGTCCGATGACGGCGCCGATCGCACCATAGTTGACCGCATCATCGGCCGCCATATCAAAGAAGGGCGGCTGCAAAATCGCGGCCGGGAACACGATCTCGTTCATCGAGGGGTTGTAGTAGGCGTTGACGGTCTGCGGCGTCATGCCCCATTCGGCTCGGTCCACCGGCTTGCCAACGCGTGTGGCAATGCGCTCCCACTCAAAGCGGCCCGAGCGCGCCTTGTTGCCAAAGGCATCGCCCGTGCGTACGTCCAAAGCGCTGTAATCACGCCAGGTATCGGGGTAGCCGATCTTGACCATGTACTTGCTCAGCTTGTCTTTGGCGGCCGCTTTTGTGCTGGGCGTCATCCAGCTCAAACCATCGATCGAATCGCCATAAGCGTTCATCAGGTTGCCGACCAGCTCCACCATGCGGGTCTTGTAAACCGGTGGGAAATGCTGCGCCACATAGACTTGGCCGATTGCCTCGCCCAATGCGCCGTTCACTTCGGTGATGCCTTTTTGCCAGCGCGGCTGTTCTTCCTTGGCCCCCGTCAGCGTATTGCCATGGAAAGCAAAGCGTGCCTCGCGATAGGCCTTGGGCAGCAGCTCGGCGTTCTCATCCAGCACCCGCAACTTCAGATAGGCTTTCCAGTCGGCCAGCGGCACTTCGGTCGCCATCTTGGCGAGTGCCGTCATGGTGCTGGGCTGCGACACGGTCAGCTTGTCAACGCCTTGCAATTGGGCGGCCTCCATGAAGGCGGCCCAGTCAAAACCAGGTGCGGCCTTGGCCAGCTCGGCGGGCGTCATCGGGTTATAGGTCTTGACCGGGTTGCGGTTTTCGACCTTGTCCCAATGGGCCTCGGCGATGCGCTTCTCCAGCGCCATCACTCGCGCCGCCACGTCCGCTGCTGCCTTTTCGCCAGAGAGCTTGGCCAAGGTCGTCAAATAGCCCAGATAGGCCTTGCGCGTCTGGCTGAGTTTGTCGTCATCCTTGAGGTAATAGTCGCGATCGGGCATGCCGATGCCGCCTTGCCAGGTCAGTGCGCGGTTGATGCCGGGCTCTTTGAAGTCGGGCATCACCCACAGCACCATCGGTGTGTTGACGGCGCCTTGAGCGCGGCCCAACCAGCGCGCCAGATCGGCCGGCGACTTGATCGCATCGATGCTGGCCAGCATGGCTTTGGTGGGCTTCAGGCCGGCTTTGTCGATGGCGGCAAGATCGGTGTAAGAGCCATAGAAGGCCGCGATTTTTTGCTCGACGCTGCCTTTGGCTTGGGGCTTGGCGGCCAAGCCCTCAACGATGGCGCGCACTTGCTGATCGGAAAGATCACGCAGCTTGTAGAAGCTGCCGTACTCGGCCTTGTCGGCCGGTATCGCGGTTTTGCTGACCCAAGTGCCATTGGCGGCGAGGAAGAGATCGTCCTGCGGGCGAACCTTGCTGTCAAAGCCCGACAAATCGAGGCCGGAAGTGACGGGGCCATTGGGCGCAGCAGCGCTGCTCAAGCCAGCGGAAAGCAGCAGGGCCGCCAGGGGCAAAAGTCGGAATAGTTTCATGCGGGTACAGCCTGAATATAAAGAGCGAGGAGGGTAGTGGAAGGGCTTGCCATTGGCAAGATGACTTTGGGCACCTCGGGATCACCCTAGCGCGCCGATGTGGCTATCCTCAAGCAGGATCGGTCCTCAAAGCCGTGCTAGCCGCGCTGAACTCGAGTTCAAACCGAGCTCAAGCCAAACTCAGACGGGCGAAAACTTGTCCACCGCATCGGTGATGATGCCGTCCACACCGTCTGCTACCAGCGCTTGCGCGGCCGCCGCCTCATTGACCGTGTAGACCAGCGCCTTCATGCCGGCGGTGTGGATTTGGGAGATGGTGTCACGGTCCATCAGCCGGTAGTTGCTGATGACGGCGCGGCAACCCAAGCCCTGCGCTTCACCGAGCCAGCCAGCGCGCAGCTCGTCGAGCAAAAGGCCGCGCGGGATGCCGGGTGCGGTCTCCTTGGCGCCCTGCAAGGCGAGCGGATCGAAAGAGCTGAACAAGGGCGCAAAGCCTGATCCTGCCCATAAACGCAAAACTTCGCGCCCGACCACTTGGCCGGTCAGCAACTCCTGGCCCGGTGTCGGCTTGATTTCGATATTGAGCGCAAGCCGATTCGCCAAGACGAAGCGCGCCAGCGCATCCAGACTGGGCAGCGCCTCGCCCGCATAGCTGCGGCTGTGCCAGCTGCCGGCGTCCAGGCGCGACAGCGCGCTCCAGCAAATATCACCCGCCACACCCTGACCATTGCTCGTGCGCTCCAGCGTGGCGTCATGCAGCAAGAAGGGCATGCCGTCGCTGGAGAGCTTGACATCGCACTCGAACGCTCGGTAACCATACTGCGCGCCCAGGCGAAACGCCGCCAGCGTGTTCTCGGGTGCCAACTTGCCCGCTCCGCGGTGGGCGATCCAAAAGGGCAGGGGCCAATCGCTTGCTCTCATTGGGGACCTTTTTCTTTTCGCACGCGCTGAGTGGTTTGCGGGTCGAACCAATGCAGGTGTTTGTCGCTGAGGGCCAGCATCAGCTTGGCGCCAATGGCTGGCGGCGGCTGCGTGCCGTCAATGCGCAAGGTGAATAGCTCTGAGCCCAAGCGCCCATAGACCAGGCGCTCGGCTCCCAGCATCTCTATCATTTCGACCGTGAAGGGCCAGCCTGAGCTTCCCGCCATTGCGTCCTGCCAATGATCCAGATGCTCGGGACGCAGACCCAGGATCAACTCGCCATCGCGCGGTGCGGCCTCGGGCAGGGTCAGCGTGATGCCGCCGACGCTGAATGTCAGGCCTTGCGCCTGGCCCTTGAGCAGATTCATGGGCGGCGAGCCAATAAAGCCGGCCACAAAGGTGGAGGCCGGGCGGGCATAGACTTCTTCGGGCGTGCCGATCTGCTCCATATGGCCGCCGTTCATCACGATCATGCGCTGGGCCAGCGTCATCGCCTCGACCTGGTCATGGGTGACGAACAGAGACGTCACGCCGAGTTCACGGTGCAGCTTTTGAATCTCCAGCCTTGTGTGCGCGCGCAGCTTGGCGTCGAGATTGGATAGCGGCTCGTCAAACAAGAACACCTGCGGCTTGCGCACGATGGCGCGGCCCATCGCGACGCGCTGGCGCTGGCCGCCGGAGAGTTGACGCGGTGTGCGGTCCAGCAGGCCCCCCAGTTCCAAAATCTTGGCCGCCTTGTCGACGCGCTCTTTGATCTCGGCCTCGGGCACTTTTTTAATCTTCAGGCCGTAAGCCATGTTCTCGAACACGGTCATATGCGGGTAGAGCGCATAGTTCTGGAACACCATCGCGATATCGCGTTCCGCCGGCTCGATGTTGTTGACGACGCGCTCGCCAATCGCGATCTCGCCGCCAGAGACTTCTTCCAGGCCGGCCACCATGCGCAACAAGGTCGATTTGCCGCAGCCGGACGGCCCGACGATGACGACGAACTCGCCGTCGCGGATTTCGGCATTGACGCCGTGAATGACCTGATTGGCCTTGGGGCCGTGGCCGTAGCGCTTGATGACGTTTCTGAGGGAAATGGAAGCCATGTGTGTCTCTTCTTATTTTTCGGTATCGACCAAGCCTTTGACGAACCACTTCTGCATCAGCATCACGACCAAGGCCGGCGGGACCATTGCCAGCATCGCTGTCGCCATGATGATGTTCCAGTCGTTCGCTGCGTCGCCGCCACTGATCATTCGTTTGATGCCGATAACGACCGGGTACATGTGCTCGTCGGTGGTGACCAAAAGCGGCCACAGGTATTGGTTCCAGCCGTAGATGAACTGGATCACGAACAGCGCCGCGATGCTGGTGGTCGACAGCGGCAGCAAGATGTCCTTGAAAAAGCGCCGCGGCCCGGCGCCGTCCATGCGGGCGGCCTCCAGCAGCTCATCCGGTACCGTCATGAAAAATTGGCGGAACAAAAAGGTCGCGGTCGCTGAGGCGATCAAAGGCACGGTCAGGCCGGCGTAGCTGTTGAGCATGCCAAGGTCGGCAACCACCTGGTAGGTCGGGCCAATGCGCACCTCGACCGGCAGCATCAGCGTGACAAAAATGCTCCAGAAAAAGAAGGACTTGCCTGGAATGCGGAAGTAGACGATCGCAAAGGCCGACAGCGGCGAGATGGCTATCTTGGCGATCGCAATCGTCAGCGCACTGACCAGGCTGACCCACATCATGCGGCCGACGGGTGCCGTGGACCCCGCGCCGGCGGAGTTGCCGAACAGCGCAGTCTTGTAGTTCTCGATCAAATGACTGCCCGGCAACATCGGCATAGGCGCTTGCACGATTGCATCGGCCGTTTGCGTGGAGGCGACAAAGGTGATGTAGACCGGAAAGGCGACGATCAGCACGCCCAGGATCAGGATCAGGTGGGAGACAAAGGTGAGGATGGGGCGGCGCTCGATCATGTCAGGACTCCCGACGGGCCATCCCAAGGGAGGACTGAGCCCCCTCGGGCGGGGGGCGGCGAACGAAGTGAGTGTGGGGCATCATTTCAGTATTGAACCTTTTTCTCGACATAACGGAACTGCACCACGGTCAAGGTGATCACGATGAACATCAAGACCACCGATTGCGCGGCCGAACCGCCCAGGTCCATGGCCTTGAAGCCGTCGTAATAGACCTTGTAGACCAGTATCGAGGTGTCTTTGCCGGGCCCGCCTTGGGTGGCGGCGTCGATGATGCCGAAGGTGTCGAAGAAGGCGTAGACGATATTGATCACCAGCAAAAAGAAGGTGGTCGGAGACAGCAGCGGGAAGATTATGGTCCAAAAGCGCCGCCAGGGGCCGGCGCCGTCAATCGCGGCCGCTTCGATCAAGGACTTGGGGATGGCCTGCAGGCCGGCCATGAAGAACAGGAAGTTGTAAGAGATCTGCTTCCACACGGCCGCCATCACCACCAGCGCCATCGCGTGATCCGAGTTAAGCAAATGGTTCCAAGGGATGCCCATTTGCGTCAACCAGTACGACACCACGCCGATCGACGGTGCGAACATGAACAGCCACAGCACGCCGGCAATCGCCGGCGCCACCGCATAGGGCCAGATCAAGAGCGTGCGGTAGACGCCGGCGCTCTTGACCACGCGATCAGCCATCACCGCCAGCAGCAGTGACAAGACCAGACCATTGCCGGCTACCAGCAGCGAAAAAATCGCCGTGGTCTTGAACGAGGCCAGATAGCCGGGGTCATTGAACAATTGACTGAAGTTCTCCAGGCCCACCCACTCGGTGGACAGGCCGAAGGCGTCCTGGCGCTGCAGCGACTGTAAAAGGGCTTGAGCCGCCGGCCAAAAGAAGAACACCGAAATGACCAGCAACTGCGGCGCCAGCAGCAGCCAGGGCAGCCAGGAGGCCTTGAATTGAACTCTCTTCTCTATACTCATTTGAGCCCCTCGCCCAGCGAGTACGCTGGTCGGTCCCCCGAGGGGACGGCGATCCTTGCCGGCGCGACCGGCAAGGACATCGCCAAGCGGGCCGGCTCGGTGAACTGAGGCCGGACACAAACAGTCCCTGCGGACTGTTTGTGCCTGCCGAAGGCCAACGGCCTCAGGCCGTTGGCGGCCCAGCGCTCGGCCCAAAGAGGGCGCGTTCCCGGTTTCACTTGCTGTTGGCCTTCTGGAAGCGCTCCAACTGCTCATTGCCACGCTGCACCGCCGCGTCAAGCCCTTCCTTGGCGCTCTTCTTGCCGCCCCAGACCTGTTCCATTTCCTCGTCGATGATGGTGCGCACCTGCACGAAGTTGCCCAGGCGAATGCCGCGTGACTTGTCGGTGGTTTTGCGGATCATCTGCGTCACGGCCACATCGGTGCCGGGGTTCTCTTTGTAGAAGCCGCTCTTGTCCGTCAGCTCAAACGCAGCCTTGGTGACCGGCAAATAACCGGTGCGCTTGTGGCTGGCCGCCGCCACTTCGGGCTGGGCCAGGAAGCTGAAAAAGGCCGCCACGCCCTTGTACTCGGGCGTTTTCTTGCCCGCCATCACCCAAAGGCTGGCGCCGCCGATGACGGTGTTTTGCGGCGCGCCGGGCACGTCGGGGTAGTAAGGCAGTGGCGCGATGCCAGACGCGAACTTGGCGTTCTTCTTGATA
>CAUPEV010000167.1:0-11449 GCA_963510335.1 uncultured Roseateles sp.
CACCGCCGGCTCTGTGCCCCGCAGGCACCAGCGCCGGTGCCTTGCTGTCGGACAACTTTGAAGGTGGCAAACGTGGCGCTGTCAGCTGGTTGGTCAGCTACGCGGGCGTCAACCCCGAGTTCACACCGCGCAACTGGAAGACAGTCAGCGGCCTTCCAAGTGGGCGCGCAGGTTCGGCGCTGTTCGCTGCTGCCGGCAATATTGGCAACTGCGCAGCCGGTGGCAACGAGGCTGGACTGCAACGCGTTCAGAGCCCGGAGATCACCATTCCTGCGGGCAGCACGGCGCCCAAGCTCAGCTTCGATCACTGGGTGGCCACCGAAGCCGGCTTTGACGGCGGCAATCTCAAAATCAGCGTCAATGGCGGCGCATGGCAGTTGGTACCGGCAAGCAGCTTCGTCTACAACGCCTACAACACCACCATGACAACAGCCGGCGCAGGCAACGACAGCCCCTTGGCCGGTCAGGCTGGATTCTCTGGCACCGACGGCGGCTCGCTCAGCGGTTCATGGGGCCGCTCCATCGTCGATCTCGGCGCCTTCGCCAAGGCCGGTGACAAGGTCAAACTGCGTTTTGAGTTGGCCAATGACGGCTGCGGTGGCAACACGGGCTGGTTCGTGGACGACGTGATGGTCTATCGCTGCAAGCCAAGAGGCTAAGCTGAGGCGGGCTGCATGCCCGCTGCTGATCAAAAGGGGCTCCAAGGGAGCCCCTTTTTCATGCCCGTCGCCGTACCCGCTCTGGATGCCGTCGCAAAAGCCTATGAAGCCAAGGACTTCGCATAGTCGGACTCGCTGGCAAACACCGCCACACCGTGCTGGCGCAGTCGCTCGCGCAGTGCAGGCATTTGGTGCGGATGCAAGGCCACACCAATCGAAAACTCCAGTTTTCGGCTTTCTCCCCGCACATGGACGGTGCCATCCTGCTCGACCACCACCACCGCTCGCTCCAACTTGGGTGCAAAGAAAAATGTGCGCAAGGCAGCGCGCGCAACCGCCTCATGGCTTTGCGCTTCATGCAGTTCCAGCAATTCATTTCTCCTCGGTCATCTGGCTTAGGTCTTGGCGCCTAATCTTCTGACTCCCTGCAATGCCGGGCTTTGAACAGCACGCGCTGGCTTTGTAAATGAGTCATCGACGCGCGACCCAGCGGGTCAACCCTTGGCCGCCTCAGATAGCCAAGTATTTCGTGAACATTGCATGAAATCGCAACTGCTTGCGCTTGTTCGGCCGTGCTGACGCAGCATCTACACTCACCAGCATTCGTCGCATCAAGCCTCTCAACTGACTCAGGAATCAAACCCATGCAACGCGAACAAATCGCCAGCTTCCAAGTGCAAGGCCTCACTTGCCGCACCAGCAATGCCGCTGAATTCAATCCGCTGACCGGCCGCATCGGCTCGCTTTGGCAGAGCTTTGCGGCCAGCGGCTTGGGCAACGAAATGAGCCAGATCTTCGGCGTCTACTTCGATTATGCGGACCGGCATTTAGGTGAGTATTCGGTGATGGCGGGCGTCAAGCTGAATAGTGACGCGTCGGCCACTCAGCCAAGCCTCACCATTCCTGCCGGCGAATATCTGGTGTTTGATTGCCGAGGCGCCATGCCGGCCGCCTTGATCGCGGGCTGGGGTCAGGTCTGGGCCTATTTTGCGCAGCCCGACGCGCCGGCCCGCGCTTTTGACCATGACTTTGAGCGTTATCTCGGCCTTGACCACGCGCAGATCTGCATCGGTTTGAAGGCCTAAAGCCTAAGCAGCCTGATGGCAACAGATACAAATCTTGTTGCCGTCCAGATCGCGAAAATAGGCGCCGTAATAGTCGGGGTGGTATTGCGGGCGCAGACCCGGCGCGCCCTCGCATTGACCCCCTTGCGACAAAGCGAGGGCGTGAATGCGGTCAACCGCGGCTCGCGTGGGCGCCAGCAGCGCCACCATCTGCCCATTGCCCGGTGCAGCCGCTGCGCCATCAAAAGGCTTGCCAATCAGGAACAAGGGGCGCGGCGCCTCGGGTGACACCCAGCCGGCCCAGGCCTTGACCGGGTCGCTGAACTTGCACTGCAGTCCGAGTTCGGCCATCAAGGGCGAATAGAAGGCAAAGCTGCGCTCAAAGTCAGCCACACCCAGATGGACATGAGAAATCAATAGCCTGCCCGCCTTTGCGTGTGAGAAGTAAGTTACGCGGTCCCCGCCAACAGTTGTATCAAGCGCTGTCTGGCCCGCCCGGGAGGTCGATTCAGGCTTTGCACCAAGCATGGTGTGAAGCGAAAACGAGACCCGCCAGCATAGGGCAACTCCAGCAGATGCCCGGCCGCTAGTGCTTCGTCCACCAGGTAGCGCGGCATCCAGCCGTAGCCCATGCCCATCAGCAAAGCCTGACGCTTGGCGACGAAACCGGACAAGTAAAACACCCGCTCGCCACCAAAGCGGTGGCTGTCGCCGGCACCACCGGCCTCCCCGCGCTCGCTGCTGTCTTGCACGCTCAATTCCACATGGGCTTGCAAGTCATCCAGGCTGAGCGGGCCGGCTCGGAGCGCCAAGGGGTGAGCAGGCGCCACGCACAGCACGCACTCGATCTCCTTCAAAGGCTCGGCCTGCATCTGGTTGGACGGCTCATAGGCCTTCACCAACATCAGATCGGCCTGCTCCTTTTCAAAACGGTATTGCACGCCGTGCAGGAACTCGATCTTGAGTTGCACCCGCGTGGGCACGCCCTCGTCGGCCAAGGTCTTGAGCGCACTCAAGGTGTCGGCCAGCGGCAGAATCCCGTCCACCACGACCAAGAGCCGCGCTTCCCAGCCACTGGCCAATTGCTGCGCCAAGGCTTCCAGCTGATAGGCCTGGCGCAAGAGCCGCCTACCTTCGGCCAGCACGGCCTCGCCGGCCGGCGTCAGCTTGACCCGGTAGGCGCTGCGGTCCAGCAGGGTCAGATTCAGTTGCTCCTCGAGCTTTTTGACCTGATAGCTGACGGCCGAGGTGACCTTGTGCAGCGCCTCGGCAGCACGCGCAAAGCTGCCGTGGCTGACGACCGCATCGAGCGCTGAGAGGGCTTCCAGATCTAATTTCATGATCGAAATTATTGATCAAGCTTCTCAAAGAATTCCGCTTTTATTGATGACTAAACCCCATAAAAATTGCGGCTATTCCTGCAGTCATTCCTGCTGACTGCCGGCCCAACGATCAAGCCAGACGGAGACAGCATGACCAATGTAAGCAATTCGGCAAGCAACTCAGCCAACAACCCGGTCGGCCTGACCGGTATCGAATTCACCGAATTCTGTGGCCCGTCGCTGGAACATTTGGACAGCTTGTTCTGGGCCTTCGGATTCTCCAAGCTGCGCCGCCACCCCAGCAAGGCGATCAGCTACTACCGCCAGAACGATATCCATTTCTTACTCAATGGCGAGCGTGACGGCCATTCGGCCCAGTTCGCCCGCAAGCATGGGCCGGCGATCAGCGCGATGGGTTGGCGGGTGGAGAACGCGCAAGCTGCACTGGAGGCAGCGGTGGCGCGCGGCGCGGTGGCGGTCAGCGATGCAATGAAAGATCACGCCTACCCGGCGGTCTGGGGCATTGGCGAAAGCATCATTTACTTCATCGAGCCGGCCGGCGCCGGCAACTCCATCTACGAGCGCGACTTTGTCGCTTTGGACGCGCCGCTGATCCAGGTGGACAAGGGCTTCTTGGCCGTTGATCATCTGACCAACAACGTGCCGCCCGGTGAGCAGGACAAATGGGCCAATTTCTACAAGAACATCTTCGGCTTCACGGAAGTGCGCTACTTCGACATCCAGGGCGCCAAGACCGGCCTGACTAGCTTCGCGCTGCGCTCACCCGATGGCTCGTTTTGCATCCCGATCAATCAGCCCAAGGATGACAAGGACCAGATCGCCGAATACCTGCGCGAGTACAAGGGACCGGGCGTGCAGCATCTGGCCTTCAGCACCAATGACATCCTGAGCTCGCTGGATCAATTGGAAGGCAGCGGCATCGAGACGCTGGAAATCGACGACGACTATTACGCCGAGGTATTCGAGCGGGTTCAAGGCGTGCGCGAGGATCATGCCCGCCTGCAACAACACCAGGTGCTGATTGACGGCGATGAGCAGGGCTATCTGCTGCAGATCTTCACCAAGAACATCATCGGCCCGATCTTCATTGAGATCATTCAACGCTGCAACAACCTGGGTTTTGGCGAAGGCAATTTCGGCGCGCTGTTCCGCTCGCTGGAAAAAGATCAAGAGCGACGTGGCGTGATCTGAGCGCAATCTGGGCCCGTTCGACTAAACATCTACCTAGCAGGAGAACTTCACCATGTTGGTTCAAGGCATACACCACGTCGCCTACCGCTGCCGCGACGTGCAGGAAACTATTCGGTTCTACAAAGACGCACTCGATATGGACCTGATTCTGGCCATCTCCGAGGACCATGTGCCCTCGACCAAAGAACCCAACCCCTATATGCACATCTTCCTCGACGCCGGTCGGGGCAATGTACTGGCCTTCTTCGAGCTGCCGGACTCACCGGCGCAAGGCCGCGACGAGAACACGCCCGCCTGGGTGCAACATCTGGCCTTTCAGGTCGAAGACGTGGCGACGCTGGAGCGCAGCAAGGCCAAGTTGCAGGCCATGGGCATCGAGATCCTAGGGCCCACCAATCACGAAATTTTCCAGTCCATCTACCTGCACGACCCGAACGGCCACCGCATCGAGTTGGCGGCCAACACCGTCAAGCCCGGTCAGCTGGAGCGCCTGCGCGAGCTGGCGCCAGCGATGATCGAGGAATGGGGCCGCACCCACCGCGCGGTCAAACATGCGGCCTGGTTGCACGAGAAAGAGTTTGCGCAAGCGGCGGAATAAAGAACGTCCTACGCGCAAATAGATAGAAGGCTGGCTGGGTGTTTTGCGCAGCGAGGTAAAGGAGGAGCAGTCGGCAGCATGCCGACTGCGGGGGACTGAACTCGGACACAAACAGTCCTGAGGACAGTTTGTGCCTAGCTAGGGATCGGACCGCTGGTCCGCGCAGGAGCGGAGCAAGACACCCAGCCGGCCTGATCTCAAACCATCAAATCCTCAACGCAAACCCGCGTTGACCTTCTCCAGCAGCACTGAGCCCGGACACAGCTGCGCCTCGCCCAGCCGATTCAAGGCCTGCAGCGGTGTGCGCAGGGCGGCATGCATGTCCAAGGCCTCGGGCTCGATATAGAGCAGGCCGGTGACCACTTCGCCCTCGGCTTGCAAGGTTTGAACATGGGCCATCGCCGCCACCCGGTTGCCGGGGTCGTAGTCGGCATGCAGCTTGCGCAGGCGCAAGACCGTGCCGTCATGCTGCTCGACGTCTACACAGTCGCCTGGCGCCACTTTTGCCGTGATTTCATCGCGCGGGCTGATGAAGTCGATCCGACTGACTGCCTCGTTATGCTCGCGCACATAGTCATAGCTGCGCGTGCTGCCGGCATGGTTGTTGAAGGCAACGCAGGGGCTGATGACGTCGATGAAGGCGGCGCCCTGGTGTGCGATCGCGCCCTTGATCAGCGGCACCAGCTGCTCCTTGTCGCCGGAAAATCCGCGCGCCACATAGGTGGCGCCGAGTTGCAAGGCCAGGCCGATCAGGTCGACCGGCGAATCGGGGTTGATGGCCCCCTTCTTGGACTTGGAGCCTCGGTCGGCGGTGGCCGAAAACTGCCCCTTGGTCAGGCCGTAAACGCCATTGTTCTCGACGATGTAGACCATATTGACGCCGCGCCGCATCACATGGGCGAACTGCCCCAGGCCGATCGAGGCCGAGTCGCCGTCGCCGGAGACGCCCAGGTAGAGCAGCTCGCGGTTGGCGAGGTTGGCGCCGGTCAGCACCGAAGGCATGCGGCCATGCACGGTGTTGAAGCCATGCGAGGCGCCGAGAAAATAGTCAGGCGTCTTGCTGCTGCAACCAATGCCGGAGAGCTTGGCAACGCGATGCGGTTCTATGTCTAACTCCCAGCATGCCTGGATGATGGCGGCCGAGATCGAGTCGTGGCCGCAGCCGGCGCACAGCGTCGAGACCCGGCCCTCGTAGTCGCGCCTTGTGTAGCCGACCTTGTTGCGAAGCAGCGAGGGGTGGTGTAGCTTGGGTTTGGCGATATAGGTCATGGCATCAATCGTCCTGTCCAACTGCGCCCATTTGACGCAAAGGCTTGACCGCCATCGCGTGCACCGCGCGAGTGATCGCGGCGGTGATGAAACGCGCGGTGATCGGCGTGCCATCAAAGTGCAAGACCGGCAGCAAGCGCGCCGGGTCGATCTCCAGCTCATTGACCAGCATTGAGCGCAGCTGCGCGTCGCGGTTTTGCTCAACCACAAAGACGGCGTCATGCGACCTGATGAAGGCGTCCACCGAATCCGGGAAGGGGAAGGCGCACAAGCGCATCGCGTCGAGATCGATATCGTCGGCGGCCAGCAAATCAAGCGCCTCGCTCATCGCCGGGCTGGTGGAGCCGAAATACAGCACGCCCAGCCGGGTCGGCTTGGCAGCCGCCCGCTGAATCGGCTGCGGCACCAGCTTGGCGGCGGTCGCGAACTTATCCAACAAGCGGCGCACGTTGTAGAGGTAATCGGCGCCGGCCTCCGAGTAGCGCGCATAGGCGTCGCGGGTGGTGCCGCGCGTGAAGTAGGCGCCTTTCGTGGCGTGCGTGCCCGGCAAGGTGCGCCAAGGAATACCGTCGCCGTCCACATCCTTGTAGCGGCCAAAGTCGCGCCCGGCCTCCAGCTCTTCGGCCGTCATCACCTTGCCGCGGTCCATCTGCCGGGCGTCATCCCAGGCGAACGGTGCGCACAGACGCTGGTTCATGCCGATGTCCAGATCGGTCATCACGAAGATCGGCGTCTGCAGCCGGTCGGCCAAGTCGAGCGCGGCGGCCGCGTGCTCAAAACATTCGGTCGGATCCTCGGGAAACAAGAGCACATGCTTGGTATCGCCGTGCGAGGCGTAGGCGCAAGACATCAGATCGGCCTGTTGCGTGCGGGTCGGCATGCCGGTGGAGGGCCCGCCGCGCTGCACATTGATGATGGTGACCGGAATCTCGGCAAAGTAAGCCAGGCCGATGAATTCGGTCATCAGCGAAACGCCCGGCCCCGAGGTGGCGGTAAAGGCGCGCGCGCCGTTCCAGCCCGCACCCAAGACCATGCCGATCGAGGCGATTTCGTCCTCCGCCTGCACGATCGCATAACGCTGCTCACCCGTGGATTTGTCAACGCGGAACTTGGCGCAGTATTTCTGGAAGGCCTCGGCCACCGAGCTGCTTGGGGTGATCGGGTACCAGGCCGCCACGGTCGCGCCGCCGTAAACCAGCCCCAGCGCCACCGCGCTATTGCCGTCGACAAAGATCTTCTCGCCGACGGCGTCGCGCGTCTCCACTCGCAGGCCGACGCTGTCACTCAGATGTTCGGCCGCATAGTCGCGGCCCAGCTGCAGCGCGCGCAGATTGGACGTCAGCAACTTCTCCTTGCCCGCGTATTGCTCACCGAACAAACGCTCGATCTGTGCGGCATCAATACCGAGCAAGACCGACAAGGCGCCGACATAGACGATGTTCTTGAACAACTGGCGCTGGCGCGGGTCGCTGTAGTTCTCATTGCAGATCGTCGTCAAGGGCATGCCGATCACATGCACATCGGCTCGAAAAGCGCTGGCCGGCAGCGGCTTGCTGCTGTCGTAAAAAAGATAGCCGCCGGGCTCGATCTCGGCCACGTCCTGTGTCCAGGTTTGCGGGTTCATCGCCACCATCATGTCGATGCCGCCCCTCCGCCCCTGATGGCCGGCCTCGCTGACACGCACCTCGTACCATGTCGGCAGACCCTGGATATTGCTGGGGAAAATATTGCGCGGGCTGACCGGCACGCCCATGCGCAGGATCGCCTTGGCAAACAACTCATTCGCCGAGGCCGAGCCGGAGCCGTTGACATTGGCGAACTTGATGACAAAGTCGTTCAGGGCTTCAAGGCGCTTCATGCTGAGACTCCTTTGCTCGCAGAGTCACGGCAGGTCGGACCCGCCTGCGTGGTGTTGAGCAAGAACTTCTGCATATCCCAGGCGCCGGTCGGGCAGCGTTCGGCGCACAAGCCGCAGTGCAGGCAGACGTCTTCGTCCTTGACCATCACCCTGCCCGTCTTCAACTCGGTCGAGACATAGAGCGCTTGGGTCTCGTTGAGCGCCGGGGCCTTGAGCTTGTGTCGCAACTCGGCCTCTTCATCATTGCCGGTAAAAGTAATGCAATCGGTCGGGCAGATGTCCACGCAGGCATCGCACTCGATGCAGGCCGGTGGGGTGAACACCGTCTGCACATCGCAGTTCAGGCAGCGCTGCGCCTCCTTGAAAGCGGTTGCCCCGTCAAAGCCCAGCTCCACCTCGACCTTGATACTGGCCAGCGCTTTTTCGGCCGCCGCCCATGGCACCTTGAAGCGCTCGTCATAGGAGACGCCGTTGTCATAGCTCCATTCATGGATGCCCATCTTCTGCGACAACAAATTGAACTGTGGCGCCGGGCGCTGACTCAAAGCTTCGCCGTGCAGGTAACGGTCTATAGACACGGCCGCCTCATGGCCATGCGCCACCGCGGTGATGATGTTCTTGGGGCCGAAGGCCGCGTCGCCGCCGAAGAAGACCTCGGGCCGGCTGGACTGAAAGGTTTTTTCATCCAGCACAGGCAAGCCCCAGCGATTGAAGTCAATGCCGCATGTAGCCTCGATCCAGGGGAAGGCGTTCTCCTGGCCGACCGCCAGCAAGACCTCGTCGCAATCGATGAAGACATCGGGGGCGCCGGTCGGCAGCAACTGACGCCGGCCCTGCTCGTCCAGCCGCGCTTCAACAATCTCGAAACTCATGCCGACCAGCCGACCCTCGACATGAACAAAAGCCTTGGGCACATGAAAGTTCAGGATGGGGATGCCCTCATGTTGCGCGTCTTCCTTCTCCCAGGGCGAGGCCTTCATTTCATCGAAGCCGCTGCGCACGACCACCTTGACCTCTTTGGCGCCCAGGCGCCGGGCCGAGCGGCAGCAATCCATCGCGGTGTTGCCGCCGCCCAGAACAATCACGCGCTTTGCCACCTGTGTCACATGACCGAAGGACACCGAGGCCAACCAGTCGATGCCGATGTGAATTTGCGCGGCGGCTTCAAGCCTGCCCGGAATCTGCAGGTCGCGACCACGCGGCGCACCGCAGCCGACAAAGACTGCGTCGAAACCCTCGGCCAACAAGGCCGCCATCGAGCCGACGCGCTCGCCGGCGCGGAACTTGACGCCCAGGTCAAGGATGTAGCCGGTCTCCTCGTCGATGACGCTTTCAGGCAAGCGAAAACGCGGGATCTGCGTGCGGATAAAGCCGCCCGCCTTGGCCTCGGCGTCAAACACCGTGACTTCGTAACCGAGCGGCGCCAAGTCGCGTGCCACCGTCAGCGAGGACGGCCCGGCGCCAATACAGGCAATGCGTTTGCCGTTGCGCGGCTGCAGCGCCGGCATGCGCGCTTTGACGTCGCCCTTGAGATCGGCAGCCACGCGCTTGAGTCGGCAGATTGCCACCGGTTCGGGCTTGTCACCATTGTTTTCTTCGACCCGGCCACGACGGCAGGCCGGCTCACAGGGCCGGTCACAGGTGCGCCCGAGCACACCGGGGAAGACGTTGGAGGTCCAGTTGACCATATATGCATCGGCGTAGCGCCCGGCCGCAATCATGCGTATGTATTCGGGCACGGGGGTGTGGGCGGGGCACGCCCATTGGCAGTCCACTACTTTGTGAAAGTAGCTCGGGTCGGCTTCGGTCGCGCGCAAGGCTGTCTCCTTCATAGGACCTTAGGCTGCGGCTCGCCTTGTGATGCGGCCGGCCTAGACCCTTGATTTATGTATCGCCAACAAAATCCTACGCTCAGCTGCATGCCACCGGTATAGGCGCTGACCCTTGGGAGCCGGATTGAAATAGCGGCTCCAATTTGCCTCAGCTGCACACTGCGATTAAGATGTAAATTGTTTATACGATTTACCAAGAGGAGCACCATGCAAAACAACCCATCCGCACCAGTCAGCGAAGCCAGCACAGCAGCGGCAGATTCCGCCGCTACGCTTGCGGCCACGCCAGCCGTTGCCGAGGTTAAGACGGACGCCAGTACGGCTGCCGAAGTTGCGGCCACGCCTGCCGCTCAGCCCGCAGTTCAATCTATCGCCAAAGCTGCTGCAAAACGCGCGACAAAAGCGCCTAGCAAGGCCGCCGCTTGGCCCATCGCTCGCGTTGCCGAAGCTGCGCCTGCTACAACTGCTGCCGCCAAGCCTGAGGCCAAGTCAGTTGCCAAAGCCTCCGCTGCGACGCCTTTTGCTAAAGCTCCTGCCAAATCAGCTGCAAATACGCCCGCAAAAACGCCTGCAAAAACGCCTGCAAAAGCGCCTGCCAAGCCAGCCGCCAAAGTTGCGGCAAGCACGCCGGTGAAGGCTGTGGCGAAAGCACCGATCAAATCTGCAGCCAAGGCTGCAGTGAAGGCGCCACAGAAAGCACTGGAAAAATCGCCGGAAAAGTCGGCAGTCAAAGTAGTCGCGCAAGTTGCTGCAAAGCCGGCAAGCAAGCCAGCGTCCAAGTCAGCCGCAAAGCCTGCCGAGAAAGCACCGATCAAGTCTGCGGCCAAGCCGGCTGTGCCAGCGCTGCCCAAGATAGCCGCGGCCAAGCCAGCACTCAGCAGCGAAGCCAAGCCCAAACTCAAGCTGGTGCGTGACAGCTTCACCATGCCGCGCGCCGACTTCGAGCTGATCGCACGCCTGAAGGACCGCGCCATCGGCTTCAAGCGTTCGACCAAAAAGAGCGAGTTGCTGCGTGCCGGCCTGCAAGCCTTGATGGACCTCACCGACAAGCCGTTGGCCGCCATCTTGACGGCGCTGACACCCATCAACGCCGGGCGCCCGAAGAAAAACGACTGAGTAAAGGCAGCAAGGCTGCTAGGGCCTAAGGCTAAAGTGCTGTCGGCCCTAGCACCTGATGCAAGCTGACCCGCTCGGACGAGCAGGCAGCGACGAATTCGGATTCGACTTGCAACAGCGCCTCGGCATCCCCGGCCTCACCCGTGGCGATGCCCATCGCCTGGTTGCGGCCGCGCGACTTGGCGGTGTAGAGCGCCATATCGGCCCAGTTCACCGCCTGCTCCCACTGCAGATCCAGCATCGCCGGGGGCAGCGGGAAATGCGCATAACCGATAGACACGGTCGTGCGCAGCGGCCCGTCTTGGGCCTGCACTGGCAGCGCGCCGACTTCCATCAAGATGCGTTTGGCCAAACGGTGCAGCGTTTCTTGATCGACATCGGGCGCAAACACCAAAAACTCCTCACCACCCCAGCGCACCACCAAATCTTCCGCCCGCACGGCAAGGCTGATCCGCCGCGCCACCTCGCAGATCACCTCGTCGCCGACGGAATGTCCATCCTGATCATTGACATGCTTGA
>CAUPEV010000168.1:0-11436 GCA_963510335.1 uncultured Roseateles sp.
ATATTCCAGGATGGGCTTAAGGTCGACAAAGACCGGCTGCAGCTTCAGCCGGTTGTCGCGGTAAGCGCTGTCGCCATGGGCGGCATTGGCCAGCACGGCATGGAGATTTTCAAAATCCCAGTAGATCGCCACTTTGGTGGCTTCGGCGCGGGAGCTGGGAAATTGGGACATGTGGACGATGGAATTCAGGGAAGGCTGGGGGGCAGAGCTTACCGCGAGCGGGCCGAGCGAGCGAAGCGGCATCTCGCTATATACGAAATTTCGAATAAGCAATTTACGAACAAATGGTTTGTATATCTATGAGCGGACTTTAAAGTCCGCCCCCTAGGGTTGCCACCGTGGCCGCTCAACAAGGAGATGCATGGACTGGATTGCAGTATTGAGCGGCTTGGGCGTCGGCATCATCGTCGGGATCACCGGCGTGGGCGGCGGCTCCTTGATGACGCCGCTGCTGCTGTCGGTCTTCAAGCTCAGCCCGGCCGTCGCTATTGGCACCGACCTCTGGTTTGCTGCGCTGACCAAGGTGTCGGGCTCGGTGGCTCACGCGCGCCACGGCCATGTGAAGTGGAAGTTGACCGGCCTCTTGCTGGCCGGCAGCATCCCGGCTTCGATCGCCACCGTGGCCGTCATGCACATGACAGACATCACCAAGGGCTGGGCCAGCACGCTGACCTTTTCTTTGGGCATCGCCCTGCTGCTGACCGCCGTTGTGGTGGCCTTCAAGAAGTCTTGGCAATTGGTGGGGCTACGCCTGGAGCGCTACATCCCCGAGTCACGCAAGCCGGCCTTGACGGTGGCCAGCGTCGTGATTCTGGGCGTGTTGGTGTCGCTGTCTTCAATCGGCGCCGGCGCGATTGGCGCCACCTTGATCCTCTTGCTCTACCCGCGCCTGGAGGCTCGCTACATCGTCGGCAGCGATATTGCCCATGCGGTTCCCCTGACACTCGTCGCGGGCATTGGCCATGCGACGCTTGGCAATGTAAATTGGGCCTTGTTGCTGCCGCTGTTGATCGGCTCCATGCCCGGCATCTGGCTGGGGGCACAGCTGACGCGTCGCCTGCCCGACGGCGTGGTGCGCGGCCTGCTCTGCGGCTCGCTGGTGCTTGCCGGCTGGAAAGTCATCCATTAAAGAAACAATGCTCCCACGCTCACTCCGTTCGCTGCCCTCCGAGAGGGCGCAGGCCGCTCTTGGGGCGGCCCGGCGAGCGACCTAACTTACTTTCAAAGAACTATGTACGCCTACACCGACTTTGACCGCCAATTCGTCCACGCCCGCGCGGCGCAGTACCGTGACCAGTTGGAGCGCCATCTGGCCGGCAACCTGCCAGACGAAGACTTCCGTCCGCTGCGCCTGCAAAACGGCTGGTATGTGCAGCGCCACGCGCCAATGCTGCGCGTCGCCGTGCCTTATGGTGCCTTGAGCAGCGCGCAGCTGCGTCAGCTGGGTGCCATCGCGCGTGAATTCGACCGAGGCTATGGCCACTTCACGACGCGCCAGAATCTGCAATACAACTGGATCCCGCTGGACAAATCGGCCGATGTAATGGACCGTCTGGCCGCCGTTGACATGCACGGCATCCAGACCAGCGGCAATTGCATCCGCAACATCACCAGCGATTGCTTTGCCGGCGTTGCACATGACGAGCTGGTCGACCCGCGCCCTTATGCCGAAGTGCTGCGCCAGTGGAGCACCTTGCACCCCGAATTCGCCTTCCTGCCGCGCAAGTTCAAGATCGCCATTTCCGGCGCGACGGAAGACCGCGCCGCGATTGCCTGGCATGACATCGGCCTGCAATTGCTGAAGAACGCGGCCGGTGAGGTTGGCTTCAAGGTGCTGGTCGGCGGTGGCATGGGCCGCACACCCATCGTCGGCCAGGTCATCAGCGAATTCCTGCCCTGGCAGCAGATTCTGGTCTTCATCGAAGCCATCGTGCGGGTCTACAACCGCTATGGTCGGCGCGACAACTTGTACAAGGCGCGCATCAAGATCCTGGTCAAGGCCGAAGGTAAGGCCTTCTTCGACGACGTCAACGCCGAGTTCAAGCAAATTCTTGAACAAGACGCCGGGGGCCAAGAGCACCTGATTCCGCAGGCCGAGCTGGACCGCGTGGCGGCCTGCTTCGTCACGCCGGCCGGCGTGCAAGCCACTGCCGCCAGCGACATCTTTGCTGGCGTGGAAGCAGGCGCCTACAAGCGCTGGTTGGAGCGCAATGTCGCGCGCCACAAGCTCGCCGGCTACCGGGCCGTGACCTTGTCGCTGAAGCGTGCCGGCATCGCGCCCGGCGACGCCACCGACGCACAGATGGAAGCGGCGGCCGACTTGGCCGATCGCTACAGCGCCAGCGAGCTGCGCGTCAGCCATGACCAGAATCTGGTGCTGCCCTGGGTGAGCGAGGCCGACCTGCCCGCCGTCTTCGAAGCCGCCCGCGCGCTGGGCCTGGCGACTCCGAATATCGGCCTGCTGACCGACATGATTGCCTGCCCCGGCGGCGACTTCTGCGCCCTGGCGAATGCCCGCTCCATCCCCGTGGCGGCCGCCATCACCGAGCGCTTCGAGGACCTCGATGAGCAATACGACATCGGCGACATCGACCTGCACATCAGCGGCTGCATCAACAGCTGCGGCCACCACCACAGCGGCCACATCGGCGTGCTCGGCGTCGACAAGGACGGCAAGGAGTGGTACCAGATCTCGCTGGGCGGCTCGGACGGCTCGACTTTGTCTGGCCAGTCGGTGCCGGGCCGCGTGATCGGCCCCTCCTTTGCCGCCGACGAAGTGGCCGACGTCATCGAGTCCGTCATCGATACCTACCGCACCCAGCGCAGCGGTCAAGCCGAACGCTTCATAGACACCGTGCGCCGCATCGGGCTGGAGCCCTTCAAGGCGCCCGCCAACGCCGTACGAACTGTGACTGGCGTGACCGGCGCCGCCAACTGAAAGAGCCTGACCATCATGAAGTTTATTGATAACCACAATCAGCAATGGCACCACGTGGTCGGCGAAGACGGCCCTATGCCCTGCCCAGATCCAGCGCCCTACATCCTGCTGAGCCTGGAGCAATGGCATGCGGTGCGTGGCCATTGGCCGGCCGGCCTGGTCACTGCAGTTGAACTGAACAACGACCTTGACATCGAAGACTTGGTGACCGATTTGCCACGCTTCACGATGATCGCGCTGAAGTTTCCGAAGTGGACCGACGGCCGCGCTTACAGCCAGGCCAAGCTCTTGCGTTCGCGCTACCGCTTTGCCGGCGAGATCCGCGCCACCGGCGAGGTCTTGGTCGACATGCTGCCGCTGCTGGCCCGCACCGGCTTTGACGCGGTGCATATGCGCGCCGACCAGTCGAAGGCCGCGGCCGAGCGCGCGCTGGGCTTCTTCAAAGGTCATTACCAGGGCGATGTGGACGCCAAGCAGCCTCTGTTTGCTCGGAATGACGCACGAGGTGAGGCATGAGCGGCGAGGTCTTTTCGCTACCGGGCGCGGCGACCAGCGCCTCGGCCATCAAGCTCTACGCTCGAGAAACAGCCGGCTTTGCCGAACGCCTGGCCAAGACGGCCGAGCTGCTGCAAGAGGCCGCACTCGATCATGGCAATGGCCTGCTGCAATCCAGCAGCCTGGGCGCCGAAGACATGGTGATCACCGACTTGATTGCCCGCCACAAGCTGCCGATCAGCATCGCCACGCTGGACACCGGCCGCTTGCATGCCGAGACTTTGGCATTGCTGCCGCAGATCGAGGCCCGTTACGGCCTCAAGGTCGCGGTCTACAGCCCTATCAATGATGCGGTCGTCACCTTCGTGCGCGTGCGCGGCGCGGACGCGATGTACGAGAGCCTGGCCCTGCGCAAGGAATGCTGCGCGATCCGCAAGCTGGAGCCGCTGAGCCGCATGCTGGAAGGCCACACAGCCTGGATCACCGGCCTGCGCCGCGAACAGTCCAGCAACCGCGCGGTCGTGCCCTTCAGCGAAACCGACAACAACGGCCGGACCAAGATCAACGCGCTGGCCGACTGGAGCTGGGCCGATGTCTGGCATTACATCGCCACGTTTGACGTGCCCTTCAACGCGCTGCACGACCAGTTCATGCCCAGCATCGGTTGCGCGCCCTGCACCCGGGCGATCTCGGTCGGAGAAGATTTCCGCTCGGGGCGCTGGTGGTGGGAGGATAGTTCGGCCAAAGAGTGCGGACTGCACGCAACTCGCCAAATTTCAGAAGCAGAAAAGACTGGAGCCTCGGCATGAACGCCCCCGTGAATTTGAACCAATTGCTGCCGAATATCGATCACCGCCACCTTGACCACCTGGAAGAAGAAGCGATCTTCATCCTGCGTGAAGTGGCCGCCGCCTTCGAGCGTCCGGGTCTGCTGTTCTCCAGCGGCAAGGATTCCTGCGTGGTTTTGCGTCTGGCCGAAAAAGCCTTCAAGACACGACAGGCCGACGGCAGCTACAAGGGCAAGCTGCCCTTCCCGCTGGTGCATGTGGACACCGGCCACAACTTCCCCGAAGTGATCGCCTTCCGCGACCAGTTGGTGGCCGAATCGGGTGACCGCCTGATCATTGCGCATATGGACGAGTCGATCAAGAAAGGCACGGTGCGCCTGGCCTATCCGCTGGAGTCGCGCAACGGCCACCAGACCGTCACGCTGCTGGAGGCGATCGAAGAGAACCGCTTCGACGTGCTGATCGGCGGCGCCCGCCGCGACGAGGAAAAAGCACGCGCCAAGGAGCGCATCTTCAGCCACCGCGACGGCTTCGGCCAATGGCAGCCCAAGGAGCAGCGGCCCGAGTTGTGGAGCTTGTTTAACACGCGGATTCGGCCGGGCGAGCATTTCCGCGCCTTCCCGATCAGCAACTGGACCGAGCTGGATGTGTGGCTCTATCTGGCGCGCGAGAACATCCCGCTGCCGAGCCTCTACTACAAGCATGAACGCCTGGTGATTCGCCGCAAAGGCTTGCTAGTGCCGCTGACCGAGGTGACGCCGCCGGAAGCCGGCGAAGTGGTCGAAACAGCCACCGTGCGTTTTCGCACCGTCGGCGACATGACCTGCACCTGCCCGGTCGAAAGCAATGCCGCCACCGCGACCGACATCGTCGCCGAGACGCTGACCGTGACCGTCAGCGAGCGCGGCGCCACCCGCATGGACGACAGAACTTCGGAGGCCTCGATGGAGCGCCGGAAAAAAGAGGGCTATTTCTGATGACAACCGTGACTGAAAAAATCGTCCACGACAACGAGGTCGACACCCACCACCGCGCCCTGCGCTTCCTGACCGCCGGCAGCGTTGATGACGGCAAGAGCACGCTGATCGGCCGCCTGCTGTTTGACGGCCAAGCGATCCTGGCCGACCAACTCGATATGCTGGAAAAGCGCGCCGCCGGCCAGCCCCTGGACCTGAGCCTGCTGACCGACGGCCTGGAGGCCGAGCGCGAGCAAGGCATCACCATCGACGTGGCCTACCGCTATTTCGCCACCAAGTCGCGCAAATTCATCATCGCCGACGCGCCCGGCCATGAGCAGTACACGCGCAATATGGTGACCGCCGCAGCCGGCTCTGACGCCGCCGTGGTGCTGGTCGACATCACCAAGCTGGACACCAGCGTGGACGCCATCACACTGCTGCCTCAGACCCGCCGGCATAGTCTGTTAGCCCATCTGCTGCGCGTGCCCAGCATCGTTTTTGCCGTCAACAAGCTCGACGCTCTGGATCAACCCGGCCCGGCCTTCGCGGCGGTCAGCAAAGCCTTGCGCGCTTTTGCCGAACAAGCTGGCATTGACGTGACCGCCATCGTGCCGGTGTCTGCCCTGCGCGGCGACAACGTGACCCAGCCGCTGGACGGCGAGTGGGCGACCTGGTACCAAGGCCCCTCGCTCTTGCAAGTGCTGGAAAGCCTGCCCGGCGTGCAGGAAAAGGTCGAAGGTGGGCTGTCGATTCCGGTCCAGTATGTAGCGCGTGAACCTGGCGATGCCGGTGACGGTGTTGGCCATCAGCCGCGCACGCTGTGGGGCCGCATTGCGCATGGCCAAGTCAAGGCCGGCGACCAGATTCAGATTTTGCCGAGCGGCCAAACGGCCATCGTCGCCGAAGTGCGCCGCGCCGGGGAAACCGTTGCGCATTGCGTGGCCGGCGAATCGGCCGGCGTGCTGCTGGACCGTCAACTCGACGTCTCGCGCGGCGACTGGATCGTCACGCCCGGCTCGGCCACGCCGACGCAGAGCTTTGAGGCAACCCTCGCCTGGCTGGACACCGAGCCCGCCGTGGCTGGGCGCAAGTACTGGCTGCGCCATGGCAACCGCTGGGTGCAGGCTCGCATCAGCTCAATTGAGCACCGCCTGGACATCCACACGCTGGCCGAGCAAGAGGCTGCCGAGATCAAGGTCAATGAGATCGGCCATGTGCGCATCGAAACGCAGAGCGCGCTGCCGGTTGAGCCCTATGCGAGCAACCGCATCGGCGGCGCCTTGATCGTCGTCGATCCGACCAGCAACCGCACCAGCGGCGCCTTGCTGGTGCGCGCGGCGAGCTGATCATGAGCAGCGCGAGCAAAGGCCGAGTCATCTTCGTCAGCGCCGGCCCCGGCGCGGCCGATTTGATCACGGTGCGCGGCGCCCGCGCGCTGGGTTTGGCCGAGGTCGTGCTATTCGACGCCTTGACCGACCCGGCCCTGCGCGACTTGGCACCAAACGCGGTCTGGATCGACGTCGGCAAGCGTGGCTTTTGCCATTCCACCAAGCAAACCGCCATCAACGCGACCCTGGTCAAGCAGGCCTTGAGCCACAGCCTGGTGGTGCGCTTGAAGGGCGGCGACGCCAGCGTGTTTGGCCGCTTGGAAGAAGAGTTATTGGCCTTGGCCGAGGCCGGCATCGCCAGCGAAGTGGTGCCCGGCGTGACCGCCGCGATTGCCGCTGCAGCGCAAACGCAGCGCCCTTTGACCCGGCGCGGCACGGGCCGCAGCGTCAGCCTGACGACGGCGATGACGCAGTTGGGTGAGTTGCAAGCCGCACGCTCGGCCGACACCGAAGTCTTCTATATGGCCGGACGCCAGCTCGGCCCCTTGGGCCGCAAGCTGATTGAGGCCGGTTGGCCGGCAGATACGCCGGTCAGCGTGGTCTCCAAAGCGGGTTGCGTCGATGCCTTGGCCAGCGATCACCGGGTTGACTCGCTCGCCGCGGCCTCGCTGCTGCACAAGGGCCGGCCGACCGTGGTGACCGTTGGCGCTGGCGCCAAAGCGCTGGCTTTGCCGCCGCCGCAAGCCCAGTCCGTGCCAACAAATTCCAGCATCACGCCGGGTATTGCGACGCATCAAGCCGGCATGAGCACCCCAAGCGATTAAAATCCGCGTTTTGCCGCCGTTTTGCCTCAGAGTGAAATGGCATTGCGCGGCAATTCAGACCAAACAACAACACGAGCTGCACCATCATGACCCACGTCGTCCTCGAATCATGCATCCGCTGCAAGTACACCGACTGCGTCGATGTCTGCCCGGTCGATTGCTTCCGCGAAGGCCAGAACTTTCTGACCATTGATCCCGATGAGTGCATCGACTGCGCCGTCTGCATCCCCGAGTGCCCGGTCAATGCGATCGTGCCGGAGGAAGATGTACCGGGCAATATGCAGCACATGATCAAGCTGAATGCCGATCTGGCCAAGAAATGGCCCAGCATCACCAAGCGTCACGCCCCGCTGCCGGACGCCGATGACTGGAAGGATCGCACGGGCAAGTTGCCCGAGCTGCTCCGCTAATTTGTAGAACGCCGCCTGGCTCCAAGCTCAGGCCCCAAGAAAAAATGGATGCTCAATTGAACGCAGAGATTGCCACGACGGCCGACGCAAACCCAACGCCCGGACCCGACGCGATTCAGACCGATGCCGTCATCGTCGGCGCCGGTCCGGTCGGACTGTTCCAGGTCTTCGAGCTCGGATTGCTCGAAGTCAAAGCCCACATCATTGACTCGCTCGCTTACCCCGGCGGTCAGTGCATCGAGCTGTATCCGGACAAGCCGATCTATGACATCCCGGCCGTGCCCATCTGCACCGGCAAGGAGCTGACCGACAACCTGCTCAAGCAGATCGAGCCCTTTGGCGCGACCTTCCACCTGGGCCAGGAAGTCACCACCGTCTTGAAGCAACAAGACGGCCGCTTCTTCGTCGAGACCTCCAAGGGCACGCAGTTCCTGACCAAGACCATCTTCATCGCTGGCGGCGTGGGCTCGTTCCAGCCCCGTACGCTGAAGGTCGACGGCATCGACAAGTACGAGGGTAGTCAGTTGCATTACCGCGTTCGCAACCCGGCGCAGTTTGCCGGCAAGAACCTGGTGATCGTCGGAGGCGGCGACTCCGCTCTCGACTGGGCCTTGAACTTCTGCGCCGGCAATGCCGACGGCAGCGCCAACAAGGCCGAGAGCGTGATCCTCTTGCACCGCCGCGACGGCTTCAAGGCCGCGCCCGCCTCGGTCGCCAAGATGCGCGAACTCTGCGACGCCTACGAGATGCAATTCGTGGTCGGCCAAGTGACGGACATCGTCGAGGCTGACGGCGTTCTCACCGACATCAAGGTCACCGGCGGTGACGGCGTCACCCGCGTGATGCCTTGCGAGCAATTGCTGGTGTTCTTCGGCTTGAGCCCTAAGCTGGGTCCGATCGCCGAATGGGGCCTGGCGCTGGAGCGCAAGCAAATCGTCGTGGACACCGAAAAGTTCCAGACCAGCGTGCCGGGCATCTTTGCCGTGGGCGACGTGAACACTTATCCAGGCAAGAAGAAGCTGATTCTGTCGGGCTTCCATGAATGCGCTTTGGCCGCCTTTGGCGCCATGCCTTACATAAGCCCGGACAAGCGGATTCATCTGCAGTACACGACCACCAGCCCGAAGCTGCACAAGGTGCTGGGCGTCGAGTCGCCAGTCTTCGACTGAGTTCGAATTTGCTGATCAAAGGCCCGCTAACTGCGGGCCTTTTTCATGGGCCGATACAATGGCCCCAAGCAGCGGTTCGCATCGCTGCCCACGCTAGGGGTGCTGATCCGGATCAAACCGGGTCGGCTGAGAAAGTCCCTTTGAACCTGATTGAGTTAATCCTCGCGCAGGGAAGCAAGCCTTCATCGGCCGACGTCGATCCGCATTTCTCCTGACGTCCTGGCCTTGCTGTTTGCAGCCCTGTCATCGCCGACTGTTTCGATGACACCCATTCCAATTTCCAAGAAGTCCTTGCTGGCCGCTGCGGCCGGCCTCATTTGCGGCACCGCCGCCTTGGCGCAAAGCCTGCCGACCGTGTCGGTCAGCGGCCGCTCGGCGGATACGCCCGCGCAAGTCGGCGGCTTCGGTGAGATTCCGGTCGCTAAGCTACCGCTGCAGCTCAGCCTGATCAGCGGCGAGCGCCTGCTGGACGCCGGCATTAACGCGCTGTCTGGACTGACCGCGTTGGACGCCAGCGTCGGCGACGCCTACAACTCGACCGGCTATGTGTCCTATTTGAAGGTCCGCGGCTTCGACCTCGACAACCGTTTCAACTACCGCCGCGACGGCTTGCCCATCAATGCCGAAACGGTCTTGCCGCTGGGCAACAAAGCCAGCGTCGAAGTATTGAAAGGCAGCAGCGGCATCCAGGCCGGCACCAGCTCGCCCGGCGGTCTGGTCAATCTGATCGTCAAACGGCCGACAGCTCAGCCCATGACGGTGCTGGGCGTCGCGCTCAGCGAGCGCGGCACGACCGAGGCGAGCTTGGATTGGAGCCAGCGCTTCGGGGAAGGCCAGGCCTTCGGCCTGCGCATCAACGCCGCCGCCGCCGAGCTCAAGCCGCAATTGCGCGACGCCGAGGGTCGCAGCCATTTGCTGGCCATGGCCGGCGACTGGCGCCTGAGTCCGGACACCCTGGTCGAGGCCGAGTTCGAGCTGAACAAGCAGAGCCAGCCCAGCCAGCCCGGCATGAGCATGCTGGGCGACAAGCTGCCCAGCGCCAAAGACTTCGACTCTCGCATCAACCTGAACAATCAAAGCTGGTCCCAACCGGTGGTGTTTGACAACAGCCACGCTTCGGTGCGCGTCACGCAAAAGCTCAGCGCCGATTGGCGAGCCCAAGCGCATTTGGGCGTGCAGCGCCTGAAGACCGATGACAGGCTGGCCTACGCCTATGGCTGCACCGCAGCGGACGGCAACTATTACGCTGATCGCTACTGCCCCGACGGCACGTTCGATATGTATGACTTCCGCAGCGAAAACGAGCGCCGCAATAGCGAGGCACTCGATCTATCTTTGGCCGGCAAGTTGGCGACGGGCAGCATCACTCACCAAGTCAGCACCGGCGTCTTGCTGAGCCGCTTCAACAGCCGCTTCCAAAAGCAGGCCTATAACTGGGCCGGCACCGGGACGATTGACGGCAAGGCCATCACCGTCGCCGACCCCAGCCTGACTGACGAGAACACCAACCGCGACGAGCGCAGCACGGAGTTCTATCTGCGCGACGCCATCCAGCTCAGCGCCGACTGGCAAGCCTGGGCCGGCCTGCGCCATACGCGGCTGGAGCGCGACAGCGTGCGCACCGATGGCTCACGCGCCACCAGCTACACGCAGAACATCACCACGCCCTGGTTGGGCCTGAGCTATGCAATCAACAGCCAATTGCTGGCCTACACCAGCTGGGGCGAAGGCGTCGAGAGCGAAGTCACCCCGAACCGCAAGCGCTATGGTGACGCTGCCGGGCAGGGAGTCCCTAGCGGTGGCACCGCTGGTCAGGCCCTGCCCGCCTTGACCAGCCGCCAGGTCGAGATCGGCCTGAAAGCCGGCTCCAACACCGTCGATTGGTCGCTCAATTGGTTCAACACCAGCCGCCCCAAATGGGCCGATCTGGGCGAATGCTCGGACAGCAAGCCGGGCAGCTGTGTGCGCCGAGCCGACGGCATCGCTCGCCATCAAGGCCTGGAAGCGCAGGCCGACCTGAAATGGGCCGGCGGTGGCCTGCTGGCCAGCGCGATGCAGCTCAAGGCACGCCGCGAAGACAGCGCCGAAGCAAGCCTCAACGGCCTGCGGCCCGAGAACGTGGCCGAGCGTAGCCTGCGCCTGCAAGCGCGCCAGGACATCGACGCGTTAAGCGGTTTGCAACTCCAAGCCGGCCTGGTCTACGAAGGTCCGCGTGCAGTATTGGCCGACAACAGCGTCTTCATCCCCGGCTGGACCCGCCTGGACGCGGGTGCGCGCTTTGAGCAGGCCGTAGGCCGTCAACTGCTGGTGTGGCGCGTCGGCGTGGACAACCTAGCCAACAAGCGGGCCTGGAAAGAGTCTCCCTTCCAGTTCGGCCATGTCTACCTCTACCCGCTGGCACCAAGAACTTTCCGAGCCAGTTTGGAATATCACTTGTAAAGCCATAAAAATCTGGTGTATAATCGGAGGCTCTGTTCCTCGATAGCTCCGTTGGTCGAGCGCGGGTGTGTTAATCCGTTGGTCCC
>CAUPEV010000169.1:0-11309 GCA_963510335.1 uncultured Roseateles sp.
GCGCGCGTTGCCCAAGACTTCGGCCGCCTCTTCCAGGAAGATCTCCTGCATCTCCGGGTCATGTGCACTGGCCAGCGCCGGCGCTGGGGCTGGCGATGGGGCCTGCACCGGCACCGGCACCGCCACAGGCTCAGGCTCAGGCACTGAGGGCAAGGCCTGCTCTACTGTTTCTATGCCACCCTGCGGCGCCACGTCCAACACCGGCAAGGCTTCAGTCACCGCCTGGATAACTGGTAATTCAAGCGCAAGATCGAGACTCGGAAGCTCAACTCGCTCCAACAGCTCCGGCACTGCATGTGCCGGCCTCACTGGTGAAGGCTCAAGCACATCATGGCTAGGCAGCACCGGAGGATTGGCAGCCGGCACTTGCGTCGCGTCGCTGCGCCGTCCCATCACCGGATCGAGTCGACCGCTGCGTTCATCAAAGCTGAACATGCGCTTGGCCAATTGCGGCTGCACGCTCAACATATCGATCAAGAAGCCCAAGGCCCCCAGGTTGTTCGCCAAGCGGTCGAACAACTCGCGCGGGCCACCGCGCTCGGTGTCAATCTCGGTATTGGCCAGCTCGTCGACTTCTTCGCTCATGCGCAGACAAGCCAGTGAGGCCTGATCCAGGCCCAGCACCGTCAGCACGCCGCGCATGGCCTGCAATTGGCCCGGCACCGGTATCAGTCGCTCGCGCTGGCTCGGGTCGCGGAAATACTCGTCCGCCTGCCGCTCGATTTCAGACAAATTCAGCCGTAGCTCTTGCACCACGCTGCCCAGCGTCTGACGATCTGAAACCCTGCGGTACAGATCCTCCATCCAGGCTTCCAAAGGCTCGGGGTCGCCGCCCCGCGCCACCGATTCAACCCGGCTGCCCAAACGGCGCACGCGCTCGGCCTGTTCGGGCTGATCAAACGCCGCATCGTCCAGCGCGGCTTCAACATAGAGAAGGCTGGTTGCCACTTCCATGGCCAAGGCGGGCGGCGGCGGAGCGTTGGAGCGCAAAGTCGCGACCACGGCGCGTTGCAGCGCCTCTGCCAAGACCTCACCACTCGGGAACAACTTTTGCAGCGATTCGGCCAGGGCCACAAACTGCTCATTCAAAGCAGCGATCCGGTGGCTGTCGCCCTCGGCCGCACAGCCCCAGGATTCTTTGGCCGACACCACACGGCGCCGCGCCTGCGTCACCCAGGCAGGATCGATGCGCCCCAATGTTTCGTCTTCGTAGTCACCCGCCGGCACGTCCAGCAGGCCATAACTGGCCAAGGCTGCCTGCAAGCGCGGCGCGGGCTGAGCTGCTGCAGCAGTACCGCCTGGAGCAGACAGCGGCGCTGCACGACTTTGCGCGCAAAAGAACAGCAAGTCATGCGCCAAGCGCTCATTCACGCCCGCATCGCCCTGCCCCAGCGCACGCATCTGCGACAGCAAGCGCGAACCCAGGCGTTTAACCAAGGCGTCAATTTCCAGCAAGCCCAGGGCTTCGGCTTCAAACACCGCAGCGGCCAGTTGCCAAAGCGTTTTTGACCGCGGCTGCGCCAAGCCGGCCGCCAGGCCAGCACTCAGCTCACTCAGCGTCCTGGCATGCTGGGCACTGGGACTGCGCATATGTTTGAGCAGTGCAGCTTCGAATGCCGGCCGCACCGTCGCAGCCGGCAGCGCTTGCGCGCGCGCATCGGCCGGCAAGCTGCGCCAGCTCCAGTCGAATTGCCAAAGATCGGCCGGATGAATGCGCTCGGCGCCATTCATCGTCTGCAATTCCCGATAGGCCGGGAAGAGGCTCAAAGTTGATGTTTGCGCTGAACTCGGGCCCGAGGACGAACTGGCGGCCAACATGCGCGCGACCAAGGACAGCAAGGCAAAGTTGGCGCGCTCAATCGTTTCAACCCGCACCAAGTCAATGCTGGACGGGTTCTCGGCCAAGGCAGCAACCGCTGTTTCAGCCGCTCGCAAAACCAATGAGCCGGCCGGCAAGCCCACCAAGGCGAGCACACCGGCCACTTGGTGCAGTTGCGCTGCAGCAGCCTGCACGCCCGCTTGCACGCTGGCATTGACCGGCATGGCGCTCAGGCCATCGGCGGAAAAGCCGGCGGCAATCGTCGACCGGCTTTCACCATCCCGCAACAGTCGGCGCAAAGCTTTATGAACCGCCTCAAGCGAGCGCCGCAACTCCTCTTGCACCCAAGCAAGAGGGCTGAGGTCCGCGGGGAGTTCGGAGTCGCGTGCAATATCCATGCTTGCCCCCTGGCTTTAGGCGACTTTGAAGCGGGCCACGGACTGCTTCAAAGCGTCTGCCGAACGGGACAACTCGTGCACCATCTGGGCCGTCGAGCGCGTGCCTTCACTGGTTTGCTCGGTCACCGCAAAAATATGCTGGATATTGGCGGCCACCTCATTGGCCGAATGTGCCTCGCTGATCGCCTGCGCAGAAATCTGCGTGATCAGCTCTGCCAAGCGCCGCGACACCGAGTCAATTTCCTCCAAGGCGCGGCCGGCCGCGTCAGACACACGCGTGCCTTGCACCACGCCCAAAGTGGAGCGCTCCATCGCCGCCACGGCGTCATGGGTGTCGGTCTGAATCGTCTTGACCAGGGCCGCAATTTGGCGTGTCGCGTCGCCTGAGCGCTCGGCCAGACGTTGCACTTCTTCTGCCACCACCGAGAAGCCACGCCCGGCCTCGCCGGCCGAGGCCGCCTGAATCGCTGCATTCAGCGCCAGCACATTGGTTTGCTCGGTAATGTCTGAAATCAGCTCGGTGATCTCGCCAATCTCCTGCGAGGACTCACCCAAGCGCTTGATGCGCTTGGAAGTCTCTTGAATATGCTCGCGGATCGAGTTCATGCCACTGATATTGTTCTGCATCGCTTGCAGGCCAGACTCGGCCGCTTCACGCGACTGGCGCGCCACGGTCGCAGTGGCCTGGGCTTGATTCGACACCTCATTGAAGCGGCCCGCCATCTGCAGAACCGCTTCGCCGGTGGAGCGAATTTCGTGCAATTGCTCTTTCGATGCGGCGAGCAAATCGGTCGAGGTTTGGTCCACCTGCCCGGTCGTATCGGTCACGCGGGCGGCGGTGATCTGCACTTGGCTGACCAAGTTACGCAACTCTTCGACGGTGTAGTTGACCGAGTCGGCAATCGCGCCGGTGATGTCTTCGGTGACGGTGGCTTGCTGGGTGAGGTCACCCTCGGCGACCGCTTGCAGCTCATTCATCAAACGCAAAATCGCACCCTGGTTGGCATCATTGACGCGCTTGGCTTCTTGCTCTTGCGCCTCGGCCTCTTGCTTTTGCGCTTCGGCCATCGCCGCGCGCTGCCCTTGGTCACTGACATAAAGGCGCAAGAAACCCAAGGCACCCACGACCAAGGCCGTCAAGGAGGCCAACATCAAGGCCAGCAAGCCCATGCTGACGCCACCGGCCGATTCCAACTCAAACGCGACCTGCTCAAGACCTTTGCGCAAGCTCTCGCTGTCACCCAGAATGCTGCTCTGCGCCTCGCGGGCCGAGACCAAGCCTTGCAAATTTCCCAAGATCGCGGTCGCCTGCGTACGGGTCTGCTCGTACTGCTTGGTCAATGTCTCAAGTCGAGCTCGCAGTTGGGCGTCTTTGGCGGCTGGCAAACGCAATTCGACGCTGCCATTGACCAAGGCATCGGTGATCAATTTGAAGGAATTCAAATCCTTGCCGAGCAGAAACACCGCCTCCGGGCTGACGCCTTCTTGCGTCAGGAATTCATTGGCACTCTTGCCTATGCGTTGCGTCAACATCACCAATTGACCGGCTGCCGCGATCTCAGCGGCCGAGCCGCCCTGCTGCAAGGACTCGGCTGCGACGGCCTCGGCGCTCTCCAGCAAATCCGCCGACTGGCGATTGATCGCCCGCAAAGCCACGGCGACTTCGGTCAAGACCTTTTCTTGCGACTGCACCCCCTGCCCACTCGTGGCCGCCCGCTCCACCAACGGCAACACCACTTCCAGGCTCGGCTGCACCGCCGCCGGCGCTGGCGCCAAAGCCCCTTCGCCGCCGCGCAAATTGCTCACCACCGAACTAAGGATGCCGGTACTTTCTTTCAGTTCGGCAAAAGCGTTTGGGCTACCGATCAAGGCGGCCGACACCGACTTGGCCATGCGCTGTGAGTGCATCAAAGCTTGACCTGCGGCGCGCACTTGCGCGGCGCTGCGCGAGGCACCAAGCAAACTCAAACTGACCGTGGCGGCCGTGCCCAGCAGCCCCAATGCAACCAAGGCAGTCAGCACCGCTTGGCGGCGCCCGCTGCGAACTTTGGGTGCGGCCTGAGCATTGTCGGAAGCCGACACCGTGGACGCAAACGTGGCGGTGGTCTCACCAAACTCGGTGCTGGCGACCTCGGTCGGCAAGGCTTCAGCGATGATGGACGAAGAAGCCTCGGACTGCCTGCCCGCCGTATCGCGGCTCGGGCTGGATGACAAAAAGGCGTCGCCCGCTTGTACTGACGCGGCATGCGCCTCGCTCGCCAACTCGGCTTGCGTCTTGCCCAGGTTCTTGATCTTGTCCAGGAAGCTCATCTCACCCTCGTTTTTCGTATGTTTAGCGGGCATCGCCCTAGCTTGAACTTGCTAACTCCGAATCAAACCACAACTCGCAGAAACTGTTCGTGCTTAGAAAGGGCGTCCAAATGCAGTTGTTGCCAGGATCGACCCTCGGCATCACGCATATGGGGTCCGGCAAAACGGGGACGTTTCGTAGAAACTTCTCTCCCCGTTTCATCAAAACGGGGCGGCAAAGCAGCACCCGAGGCGTTCGCCGGCTCAGGCAATAAAGTCAATTGCTCATCGCCACGCAGGCCGACCAATCGATCCACCAGCAATGCGCAATTGATATTCAGCTCGGCGTTCAGCGACACCAAACGCGTTTGGGCAGCGTCGGCACGCAAATCCCCGCGTGTATCGGCACGCGAATCGGCGCGGGCGCCACCCGCTTCACGCAGACCCAAAAACACCGCCAGATCGATCACCGTGAACAAGCCACCGCGCAGATTCGCCACCCCCACCAACCAGGGTTGGGCATAGGGCACGGGTTTGATGGCGGTCGGCGTAAAGATCTCGGCTGCCTGCTTCAAGGACAGCAATAGACCATAACCGGCACATTCAACCGCCAACCAGCTGGCAACCTCGGTTTTTTGCTCCCGCGCATCCTGCATGCGCTGGGCGAGACGGTGCTGTAGTTCCCGCAGAGCTTGCTTGTTACTCATGTGACCCTTCGCCCAGCGGGTACGCTGATCGATCCCCAGAGGGGACGCCAAGCCGGCGCTGGCACTTGGCAGCGCGGCCCAGCTTGGTCCGAAACTCAAAAGACCAGCTCATTGCGGCTCAGCCCAAGGCCTTGATCTTGGTCAGCAGCTCTTCTGCCTTGACCGGCTTGACAACATAGTCGCGCGCGCCCTGGCGCATGCCCCAGACCTTGTCGGTCTCTTGGCCTTTGCTGGTGCACATGATGACGGGCACATTGGCAAAGCGTTCGTCACGCGTGATGGTGCGCGTCAGCTGAAAGCCGTTTTGCCCCGGCATCACCACGTCCATCAAAATCAGATCGGGTGTCTCTTCGGCCAATCGCTTCAACGCTTCTTCGCCATTTTCAGCCGTGCGCACCGAGTAGCCGCGTTTGACCAACATATCGCTCAGCACATGCAACTCGGTCTTCGAGTCGTCGACCAGCAGGATTTTTTGAATAGGCATAGCTTCTCCTCAAGCCTGGACGGAAACGGCGGCAGCCATGGCAGCGCCCATCCAGCAAGGCTGCAAATGAGTGCTCAACATCAGGCGTCACGCCGATGCGCGAGCACCGCCTTCAGCAGTTGATCTTTGGTGAACGGTTTGGTGAGATAGTCTTGCGAGCCGACCATGCGACCCCGGGCCTTGTCGAACAAGCCATCCTTGCTGGACAGCATGATCACAGGCACACCGGCAAAGACTGGGTTGCGCTTGATGATGGCGCAGGTTTGGTAGCCATCCAGGCGCGGCATCAAGATGTCACAAAACACCAGATCCGGCTGGTAGTCACTCAGCTTGGCGAGGGCATCAAAGCCGTCCTCTGCCAGCACGACTTCGTGCCCGCCTTGCTTCAAAAAAATCTCAGCGCTGCGGCGAATGGTGTTGCTGTCATCAATGACCAATACCTTGGCCGCTGTAGCGCCGACAGATGTGCCGCCAAGAGCACTGCCAGTTGCGTTGCCTTCAGGAACTTGCACGTCCAAGCTGTTCTCCCATCACCAACAAACAAGTGGCCTAGCCTAGCACCTCAACCCAGCGCAGTGTGACATGGCAGGCAGCCCGTCACGCATTGTTACGCGCTCAGTTGGCGGGCCCGCAACAGTTTAGATTTGGACCATTTCAAAGTCGTCTTTGCGCGCTCCGCATTCGGGGCAAGTCCAGTTCATATCGACTGCGGCCCACAAGGTGCCGGGCGCAATACCATGTTCGGGGTCACCTGTAGCCTCGTCGTAAATCCAGCCGCAGATCAGGCACATCCAAGTACTAGCTTCAGTCACGATAGGTATCTTTTGCTCACTACAATGCAAAGATTGTAGCCACGCCGGACCCGTCCGCCGTTGCTGGTGATTTAAGAAGGATGCAACATCGGATCCAGTCTTAGTGCATATTGCACGCTTCACCCGCAACTGGAACCGGCCTAGCCCATTGCCGCCTGCGGCCAGCCTATTGCAGCATTTATTTGAGCGTTGCAGAACCAGATCCGTCGCGCCGCAAAGTCATGAACAAAACCGCTATACCTGCCACCTCAGCGGCGGTCCTTGTCGACCCCGCAAAAAGCCTCGAAGACCAAGAGGAGGCGCAAGCCCCCGCCTGTGTGATGAGCTTCAATGCCAGCGAAGCGAGTGGCGCGAGCGGCTTGGCTTGCGATATCGCCACCATTGCCGCCATGGGCGCGCATTGCCTGCCGGTCGTGACCTCCATCATTTTGCGCGACACGGCCGAGACTTCCGAGCATCACACGCTGGACTCGGAGACCATCGCCGAGCAGGCCCGCATGATCCTGGAAGATGTGCCGATCTCGGCCTGGAAAGTCGGCTTCCTGGGCAGCCCCGAAGGCATCAGCGCAGTCGCCGAGGTCTTGAGTGACTACCCCGATGTGCCACTGGTGGCCTACTTGCCGAATGTATCTTGGCTGGACGAAGAGCAGCAGCAAAGCTATCTGGATGCCTTCCGCGAACTGGTGTTGCCACAGACCCATGTGCTGGTCGGCAATCACAAGACCCTGACCGATTTTCTGCTGCCCGATTGGGACGCCGACCGCCCTGCCTCGCCGCGCGAATTGGCCGTGGCGGCCAGCCAGCATGGCACTGCCCATGTCTTGGTGACCGGCATCAGCATGGCCAACCAGTTCGTTGACAACGTCTTGGCCAATGCCCTCGGGCCCATCACCGGCGAAAAGTTCGAACGGCTTGACGCCAGCTTTGTGGGAGCAGGCGACACCTTGTCGGCGTCGCTGGCGGCGCTGCTGTCGGTTGGCGCCGAGATTCACTCCGCCGTCGGCGAAGCGTTGTCCTTTTTGGATCAGGCACTGGACGCTGGCTTCAGACCCGGCATGGGCAATGCGATTCCCGACCGCTTCTTCTGGGCCTTGCCGCCCGGCGAAGAGGAGGAAGCGGCCGCACTGGCTGAAGCGGCCGCGGCAGCAGCCGCCGCAGAAGCCGAGCCGCCGGCAGCCGGGCCGGAAGATAGTCTGCCGAGCCGCCCTTCGCGCCGCATGCACTGAACTACAGCCCTGTCGCTTCAATCGATTTTCTCGTCTGCACATGTCCCAAAACCAAACCCTGTTCGAACGCGCCCAGCGCGTGATCCCCGGCGGCGTCAACTCTCCGGTGCGTGCTTTCCGCGCCGTGGGCGGCACCCCGCGCTTCATCACCCGTGGCGACGGCGCCTATATCTATGACGCCGATGGCCAGCGTTATATCGATTACATCGGTTCCTGGGGCCCAATGATCCTGGGCCACGGCCACCCTGCGGTGCTGGAGGCGGTGATCAGTGCCGCCCGCGAAGGTTTCTCTTACGGTGCACCGACCGAGCGTGAAATCGAGCTGGCCGAAGAGATTCTGAAACTGGTGCCCAGCATGGAGCAGGTGCGCCTGGTCTCCTCAGGCACCGAGGCGACGATGAGCGCCATCCGCTTGGCGCGCGGCGCCACCGGCCGCAGCAAGTTCATCAAGTTTGAAGGCTGCTATCACGGCCACACCGATGCGCTGCTGGTCAAGGCGGGGTCAGGTCTTGCCACCTTCGGCCACCCGACCAGTGCCGGCGTGCCGGACGAAGTGGCGCAGCACACCCTGGTGCTGGAATTCAATCATCTCGCCCAGTTGGAAGAAGCCTTCTTGCTGCACGGCAAGCAACTCGCCTGCGTCATCATCGAGCCGATCGCCGGCAATATGAATTTCGTGCGCACCCAAGTCGCTTATATGAAACGGCTGCGCGAACTCTGCACCGAATACGGCGCACTCCTGGTGCTGGATGAAGTGATGACGGGTTTCCGCGTCGGTTTGGCTTCCGCGCAAGGCCATTACGCCAAGCTGATCCCAGGCTTCAAACCCGACATCAGCGTGTTCGGCAAGGTCATAGGCGGCGGCATGCCGCTGGCCGCTTTCGGCGCCAGCCGCGACATCATGAAGCACCTGGCCCCCTTGGGCGGCGTCTACCAAGCGGGCACCTTGAGCGGCAACCCGGTCGCCACCGCCTGCGGCCTGGCCACCTTGCGCGAGATCCAAAAGCCTGGCTTCTTTGAAGCGCTGTCGGCCAAGACCCGCAGCCTGGTCGATGGCTTGGCGGCCGTGGCCAAAGAAAATGGCGTGCCTTTCAGTGTTGATTGCGAAGGCGGCATGTTCGGCTTCTTCCTGATGGACAAGTTGCCGCAGGAATACCAGACGGTGATGACGACCGACAAGGAACGCTTCAACAAGTTCTTCCATGCGATGCTGGACGCCGGCGTCTATTTGGCACCCGCCTTGTACGAAGCCGGCTTTGTGTCGGCGGCGCACAGCGAAGCCGATATCGCGGCCACTTTGGCAGCCGCCCGCCACGCACTGCGCTAACAAAGCTGCAGCCATGCCGCACACCGGCCGCCGCTTCACCGCGGCCATCTTCGACATGGACGGCCTCTTGCTCGACTCTGAGCGGCCGATCCGCGATGCCTGGTTGCGTCAGAGCGCGGCCGCCGGAACGCCGCTGTCGCAGGCTGACTACTTGCTCACCGTCGGCCGCAACCGGGCCGACAGCATGGTGGTCTTGACCGACAAGCTCGGTTCCCGCGACGCCGCCGAGGCGATGTACACAGCGGTTGATGCCGAGGTCGGCTCTGCCATGCAAGGCCAAGGCTTTGCCCTGAAGCCCGGCGCCCTCGCCTTGCTGAAGCAATTGCAAGCGCAGGGCGTGCCGCTCGCGCTGGCCTCGTCGACACGTCATGCAGAAGTGCTGCGGCGCCTGAGCCTGGCCGGCCTTTTAGAGTTTTTCGGGCCTGTTCACGGCGGCGACCAGGTTCTGCGTGGCAAGCCGCACCCCGATTTATTCTTGCTGGCCGCCGCGAGCCTGGGCCTGGATCCGGCGCAAAGCCTGGTATTCGAGGACAGCAGCTATGGCGCGCAAGGCGCTTTGGCGGCCGGCATGGGCGTGGTGTTGGTGCCCGACCTCAAACAGCCCGACCCTGGCGTCGCGCCGCATTGTCAGATTCTGCCCTCCTTGACCCAGGCCTTGGCGCTATGCCCGGCTTGGTTTGGCGCCTGAGCCCACTTGATCGATAGCGTTTCATCCATGCATATTCATATCCTCGGTATCTGCGGCACCTTTATGGGTGGCCTGGCCGCGCTGGCCCGCGAGGCCGGCCACAAGGTCACCGGCTGCGACGCCAATGTCTACCCGCCCATGAGCGAGCAACTTGAAGCGCTCGGGATCGAACTGACAGAAGGCTTCGGCGCCGACCAACTCGCGCTCAAGCCCGACTTGTTTGTGGTCGGCAATGTGGTCACGCGCGGGGAAAAGTTCCCGCTGATGGAGGCGATCCTGGACGCCGGCCTGCCCTACACCAGTGGGCCGCAATGGCTGTCTGACCATGTGCTGCAAGGGCGCCATGTCTTGGCCGTGGCGGGCACACATGGCAAAACGTCAACAACCTCGATGCTGGCCTGGATTCTTGAGCATGCGGGCTTGCAGCCGGGCTTTCTGGTCGGCGGCGTACCGCAAAACTTCGGCGTTTCGGCCAGGCTTGGAAGCAGCACCCGAGCTGGCGCGGCGGGGCAAATGGCTCCATTCGTCATTGAGGCGGACGAATACGACACCGCCTTTTTCGACAAGCGCAGCAAGTTCGTTCACTACCGCCCGCGCACCGCAGTGTTGAATAACCTCGAGTTCGACCATGCCGACATCTTTGCCGACCTGGCCGCCATAGAGACCCAATTCCATCACTTGGTGCGCACCGTGCCGGCCACCGGCCGCTTGGTGGTCAATGCGCGTGAAGAGGCTTTGCAGCGGGTGCTGAGCCGAGGCTGCTGGAGCGAGCTGCAGCGCTTCGGTGCGCGCAAGGAAGAGCCCGGCGCGCTGCGCGCACGCGGCGAGCCGCAGGCCTTTGACGTGCTGCGCGGCAGCCTGAAGGTAGCGCGGGTCGAATGGGCGCTTTACGGTGAACACAATCAGTTGAATGCCTTGGCAGCAATTGCCGCGGCCGAGCATGTCGGCGTGACGCCGGAACAAAGCGCGGCCGCCTTGGCCGAGTTTCAAAACGTGCGCCGCCGCATGGAGCTGCGCGGCGAGGTCAGGCAGATCAAGGTCTATGACGACTTTGCCCACCACCCGACGGCGATCCGCACCACCGTCAATGGCTTGCGCCGCCGGATTGCGCCCATTGAGCGCATCCTGGCCATCTTCGAGCCACGCTCCAACACCATGAAGCTCGGCGCTATGAAAGCACAGCTGCCCTGGGCACTGGAAGAAGCCGACCTGAGCTTTTGCAATCAGCAAGGACTGGACTGGGATGCCAAAGATGCACTGGCACCGCTGGGCGCGCAGGCCATCGTCGGCGCCGATGTCGAAGCGCTGGTGGCCGCCGTCGTCAAGCAAGCCAAGCCCGGTGACCATCTGCTGTGCATGAGCAATGGCGGCTTTGGCGGCATTCACGAGAAGCTGCTGGCGGCGCTCGCCGGCAACTGAACGCACGCGGTCGAATGAATGCGCTGCTTCGCCCCACCCGTGAGGGCGACATCGCGCGCTTGTTCGAGATCCGCGCCACGACGCGCGACAACGCCATCTCAGCCACCCAATTGGCGGAGATGGGCATCACGCCGCAAAGC
>CAUPEV010000170.1:0-11243 GCA_963510335.1 uncultured Roseateles sp.
ACTACCTGATCACGGCGCAAAACGGTGTGCTGAGCATCACGCCACGGCCCATCACCGTAGCGGCGGATGCCAAGAGCAAAACCTATGGCGAGGCTGACCCCGCCCTCAGCTATCAAATCAGCAGCGGTAGCTTGGTCAGTGGCGACAAACTCGACGGTGCGCTGGCCCGCGCCGCCGGCGAGAGCATTGGCAGCCATGCCATCAGCGCTCAGGCCTTGAGCAATAGCAACTACGCCATCACCGCGGTCGATTCGAACCTGGTCATTGCACCGGCCGTCAATGCGAATGTGATTGCCGGCAACAGCCCATCGGCCACCAACGTCATTTCGATGCCGCCGGCGCTGACGGTGCCGAATTTTGGCGGCGGCGCGTTCACGCTGATCGATGTGCAGGCCGCCCTACCGGCAAACGCTGGCGGCGATTCAAGTGGCCCGAACGCCCGCAGCGCCGGCACAACGCCTCCCATCGCTGACAACTCGGCTTTGACCGGCTCGGCCGGCAGCTTGCGCATGTTGGTTGTCGGCGGCGGCATCAAACTGCCTGAGCTACGCACGACACCAGCGAACAATCAAGAAGGCGGGAAAGAACAATGAAAAAAGACATCAAGGCTCTCACCGTGAGCAGTTCTGAGGCACGCGGCTTGCAAATCGTGCGCTTGGCCAGCTTGGCCTTGATCGCGGGCATGGCCGGCAACCACGCCCGCGCACAGACACCACCCGATGCAGGGCAACTTTCACAAGAGCTCAGGCGCCTGCCGGAACCGCAGCGCCAGGCTCCAAAGCTGACCATGCCAACTCCGAGCACCGATCTGGTGCTGCCCGGCGGCAGGCAGGTGCTGATCAGCAGCGTTGAGCTGAGTGGCAACACGGTGATCGACAGTGCCACTCTGGAGGAACTGTTGGCAGATGCTGCAGGTAAAAAGCTCGACTTGGCTGGCCTGCGCGAATTGGCCGACCGGGTCGGCGCCCTCTATCAGCAGCGCGGCTTTCTCTTTGCTCGCGCCTATTTGCCGCCGCAAGAGTTGAGCGATGGCGTCTTGCGCATTCAGGTGCTGGAGGGGGAGTACGGGCAGGTTCGGGCCGTGAGCACCGATCCGGCTTGGGCCGCCCAGGCCGAACAGTTTTTGAGCGTGCTCCAGCCCGGCGCCGTCATCTCCAGCGCAGCGCTGGAGCGGGCAACCTTGATTCTGGGTGATCAGCCGGGGGTGCGCGTCGTCCCCATGATGCAGCCAGGCAGCAAGGTCGGCAGCGGGGACTTGGAAGTAGAAGTCACCCGGGCGCAAACCTGGGTGGGCAGCGTCGGGGCAGACAACCACGGCAACCGCTACAGCGGCCGCAACCGGCTGCAATTCAATCTCGACTGGAACAGCCCTCTGCGCTTGGGCGATCAGATCAGCCTGCGCAGCCTCGTCAGTGACGAAAAGCTCTGGCTGGGCAGCTTGGCCTACAACACGCCCTTGGGCAGCCAAGGGCTGCGTGGCAGTGTCAGCTATGCCCATACGGACTATCAGTTAGGCAAAGAATTTGCCAATGCCAATGCCACCGGCACCGCCAAGGTCAGCAATCTGGGCCTGAGCTACCCTTTGCTGCGCTCGAACAATGCCAATCTGAAGGCCTCAGCGGCCTATCAGCACAAGCGCTTGCAAGACAACAAGGCGGGCATCAGCGAAGGCAAATCCACCGACGCCTTGGTGCTGGGTTTTGACTTTGATCGCCGTGACGGTTTGGGCTATGGCGGCATCAGCTTTGGCAATCTCAGCATGACCCCAGGCAGGCTCAAGTTTGCCGGCCCCCAATATCCACAGGACGAAAATCAAACCCTGGGCCGCTTCACAAAGTTCAATCTTGACCTCATTCGCCTGCAAAACCTGAGCGCTTCGGGCCTGAGTTTCTATGGCCGCATCAGCGCCCAAATGACGGACAAGAATCTCGATTCGAGCGAGCGCATCACTCTCGGCGGTGCCAGTGGGGTGCGCAGCTTTCCCAATGGCGAAGCCACCGGAGATCAAGGCTGGATGACCCAAATGGAGTTGCGCTACCCGCTTGGCGGCTTCGTCCCCTATGTCTTGTATGACTTGGGCAAGGTCCAGATCAACAAGACGCCTACGCCGCAAACGGCCGTCAACAGCCGCACACTCAGCGGCGCTGGACTGGGCGTCAGGGCGCAAATCAAGGACTTGGAGCTGGACGCGGCGCTGGCTTGGCGGGGCAAGGGCGGCGCACCGCAAGCCGACACCAGCTCGAACAAGCAGCCGCTGGTCTGGGTCAGCGTGATTTACCGGATTTAGGCTAGTCCTTTTTTTTAGTGCCGAGTCCCGAGTGCCGAGTGCCTTTGGGCATCGGTGCGGGCGGTTCTATCGCGATGCCAGTCAATTCACCTGGCAAAGTACCCTGGTCGCAGGAGATCAGAGGCCTGCTTTCGCCCATGGCGATCGCGATGTGCAAGCCGGGACGTTGAAATCGGCGGTGCAGACAGCGCCTTCCGCCCCAATCACGCCAGCTTTGAGACCGTCCAGCGCGCTCAAAAGGCTCCTGCACCGAGACCGGCAACTGGGCAGTTCTGTGGGTGCAAGTAAGTTTGATCAGCAGGGCGGCACATTTGAAAGTTCAGCGGTGCGCGTAGGCATGTGGGCGACTAGGTTTGCCGGGACGAAGCAGATCGAACCCGTCCAAGCTCGCTGCGCTCACTGAGCCATGCGCTTCAGTCGGCTCGCTCCGAAATCAGGATGATGGTGCTTTCGCCGCCAATGGATAGCTTGACTTGATAAGGCAAGGCGCTAGCGGGAAGCTCGCTGACCACGATCTGGCGCGAATCAGTATCAAAGCGCAGCCAGGTGGGCAGAGCGCTGCCGCTCACACTGCTGAGAGTTGGCGGGCTGCCACTGGCAGCGATGGCGGTGAGCAGCTCAGGCGGCAAGCTGAATTTAAAGCCGTCCCCGGTGCCATTGCCATTGCCGTTGCCGTTCGCGCCGCTGCGCGGCACCAGGATGCTGGCGATGCCTGTTTGCTCGGCCGAAGGCAGGCGCGTCAGGGTGGCCACGGCGCTGGCCTTGTCTGCGCCGCTGCCGGCTTGGTCAGGCGGCAAAGTGACTAGCGCAGCGAATGATGCCGGCGGCGCGGGTTGAGCTTGAGCCGGTGCGGCGGCAGGCAATGTCAGCCCCTTGTTGGTGCTTGGCGCTTGTGCCGGCGTGGGCGGTGTGACAGGCGGTGGAGCAGGGTAGGGTGGCAGGACCTGCGGCTCTGACGTCATCGCCTTTTTGCTGATGTCTGCTTGGCTGCTGGCACTGGTGGCCGTCAGTTGGTAATTGCCTGCATCGACGCCGCCGAGTTGCATCTCGCTGATCGTGACGGTTTTTTGCAAGCCGGCCAGCGCATCGTCAAAGCTCCCTTGGGCTTGGGTGATGGAGACAAGATCTGCGCCGATTCTCCCGAGTAGCAGCGCCTGATCAAGATTCAAGCTGGCGGTTTTTGTGCCGTCCTCGACCTTGTTGTTGGCCGTGATGCCGCTGACGGCCGAAATGATGGCCTTGCCGATTTCGGCTTGGCTTGTTGCGGCCGTGCTCAGCAACTGGTAGTTGTTCGCGTCGCTGCCGCCCAGCGTGATGCCGCTGATGTTGACAGGCTTGCCGCTGCCGGCATTCTTGTCGGTAAAGCTGGCGCTGGCTGTGGCGACGCTCAAGGCATCACCCGTCAGCAGGCCTGCGAAAACCGCTTGGGCTGTATTGAGCGTTGCGGCGTCGCTGCCGTCATAGCGCTTGCTATTGGCGCTGATGCCGCTGACGGCCGAGATGGGGGCGCGGTCGATATCGGCTTGCGCGCTGCTGACGCTGCTGACCAAGTTGTAGTTGCCGGCATCCTCGCCGCCCAGGGTCAAGACGCTGATGCTGACCGTCTTGGCCTTGCCGGCAGCTTTGTCGGCAAAGCTGCCGATGGCAGTGGCCACCGTGAGCTGGTCGCCCGCCACCATGCTGGTGAAGGCAGCGCCTGCGCTGTTGAGCGAGGCTGCGCTTGACCCGTCATAGACCTTGTTCGCTGCCGTGATGCCGGTGATGGCGCTGATGCTGGCGCGCGTGATGTCCAGCGTGGCATCTGCGTAGCTGATGGCGTAGTTGGCGCTGTTCAAGCCGGTTGGTGCCAAGACATAGCTGCCGACTTTGCGCGCACCTTGGCTGCTGCCGGCAAAGCTCAAGGCGCCTCCCAAGACCGCCGCTGTTTCGCCATTGACCAGACCGCTGTAGACGGCGCCGTTGCCGCCGGTAAAAGCGACGCCGTCATAGGTCTTGCTGAGCGCATTGGCCGTGACCAGCAAAGGGGCTTTGCCTATGCTCAACCTGCCATCGGTAAAAGTTGTGAAGTCATAGTTGCTGGCGCTGAGTGTGCCTATCGCCGGCGTGACGTTGGCGCTGCCCACACCTGTTGCTGCCCCTGCCGACGTGCTGGCGCCAGCGCTGCCGCTGACGCCGGAAGTTGACAGCGTTTCGCCATTGGCGAAGCCGCTGATCGTTGTCGTGAGTCCCGGGTTGGCGGCGCCATAGAGCCGACTCTTGTCATCGGCCGTCACGGTCAGATGCGCTTTGTTGATGGTCAGCGTGCCATCAGTGAAGGTCGTGAAATCGTAGTTGCCGGCGGTCAGAGAGCCGGGTCCGGTGCGGATGATGGTCGTGCCGACGCCGGTGGAGGTCGTCGCTGAAGTTGTTGCGCCAGCGCTGCCGGTGATGCCGGAAGTTGCCAGCGTCTCGCCGTTGACGAAGCCGCTGATCGTTGTCGTCAGCGTCGGGTTGGCCGCGCCATAGAGCCTGCTCTTGTCATCGGCGGTGACGGTCAGATTCGCCTTGTTGATGGTCAGCGTGCCGGCAGCGAAGGTGGCGAATTCATAGTTGCTGGCCGCAAGCGTGCCCAAGCCGGCATTGATGCTGGCTGTGCCGGCGGCGGTGGCGCTCGTCGCGGTGGTCGAAGCGCTGGCGCTGCCGGTGACGCCGGCGTTGGATAAATTCTCTCCAGCAACAAAACCACTGATCGTGGTCGTTAGCGCCGGGTTGGCGGCGCCATAGACCCGGCTCTTGCTTTCAGCCGTCACGGTCAATGGTGCTTTGTTGATGTCTGCCGTGGTGTTGGCCGCCGTGCTGCTCAAGGCGTAGTTGCCGGCATCGGCGCCGCCCAAGGTGATGCCGCTGATATTGACCGTTTTGCCGCTGCCGGCATTCTTGTCGACAAAGGCGCCGCTGGCGCTGGCCACAGTCAGTTGATCATCAGTGATCATGCCGGCGAAAGCTGCGGCACTGCTGTTCAAGGTGGCGGTGGTCGCGCCGTCATAGGTCTTGCTACTGGCCGTGATGCCGCTCACCGTTAGGCTCGCCGGCGTGATGCTGACCGAGCTGCCCGTGGTGCTGAGCGCCGTGTAGTTGCCGGCCAAGCCGCCATTGCTGCTGCTGTCCAGGCTCAGGCCGTCAATGCTGGCCAGCGCCTGGTTGGTTTGCACTTGCTTGCCGCTCAGATTGCCGCTCTGGCCGGCACCGCTGACCGAGAAGGTCTCGCCGTTGACGCCGATGGCGCTCAGCTGCGCCCCTGCAAAAGCGGTGCTCCCGTCGTAGCTGCGTGTGCCTTGCAGGTTCAGTGTGGCTGGATTCACGGTAAGCGTGCCGCCGGCGACGCTGATCAGATAGCCCTGCTGATTGGAGTACAAGCTGCCGCTGACGGCGTAGCTGCCGGCGTTCTTTGCATTGACCCAGCTCAGGCTGCCCAAGAGATTGGCATTCGGTGTGAGCGAATAGCTGAGGGCCGGCGCGTCGCTATAGGTCTGACCGTCATAGGTTCTGCTGACATTGCCTACGGTCACACTGAGCGGGGTCAGAAAGCTGCGCAACAAGGGAGCGGTCTGGCCTTCGTAAATGAACCAAGGGGATATGTCCGAACTCGCGGTCGATGTGGATATCGTCCAGCTCGAAAACGTGGCCATGGCCTGCATCTGCGCGGTAGTTTTTCCCGTGCCGGCCGCAGAAGTGGCGTTGCCGGATGTGCTGGTGTTCCAATAACTCGCAGTTACAAAGTTAGCACCGGAGCTGCCTCCCGCGCCGGCAGTGCCTCCAGAGCTTGCAGAACCGGAAGCTCCAGAACTTCCATTGCTGCTTGTGGCAGTCAGGCCGCCGACGGTAGCTCCTGTTGCCGCGCCAGTAGCGTAGCTGTTGGAAATAGTTGCAGAGCCGCCGTTGCCGCCCCGCCCGCCGGTACCGCCCGAGATCGCTGAGCCTCCTCTTCCGCCGTTGCCGCCGCTATTGCGCCCAACCAGACCTCCGACATTGTTGCCGGTGCCTGCCACCGAGCCCGTCGCATAGCTGTTGGTGATCAGTGCATTGCTTCCATTCGTACCGAGAGTGCCAGTACCTGTGCCGACCCTGTTTCCACCCGACGTTCCGTTGCTGCCCGAGTTCAATCCCACCAAGCCACCGACTTCGCTAGTACCGGACACATTGCCGCTGGCGTAGCTGGCGCTGACAGTGCCGCCAGTGATTTTTCCAACCAGGCCACCGGTGGCGCTGCCGCTGCCCGTCACCCGGCCGGTGGCATAGCTGCCAGTGACGACGCCGCCGTCGCGGAAGCTGCCGACCAGGCCGCCAACATCTTGGCTACCGGTTGTCCCGGTGACATTGCCGGTGGCGAAGCTGGAACTCACGGTGGCGACACTGGAAGAATAGATCTTGCCCAGCAAACCGCCGATGCTACCCCCGCTGCCGGTCACGTTCACAGCGGAATGGCTGTTGCTCAGCAGGATGTTGTCATAGACCAGGCCGACCAATCCGCCCACCTCATTGCGCCCCGAAACGGTGCCGGTGGAGTAGACGTTGTTGATGCTGCCGCTAGAGAGCGCCGCCACTGCAGAGCCCATGGCGTCCAGGCCTGTCAGGTTCACATCAAGCAAGCCAAAATTGCGCAGCGTGGCGTTGCGACTGAAGCCGAACAGTGCGACGTAGTTGGTGGTGGGTCGGTTGATCGTGAGGCCGCTGATGGTGTGGCCCAGACCGTCGAAGACGCCGGTGAACTCGGGGTTGCGGGCATTCACGGGTTGGAAGCCGGCCCCGGCGTTCCAGGCGGCTGTGGCACTCGCATCAATACTGCTGCCCAGGGCGTAGTTCAGAGCGACGTTGCCTTGCATACCCTGCAGATCGGTCGTGGTGGTGCTGCCCGCCGCGCCCAGTGAGGTGATGACGGTGTAGGCTTTGAGCGTGCCGTTCGAACCTTGACGGGTCGTGAAGTTGCCGCTGCCGGCCGGCAGATTCACCGCCGCTCCGGCGGCGGTGCTGAAGTTGCTGGTATTGCCTGTCGCGACGGCGCCCAGGCCAAACTCCAGCGCCAGGCTGGCCGTGGCGCTGGCATTCAGGTTGGCGCTGACGGTGATGTTGTTATAGGCGCTGAGCGTGAGCTTGTTGGCACTCCAGGACACAGCGTCCTTGACCAAAATGTCTCCGGCCGTGCCGATGCTGCCGATCAGGTTTGTTGGCGATGCAGTGGGTGACAGCGCGGTTTCGATGGTGATGTTGTTGTTGACCAGCAGCGTGGCCAGGTCGGCGCCGCTGATGTCACCGCCGCTGGCTGCGATGGTGAAGTCGTAGGGGTCAAGCAACCAGCGCCCGGTCTGCCCAGAGTTCCTCGTCGGTGCCGCAGTGCTGACGCGAATGCCGTTCACGTCCAGCTTATGGCCCGAAGTTTCGACCTGGCCGCCAATTCCCCCGGCCAACCCGCCTTGAGCCAGGATCTCGCCATGCGCGCTGGTCACGCTGAGCGGATGGTGAATATCGCTCCACAACACCACCTTGCCGCCATCGCCACTTTGGCCGGCCGAGGCGTCGATCTTGGCGCCGGCCGCCATCGTGACCTTGCTGGCCTGATACATGGCGCCCGAGCCTTGCCAGTCGCCGCCGACCAGGACCTGGCCGCCACCCGTCGCACCGCTGGCGTCAAGCGATGAGCCGGCGGCGAGCGTGATGGCGTCGGCCTCCAGCACGATGCGGCCACCCTTGTCGTTGAGCGAGTTGGCCACCAAGCGGCCGCTGTGTTGAATCACGCCGCCGCGCAGCTCTTGCGCGCCTCGGGCCGTCAGCAGGATCAGGCCGTCGGGCGCCAGCACGGCCTGGCGGTTGTCCACCAAGGCAGCCACGCTGGCTGGGTTGACCAACAATTTGCTCAGGCGCGTGCCGCTGAATTGCAGCTCTATCATTTCGCCTGCAGCCAGCGCTACCGTGCCGGCCTGGGCAAGGATCACGCCATCATTGCGGACCTCGGGCGCCAGCAGGGCGATATAGCCGCCCAAATTGGCAGTTAAGGCACCTTCGTTGATGACGCTGGCCGTCGAGCCATTGCGGTCGAAGGTTGTTTTGCCGGCCATGAAGTCGGCGGTCGAGATGCTGTGTGTGGTGGCCACCAGGGCGCCGACATCGGCGCTGGCCGTCGGGCTGAAATAGATGCCGGCCGGGTTGCTCAGAAAGACTTGGCCATTCGATGTGATGCGGCCAAAGATCTGGCTGGGCAGGGCATCGAGCACGCGGTTCAGCGTCACGCTGGCGGCGTTGGGCTGCTTGAAATCGACCTGCGCGTTGGCGCCGAGATTGAAGCTTTGCCAATCGATGGCGGCGCGTTGGCTGGTCTGATGGATGTTCAGGCGGGCGGCACCGGACGCGATGCTGGCTTCGCCGGCCACCACTTGGCCGCCCTGCGGAACAGTGTTGACGGCAGGGGCGGCTTGCGCGCCAGCAAAGCCGAGCGCGAGCAAGACCGGCAGGGCTTTGAGCGTAGCCAAGAACGCCCTGAATCCGCTGTGTCCGCTGGCCCCGGCGATGCTGCGCTTGCCCCGGCCTCGGCTGAGTTCGCTGACCGCAACCCAGGTGCCAGTGCTAGCGTTCCAAATCAGGCGGTAGAGGCGGTTGATACTGGCGTGCTCGTTCATGGGAGGATGTCTTGGCGAGAAATCTTGTTGGAAGTCGGGCGAGCTTTAGAAAGGCAGACTGGCTTGCAGCCACAAGCGGCTGCGCGTGAGCGTGCCGTCTTGGTCGAGCCCGGCCGGGTTGGCCAGCGGGTTGCTGCCTATGCGTCGCGCCACGGTGGCCCTCAGGTCCAGGTATTGCGGCCCCGTCCAGGCGAGGCTGAGGCCCGCGCCTTGCAGCGTCGCCTGATTGATGGTGGGCGCGCCGGCAAAGCTGTTGTCGACATTGACTTGAACGCGGCCCCAGTCGTAGAAGGCAGTGCCGCGCAGATCGCCGGGCACGACGGCCGGGAGTTGCGCGCGCAGCTCCAGATTGATGATGCGCCCGCGTGCGCCGCCGGCCTCGCTGGCCGGATAGGCGCGCACACCTTGCGCGCCGCCGAGGTAGAACTTCTCGGAAGAGTCGAGGTTGCCATCGCTGTATTGACCGGCCAGTCCGAGGTAGGCCGACAGGTTGCGGCTCATCAGCATTTGCTGGCGGCTGAAGCCGTAGCGCAGCTTGGTGAAGCCGCCCTGCGTCTTGGGGCCGGCCGCGTCCGCGCCGGCATTGGGCGAGCCGCCCAGGTTCAGGCTGCCTTGGTTCAGCATCAGGCCGGCGGCATTGGCGCCACCGCCGCCCAGGCCGTCGAACAGATTGCCGCTGACGCCGGCCGAGACCGTGCGCGAGCGATAGTCGCTGCTGACACTGCCATTGGCTTCGTTGAAGAAGTCTTTGTGCTCAACGCTGAATTGCACCGTCAGATTGCGCTCGCGGCTGCGCAGCAGCGGGAAGCTGGCATCCAGCGCCCAGGTGTTGGAGTGGCCCTTGGATTGCAAGGCGGCGAAGTCGGCTCCGACCAGGCGGTAGCGCATGCTCGACGCATTGGCGCCGGCGCGCCAACCATGAACACCAACAGGGGCGGAGCCGGCGACCTGGCCGTAGTCGCTGCCCTCGGTGTGGCTGAGATTGGCGCGTATCGCGTCACCTAGCCCCAACCAGCCGTTCAGGCCTAGGTCCGCATTCAAGCGGGCCGCACCGGTGGAGCGGCTGCCTGCGTTGTCGGCGCCGACATCCCCGATCAACAAAGGCCCATCCTCCAATTTGAGCAAAAGATCGGTCTCACCGGCCGCGCTGCCGGCCACCAGGCTGCCGCTGCTGCGCAGGCCGGGCAGGTCGCCCATCAGCAGCAAGGCGCGGTCCAGCGCGTTGAGGTTCAGCGCCACACCGGGGGGTTGTTGCGCGGCGACCATGGCTTTGGCGCGCTCGAGGTCAAAGCGCGCGCTGCCAGCGTCAAAACGAAGCGCGCCGAAGCGCGCCTCTTCAATTTGCAAGCTGATCACGCCATCGGTGATGTCTTGCGGCGGCAAGAACACCCGCGCCAGCCAACCGGCTTGCGCATAGGCCTCGCTGACGGCGGCGGCCGCGCGTTGCAAGTCGCCCAGGCCGAGCTTGCGGCCCCGGTAGTCGGCAAGCACGCTTTGCAGCGTGGCGTCATCGAGCAAAACATTGCCCGCCAAGTCGAAGCGCTGCACCTGCACTTGGCGGCCGCCGGTCAGCGTGGATTCCACGGCCTGGCGCAGGCGCGGGGTCTGATCTTTGCTGGGTGGCTGCAGTTGCGGCAAGCTTTGGCGCTGCTGCTGCAGCAGGCTGCCGGCGTCGGGTGGGGTTTGCGCCAATGTCCGAGTGGCCAGCAGGGACGAGGCGCAGAGCCAAAGCAGCAATAGCTGTTTTGGCAAGGCCGGCTTCAAGTTGCTGCCAGACAAGTACTGGATGAGCGCGACATTCTGGCTTGGGGACATTCTTGACCTGTGGGCGATGAAAATGAATTGAGTCCGAACGACTAAATTAGACGGACAGGCGACGTCGGGGCGCGGCTCGAACCCTGTCTGGATTGTGTCAATGGCAGCGTGTTCAGAAGCCCATGAAATAGCGCGTGAACAGGCGGCTTTTCGACCTGCCGGCGCCACACAAGACTGGGTCGCAGACGAAAAAAAGCCCTGCACCGCAGACAGCGGGCAGGGCTTTTTGATTTGATCAGGTGCGGGAACTTGAAAGCGTGAATGTCAGAAAGAAGGCGCGGCTCCTTCAGTTCTTTTGGCCGCGTGCCGGCTTGGCCGGATGGCGCTTCAACCAATCAAAAAACTCACCGTACCAGAGCTTGCTGTTTAGCGGCTTCAGCACCCACTGGGTTTCGTCCGGGAACCACAGCAGGCGTGCATCGACACCGCGCGCCTTGAGCGTGTTGTAGTAGGCCAGGCCCTGCGCGTCGGGCACGCGGTAGTCGAGCGCG
>CAUPEV010000171.1:0-10973 GCA_963510335.1 uncultured Roseateles sp.
ATGGCTGCTTGCAAACCAGCCCGCAGCTCGTTCGCCAGATTGGCGCCGGCCTGCAATTGCGCTTGCGCGTGGTCGAACTGATCCTGAGCTTCAAGCACCCAGGCACGCGTCTGCCGCCATGCATTCAAGTCGGCCGCGGCCATGCCGTCCAAGCCCAGGCTTTCGCTCAAGGCCTGCCATTCGGTGCTCTGCACAAGTTCCTCTGCGGCCACGCCAGCAAGTGCCGCCGCGATCTCGGCAGCTTGCTGACCTAAGCGTTCCAACGCATCTTGCTTGGCCTGCAATTCGCTCGCCTCGCGTGCCTTGGCATGGCGCTGATCAGCCATCGCATCGGCCTGCTCGATGCTGGCCTCAAAGTCTTCTGCGGCGCTACGCAGTTCGGTCTCGCCTTGCTTGAGGCGCTGCCACTGCGCATTGCGCTCGGCCCGTGCCTGGGCCAATTCGACCGCCCCGACCGGCTTGTGCGCCTGAGCGTACTGATTGATTTCCAGCGCCATGGCGCCGGCAGCCGCTCGCAACTCGGCCTGCCGCTCACTCAAGCTGCGGGCCTTGATTTGCAGATCGGCTTGACGCTGCAGGCGCTGCTGCAGGGCTGCCTCGGACGGCAAGATCAAGCCACGCAGCGCGGCGACATCGCGGCCCCACTGCCCCAAACTGGCGCGGGAACTTTCCAGCTCACGCTCGGCACGCAACAAGGCCGCCTCTTCACGCCTAGCGGCCGCCCGCACATCGCCGAGCGCGCGCGCTTGGCTCAGGGCCACGCCCAAGCCGGCGGGCAATTTGGCACTGCCTTGATCTTGCAACTGCCCCTGCGCTTCCAAGTCGCGCAGCTCGGCCGCCTTGTCTGCCTCAGCGGCAGCGGCATGGCGGCGGGTTTGCTCGAGCAGCGCAAAGTTCTTGGCCAGGGCCGCGAAAGCGCTGCGCAGCGGCAGTGCCGGCAGCCGAGTGCTCAAGGTCGCCTCATCCATTTGCGCCCATCCCAAGCGCCGCAGCTCGGCCTCAACCCGCTGCCAATGCCCTGCCAGCTCGGCCTGACAGCGCTCAATCTCCCGTCCATGGCCGCGCACCCGCTGGCGGCGCTCCTCAAGTGCTTGCAACTCGCTCTGCAGGCGCAGTATTGATTCATCGACTTGCACCGCCGCCAGTTGCTCGGCCGCCGCCTTCGCCTGGCCGGCAAACAGCTCCTGCGTGCGAGCAGCGCTGGCCAACTCCAGCTCCAGCTCGCTCAAGGTGCGCGCGGCGTCCAAGGGCAGCAAGGCCTGCGGCGGCATCGCGTTCAAGGCCGCTTGCGCAGCGTCCCTTTGCCGCAAGGCCGGGGCCAAACGTCGCACCCGCTCAAGCGCGCTGCGCTGCAGCTCCAAGCCGTCCAAACGAGCGCGCAGCTGAGCACGCGCTTGGCCCACAGCCTCCACCCTTGCGCGTGCGTCCAACCATTCCTTGGTGCGCACGGTGCAGGCCTTCAGCGCAAGATCCGCCGCCGCCAATTCGTCACTGGCCGAGTAATAGGCCCGATCACCGGCGCGCCGCTTGGCCCAGAGCTTGTCGGCCTCGGCATCCAACTGCTCGCGCACCGAGGCCAAACCTCCAATGCCGGCGGCGGACTGAAACAATATCTGCCCGAGATCATTGGACGCACTCAGAATCGCCTTGCCGCCGGCCTCGAGCCGGCCATGATCCAGGCCAAACATCTGATCAAAAAAAGCCCGGTCGCTGGCGCCCAAAAATGCCGCCAATGCGGTCTCTGGCAAGACCTGGCCCTTGGCGTCGAACAATGATTTGGTCCTGGCCTTGCTGCGCTCGAACTGCAAATGCGTGCCGCCATGCTCAATGCACGCGGCCAAACGCATATCGGACTTGGCATGCAGGAAATCGTAATTGGAGCGTGTTTCGATACCAAACAGCAGGTCCAGGATGGCGCTGCGGGTGGTCGACTTGCCGGCCTCATTGGCGCCAACGATCAAATGGAAATCAAGCGCTGCGGCGGGAAATTCCATGCGCTGATCGGTGAACTTGCCGTAGCGTTTGAGGTCTAGCTGTTGAATGCGCATGGCAAGTTTTTCGGGTACCTAGAGTTTGCCTGGGGTGTGCTGAGCTTGCGCTTGACGGGTGGGCCAGGCATGAATTGCGAGTGAATCAAAAGCTCTGGCTTGGCCTGCACTCTAAGCCATCTGCGCACCCTACAATCCGCGCCAAATCACCGGAGTGAATCCACATGTCTGCGCCCATCGACTTCTATTTCGACTTTGCCTCGCCCTACGGCTATATTGCCTCGCAGCAGATCGACAAGATCGCCGAACGCCATGGGCGCAGCGTGACTTGGCGCGCCATCGTGCTGGACGCCAACTTCCAATCGCTGGAGCGCATCCGCATCCCCAACAACATCATGCGCAGCGACTACATCCGCCGCGACGCCGAACGCTTGGCTACTTTCTACGGCGTTGAATACCGCACGCCTAGCAATCTGGGTGCTCACACCGAACAAGCCGCACGCATTTTTCATTGGGTCCATGACCGCCAACCGCTGCGCGGCCGCGACTTCGCCAGTCGGGTGATGAAGGCTTATTTTGTCGACGACCAGAACATCGCCTCGGAAGACGTGCTGGAAGCCATCAGCACCGAGATGGGCCTGAGCGCCGAGGACTTTGCTGAAGCCAGCGCCAACCCGGCCAGCCGCTCAAGGCTGAAAGCCGAGGTCGATATGGCCGAAGCGCGCGGCGTCTTCGGCTCGCCCTTCTTCATCGTTGAAGGCGAGCGCTTCTGGGGCAATGACAGGCTGCCCCAGTTGGAGCGCTGGCTGGCCAGCGGACCGTACTGATCAGCCGAGCAAGCCTTGCGCCAGCTTGCGCAAGGCGGCCGCGTCCAAGGTCTTGCCCGGCCCCTGCTCGCAGATAGAGGCAACGCGGTTCAAGATACCGGCGGCAAAGCGGTGCGCGGCGGCCAGTGTTTCCTCGTCGGTGTCGTAAGTGTCATAGGCCTCAACGGCCACGCCGCTGTCCGAGGCGATGGCCTTGATGTCGATTTTCTGGGCGGGGGCTTGTGTGGCCATGCTGGCGCTCCTTGCGATTGAATTGAGCGTCACTTTACTACCAAGACTTGTCAGGGCTTGCCTTCGGCGTGCGCCTTGTCGAGCGCTTTGCGCAACTTGCGCGCCCAACCGGAGGCGATCATCTCACCCTCGCTCTGGTTCATCACCCGGTTGCTCCAGCTCAGCTGCCCGCCGGGCATTTTTGATTCTTGACGATCCACCACGCGAGACAAAACCTGGCCGGTCTCGGAGTCATAGGCTTCAAGCACCAAGGTCATCTCGCCGGCCGAAGTCACATAGCTCCTGGTCTGGCCGGCGGTCGCTACATCGGGCGCATTCACATACAAATTGATGATGCTGACCTTGAGCTTGAGCACATCGGGGCCGGCAAGGTCCACGACCTTGTAGCCATCTTTGGCCTGCAGGGCCTTGACGAACTCATCCCGCACCAAACTCGCCACGCCACTGCGAATATCTTCGCGTTCCTCTTCGGTGATGCGGAAGTTGCTGCCCGGGCGCTTGGGGTCCCAGCTCTTGGCGAAAGCCACATCGACCGGCCCCAACATCACCTTGTTGTAGCCCGCCAATGAAGCGCCAGGCCGAGCGTAGACCAGATCGGCATCCTTGGACTTGCGCTGCTCAAGCCCGTCATGACTCATGATCTCGTTGACGGCGGCCTTGGTCTCGGCCTTGCTGGCCGCCAGCGACGGCTGGGGCGCAAGCCCTTGCGACAAAGCCAAAAGCAGGACGCTAGCAAAATGAAACTGACGCATGGTCAAACTCCTCTCCAAGAGTAAATGTGGCGACCTCTCACCACCAACGACTAGAACCATTTTGCACCGAAATTTGACGCTATCCGCCACCCTGGCCTTGCTCAGCCAGCGCCAGCTGGGCCAGCAAGGCCGGCGCCACGGCGGCGACGATGGCCGTCATATCGTTCGCGCGAATGGACTTGAATTCGGGCAGCGCTTCGATCAACTCCAACGGTGCCTTGGCGCAAAGCTGTTGCAAGTCTTCGGCCAGTCCGCGCATGAAATCCGCATCTTGCGGGGCTTGAGCCAACAAGGCCTGCAGGTCGGCAATGGCGTCGGCGCGCGCCGTGAGCTGCTCGGCGTCCAGGGCCGGCGTGGTCTCTATCTTGAGTTTTTCAATCCACAGCCTATCGCCACCGAGCGCGGCGGCCTGCGCCAAGACCTCCTCGCGCAGCTGCGCTTCGAGCCCGAACAATGCCCCATGCGCCGGGGTGCGCCCGACCAGGCTGACGCGTACCGCCAGCGGCCAGGTTCCAGTCTGCGCGAGCAATAGAGACTCCAGCGCTCGGCCCGCCAAACTCACCACCGCCGCCAGGTCGGACGCTGCACCGACGTCCACCTCAAGCCGCTCCCAGCGCAAGACATCGACGATCAGCCGCTCAACACTGTGAATGCCGGTCTCAGTGGCCGTCACCAACACCGCGCCGCGCGGCCCGGCCTCGCGAATATGGCGGCCCTGCAAATTACCGGGGAAAACCGTCCAAGGGGATTCGCTCAGCACCGCATACTCATGCACATGGCCCAAGGCCCAATAGTCATAGCCCTTGGCCTGCAACTCGGCCAAGGAGCAAGGCGCATAACGCGGATGCGCAGCGTAGCCCTCCAAGGCGGTATGCAAGACGCCAATATTGAGCCAGCCCGGCACGGGTGCAGGGTAGCCGGCGGCCAGGTTTTCGGTGGTGGCGGCCTCCTTGAAGCTGCGGCCATGCAGGGCGACCCGCAAGGCCTCGATTCGGTGCGTCAGCGGTTTGCGGCTGTCGAACAAATGCACATTCGGCGGCAAGCTCAAGCGCCGAGTCATCTCGCTCTCGGCATCATGGTTGCCATAGAGCAGATAGACGGCAATGCCGGCCTGGTTGAGCCGGCCCATCTCACGCACAAAGAAATGCCCGGTGTTGTAGTCGCGCCAATTGCCGTCGTAGAGATCGCCGGCGATCACCATGAAGTCAACCGCCTCGTCGATCGCTGCATCGATCAGCTTCGTGAAAGCCTCTCGACTGGCGCCGCGCAAGGCCTGCGTCGGTGCGTTCTGATAGCTCGCCAGGCCACACATGGGGCTGTCAAGATGAATGTCGGCGGTGTGGATGAACTTGATCATGAGGCTTGTTGCCTATCCTTGTTTGGGCGCAGGTTCGGGCGCTGGCATGGGCGCTGGTTTTGGGCGCTCATTCAAGCGCTCAAGCAAGCCGCTGGCGCGCCGCGTACGCTGCGCCAGCGCCTTGTTGAACCCAGGCTGCCAGCCACTGACCAGCGTGAAGGCCTTGCGCGCACGGGTAATGCCGGTATAGACAAGTTCGCGCGTGAGCACCCGGCTGGGCTCGGTAGGCAGCACCAGCACGGTGTGCTCGAATTCCGAGCCCTGCGATTTGTGCACCGTCATCGCAAACGCGGTCTCCACATCGGCCAAGCGACTCACCGCGACCGAGCGCAGCCGCCCGCCATCGGAGAAATAGACGCGCAGCCGCAGAGCCGCCCCCTCATCGCCAGCAGCCATAGCCAGGCTGTGCGGCCGCAAAACAATGCCGATATCGCCGTTATAGACACCCAGGCTGACATCATTGCGCGTCACCATCACCGGCCGGCCCTCATACCATTCGCCGCGCTTGAGCAAGAGCCCTTGCTGAATCAAGGCCTGTTCGACCGCTAGATTCAGCCCGGCCGCGCCGAACGCCCCTTCACGCACCGCACAAAGCAAGCGAAAGCGCTCAAAGGCCGCCAACACCTGACCGACCCAGGCCTCGAAAGTCGCGAGATCGCTCTCGCGCGGACGCTGCTTGATCAACTCAAGATAGCTGCGATAGCCGCCCTCGGCACCGGGCCGCCCCTGCACCGCCAAACGCAACAAGGCCGCCAGTTGCGGCGCCTGCAGCTCCTGCAATATCTGGCCTTCACCCTCGCGCAGCAGCTGAGTCGCCCGCCAAGCATCACCGCGATTGACCGCCATAGCCAATTGGCCAATGGGGCCGCCGAAGCGATGACTCTTGCGCAGCATCACCGTGTGTTGCGCCAGCGCCGAGCCGCTCTCAGCCAGGAACTCGGGCGCAATTGCCTGCCCACAGACCGCTTGGGCATAGGTCGCCGTGGCCGGCAAGTAACTCCCCAGTTCAGCGTCTGTACACAGATCGCCCAGCACGGCGCCCGCCTCCACCGAGGCGAGTTGGTCTTTGTCGCCCAGCAAAATCAAACGTGAGCCGGCAGGCAATGCCTGCAGCAGCGCAGCCATCATCTCCAGATGAATCATCGAGGCCTCATCGACGATCAACACATCAAGCGGCAGCGGGTGAGCCGCGTCAGCCTTGAACTTGCGCGTATCGGGCCGCGCACCCAAGAGTGAATGCAAGGTGCGGGCCGGGCCGATCTGCGTCGCCAACTGTTGCAGCGCCAAGCGGCTGCCGAGTTGATTTTGCAGGTCGCCCAGGGCCGAATCGATCGATTGCTTCAGGCGCGCAGCCGCCTTGCCGGTGGGCGCGGCCAAACCCACACGCAGGCGCTGCGGCTCGGGGTCGACCGCGAACAACAGCGCCAGCAAGCGAGCAACGGTATAGGTCTTGCCGGTGCCCGGGCCGCCGGTGATCAGACCCAGGCGGCCATTCAGCGCCAAGCCGCAAGCCAGCTTTTGCCAATCGAAATCCGCATCGGCACCTGCGACGGCACCGTGCTCGGCACTCGAATCAGCATTCGGCGCTGGAAACAGGGCATCAAGCCAGCCCCGAACTTCGCGCTCGTCCGGGCTATCCGCCAGCGCCACCCGCGCCAAGACCTGCGCTGCCACGGTTTGCTCGCAAGACCACATGCGGCGCAAGTAGAGCTTGGATCCACTCAACACCAAGGGCTCGCTGCCGCCGGATGATGCAAGGCCGGCTTGCTCCACCCAAACCAGGGCACTGCTGCTCAGGGCGGCCAGCCAAACCGACAGCTCCGCAGGCTGAGCGTCCGGCTGCTCGACCTGAAAGGCGACCGTCATCAGTTGCCGCAAGGCCTCCGCCGCATCTGATTTCCAGCCCAGCGCGGCATCACTGTCTTGCAGCAAAAGATCGAGTGCCAGACAGCTATGGCCGCGACCCTCCATATGCGCGACCAAGGCAGCGGCCAATAGCAGCGGCGCGGACGCCCCGGCGTCCTGCTCCGCGACGAAGCGCGCGAAAGCGGCGTCGAGCCGTCGTATCCAGCCCTGCTCGCTCCATTGCTTGAGCGCTGCCAGCACCGCCCGCACCGCCTCCAACGCCACATCGCCGTCTTGGCGCTGCAAGTCGGCACTCATGCCTGACCCCTGTTGGGCATAGGCAAGAGCTGCTCGCCTTGCAAGATCAAATCGAGTTCCTCAAACATCTGCATGTCCGGCTTCACCAAATAGCAACCATGACCGGGAGCGTGCATGCCACGCAAAAAGTAGTAGACCGCCCCGCCGAGCTGCTTCTGCGGCTCATAGGCCTCGCCCAAGCGGGCTTGCAGCAGCCGGTGCAGCGCCAGCAAATAGAGCGCGGCCTGCACGTCATAACGGTGTTCGGCCATGGCAGCGGCCAGGGCCGGCTCGGCATAGTCAGCGTCAGTTGGACCCAGATAGTTGGACTTGTAATCCAGCACAAAGAAACGCCCTTGATGCTCGAACACCAGATCGGCAAAACCCATCAAGAGCCCATGCATCTGCCGTTGCGGCAGCGGCGGGCGAGCCAGGCCGGGCAGCAGATGGCGACGGCACATGGCATCCAAAACCGGCGACTGCAAATGATCCGACGGGAACCAGAACTCCATTTCGGCCAAGGGCTGCCTGATCTCATTCAATGCGGCGCCAACCGGTGGCAAGGGCGTGGCGCATAGCTGCAGCATCCAGGCCAACACCTCCTGCGCATGATGGCCCCAAGCCTGGCGCTCGCAGCGCCGCAGCAGCTGGGCCTGCAAGTCCGCAGATTCGGCCAGCCTGTGAAAGCCCTCCTCGGACAGCCATTCCAGCTGGTCATGCAAAAAGTTACCCGGCAGCGCCCCACGCGGAAAGCTATGCCAAGGTTGGGCCAGCGCCGGCTCAGCCAGACCAGCAGCTTCAAGCGGCTCATCCATGCGTGCCTGCGCCTGCGACAAGGTGAACTGGCTAGGCAAGGCGCGCACCAAGGCAGAGAAACTGCCCAAGCCCCAGCGCCGCTCGAACTCAGCGTTATAGACCGGCGCTTCGCGCAGCGCCGCCGGCTCGCCGCGTGGTCTCAGCAGGCTTGGGCCCAACGTCGCTGTGCGCTCGGCCGGCAGCAAGGCAATCTGCGGATTGCTTCCGGCCAATGCTTGCGCCAGCAGCGGCAACTGGTCCGCTTCAAAAGGTTCCGCCCCGCCCAGCACATAGCCAAGCCCGCTGCGATAGCTGACGCAATCTTTGCTCTGACCGACCTTGAGCGCAGCCATGCCCACCCACAGCGCATGACGCGCCCGCGTCAGCGCCACATAGAGCAAGCGCAAATCCTCGCGCTGGCGCTCCTTGTCGGCCTGGGCGATCTGCTCGGCCGTGGGCTGCAAATGCAGTCGCGGCACGCCCTCGGCATCCATCTGTTTGACATAGCTGGTGCGGGCCTTGTCGACACCGCGAAAACTGCCGCCAAAAGGCAGGAACACCAGCGGATACTCCAAGCCCTTGGACTTGTGAACGGTCACAATCTTGACCAGGTCTGCATCGCTTTCCAGGCGCACCACCGCATCTTCCGCGGCACTGGCACCCAGCGCAGCGCTTTGTTCCACCTGCCCGGCCAACCAGCGGATCAGTCCAGCTTCGCCACTTTGGTGGGCGCTGGCGGCCTGCAAGAGCTCGGCCAAATGCAGATAGTTGGTCAAACGGCGTTCGCCTTCGTCCATGTCTGCCAACCACCTTGCGGGCAGGGCCAGCCTGTGCAGGGTCTGCCTCAGCATGGCCAAGACGCCCTGCGTCTGCCACACACCTTGCAAGGCCTTCAGCTCATCGCTGCGCGCATCAAAGGCCTCGTCGTCGGCGGCCAATGTGCCGAGTTCGGCCAGGCTCAGCCCGACCAAGCGGGTGGCCAAGGCCGCGCGCACCAAGCGCATGTCCAGCGGCGCGGCGACTGCCTGCAGCCAGCGCAAGAGATCGCTCGCCTCGGCGCTGGCGAAGACCGAATCCTTGTCCGACAAATACACCGAAGCCACCCCGCGCCGGCGTAGCTCGGCACGCACGGCTGCGGCCTCCCGACCGGTGCGCACCAGCACCGCCATATCGGCCGGCGCCAAGCGCCGAAACTCAGCTTTTGCTGCATCAAAAAAACCGGCCTCTGGCTCATTCAGGTAGCGCAGCATTTGCTCGGCGCAGCGCGCGGCGAACAGGCGCTGGCTGCTGCGCGCGTCGAGCAAGCTGGCATCGACCACCAGACTCAAGGCCGGCACCAAGCCGGCGGCGGTGACAAAACTTTCGGCCCGCCCGCGCGCTGCCACTGGGGTGAAGGGCAAGGGGTTCGCGGCCGCACTGTCCAGCGGGCGAAACCTGAAAGCCCCCTCGCCCGCACGCGTTTCAGCAAACTCAAACACCTGATTCACCGCGGCCACCAAGGCCTCGGTCGAGCGGTGATTGGTGCCCAGCACATAGTGGCGGCCAAGCGTCTTGGCCCGCACGTCGAGGTAACTGTAAATGTCGGCGCCACGAAAGCCATAGATCGACTGCTTGGGGTCGCCGATCAAGAGCAAGGTGCTGCTGCGCGAATTTTCTTCAAGCCGGTAAAGGCGATCAAAGATGCGCGCCTGCGTGGGTGAGGTGTCCTGAAACTCATCGATCAAGGCAACCGGGTATTGCGCCAACATGCGCGCACGCAAGCGCTCGGCACTGGCGCCCAGCTCTGGGTCAAGCGCCCGGTCGAGCCGGTTCAACATATCGGCAAAGCCGAACAAACCGGACTGTGCCTTCAAGGCCGCCAAGCGCTGCTCGATACAGCTGGCTGCATGCAAGCGCAAAGGTGTTGCCAAGGCCGGCAAAGCGGCCAAGTCGGCCAGCAAAAGCTCGAAGGCCGCGAACTCCGGCGGCAACTCGGGCAAGCCCGCATCGCCCTTCAAGGCATCAATCAAGCCAGCCGGCGTGAGGCGGAACTGCGCCTTCTCGGACATCTCGATGTCGGCCACTTCAGCCAGATCGGCCGCCTCGCTCCACGCGGCCAGCGCCTGCAACCAAGGCTCGTAGTAACGTGCATGCAGCTTGGTCTTGTTGAAGGGGCAGGCCTTGTCGGCGGCCATTTGCACATCCAGCCAGGTCTTCATGGCAGCCGCCTTCGGGGCCCAGCCCTGCTTCAAAGCAGCCAAAGCATGGCTGCGCTCGGCGGCGAGCCTGGCGATCAAGTCAGCCAGCGCTTCGCCCGCCAAGCTATGCGCCTCGGGCGGCAGGCCTTGGCCCAAAAGTTGCCGAGCGTCCTGCATCAAGGCCTCGGGCGAGCGGAACACCGCCAAGGCCTGATCCAAGCCCGCTGAAGCAAGCGGGTAGAGCTGGGCGCGCCAATAGTCCTGCGTGGCTTGCAGCAACAACGCTTGCTCGTCGCCTATCAGTTCTTCATCGAACAGGCAGCCGCTGTCAAAGGCATGCTCGCGCACCATACGCTGGCACCAGGCGTCAATGGTGTGCACAGCGGCCTCGTCCATGCTTTCGGCCGCCAGACTCAAGCGCCAGGCAGCAGCGCTGCGCTGGGCCGCGTCCGCATAGTCGGCCAGCAAACCCTGCAACAAAGCATCGCCGCTGGCGACCTGCGTCTCGCCGCGAAAGCACTGCGCCGCCTCCAACAAGCGCGCGCGAATGCGGTCCGACAGCTCGCGTGTGGCCGCGCGGGTGAAGGTCATCACCAAGATTTCCGCCGGCAGCAGCGACCGCTTGAAACCCTGCTCGCCGCCATGACCCAAGACCAAGCGCAAATAGAGCGCGGCGATGGTCCAGGTCTTGCCGGTGCCGGCGC
>CAUPEV010000172.1:0-10652 GCA_963510335.1 uncultured Roseateles sp.
CGGTGCTGGTGGTGAAGTCTTTCTGCAGCATGCAGCCAAGCCCCAACACCACCGCAAGCGCGGCCGCCGGGCGCCAGCTGCGAAGACTCAAGCCGGCCAATGCCACGGCACAAGCCGCCGCCAGCGCGATGATGCCATAGACACCGATCCAAGGCGCCCAGACGGCCAAAGGCCCCACCGTATGCGCGTAGCCCGCTGCGAGCCAAGGGAAACCAGTCATCAAGGTCGCGCGAGCCAGCTCTGCCAAAAGCCAGCAAGCCGACCAAACCAGCATGCGCCAGGCCGGATTGGCCTGCGCGCTCGCCAATCGAGCCGCCAAAGCCATGGCGCCCGCGTAATAAAGGCTCAAAAACGCCGCCAGCAAAAACACAGCCAGGGCCGCCAGCAGCCAAGGCAGATGGCCGAACTGGTGCAGACTGACATGAATCCACCAAAAACCCGAGCCCAGCCAAGCCAGGCCGAATAGCGCCCCCAGCCAAGCGGCCCGGCGCGGCGCCACGCCCCAAGTCAGCCGCGCCAGCAGCGCCAGGGCGAGCAGTTGCAGGTACCAGGCCTCGGTGGGTGCGAAAGCGGCCGTATGGATAAGGCCGGCCAACAGAGCCAGCGGGCTCGCCAAGCGCAGTCGCATCAAACAGCGGGCTTGTCGGCGCGGGTTACCTTGAACCAACGCACCGAGCCGCCACGGGTCAACATCACCGAAAAGCGCAGGCCGCCGACTTCGACCACCTCACCGCGCCTTGGCACACGGCCATGGTGCTGGGCGATCAGGCCGCCTATGGTGTCAAAGTCCTCCTCGGAGAAATGCACATCGAAGGACTGGTTGACGGCCGCGATGGTGGTGTCGCCGGCAACGCGCTGGCTGCCATCGGCCAAGGTGTAGATGCTGGATTCGCCGTCTTTGTCGTCGAATTCATCCTCGATTTCGCCGACGATTTCTTCCAGCACATCCTCTATCGTGATCAGGCCGGCGTTATTGCCGAACTCATCAACGACGATGGCCAGATGGTTGCGATTCGAGCGGAAGTCGCGCAGCAACTCGTTCAAGCCCTTGCTTTCGGGCACAAAGCTGGCCGGGCGCAGCAATGCACGCAGATTCAACTCGGGTGCGCGCTGTATCTTCAACAAATCCTTGGCCAGCAAAATCCCGATGATGTTGTCGCGCTGGCCATCAAAAACAGGAAAGCGTGAATGGCCGGCATCGATCACGCTGGCCAGCAATTCGTCGTAAGGGGCGTCGATATCCAGCAGATCCATTCGCGGCGCGGCTACCATCGCGTCGCCGGCGCTCAGTTCGGCCATGCGCAGCACGCCTTCGAGCATTTGCAGCGACTCTGGCTCGATCAGCTCACGCTGCTCGGCCTCGGCCAGGGTCTCCATCAGTTCGGACTTGGAGTCCGGGCCCGGATGCAGAAATTCGAACATGCGCTCGAACAAATTACGAGCGCGGCCGCGTGGTGCCACGGCGTATTTTTGGCTCCCTCGGTGAGGGAGCTTTATAGGATGAGGGTCAGACACTGGGACGGGCGTGTCGTTGTTGCACAGGCTTACAGAATAACCGATTGACATGTCAGCCCTCTTGCATGACAGTCACCCGCCCCCATGTTGGGGCTAGATTTGTTTCTGTGCACTATTCGCTTCCAAGCCTGCTCATCATGTCAAACCCTCAAAAAGGTCTTATTCCCGTCACCATCCTGACGGGCTTTCTCGGCTCCGGCAAAACCACCTTGCTCAAGCGCATCTTGACCGAGGCCCATGGCCAGAAGATTGCGGTGATCGAGAACGAGTTTGGTGAAGAGGACATCGACACCGAGATCCTGGTGGCCGATACCGAAGAGCAAATCATTCAGATGAACAACGGCTGCGTGTGCTGCACGATCCGGGAAGACTTGCGCACCACCTTGTCGGATTTGGCTGCCAAGCGCCGCAAGGGCGAGTTGAAGTTTGACCGTGTCGTCATCGAAACCACCGGTCTGGCTGACCCGGGCCCGGTCGCGCAGACCTTTTTCATGGACGACGAGATTGCCGAGAGCTATTTGCTCGACTCGATTCTGACGCTGGTTGACGCCGTGCACGCCGAAGAGCAGTTGAATACCCGCCAAGAGGCGCGCCGCCAAATTGGCTTTGCCGATCAGATCTTTATCAGCAAGGCCGATCTGGCAAAGCCCGAGGCCGTCGCAGCGCTGTCACACCGCATCAAGCATATGAACCCGCGTGCGCCGCAGCAGCAAGCCCATTTCGGCGAAGTGGCGTTGTCCAAGGTATTCGATCTGCGCGGCTTCAATCTGAATGCCAAGCTGGAGATCGACCCGGACTTCCTGACCATCGAGGCGCCCCATGATCACGACCATGAACACGGCGAGCATTGCGACCACCCGCACCACCATGTCCATGACGATGATGTGAAGTCTTTTGTCTTCAAGTCGGACAAGCCCTTCAACCCCGCCAAGCTCGAAGACTTTTTGGGCGCCATCGTGCAGGTGTACGGCCCCAAGATGCTGCGCTATAAAGGCGTGTTGTATATGAAAGGCACCGACAAGCGTGTGATTTTCCAGGGTGTGCACCAATTGATGGGTTCCGATTTGGGCCCGAAGTGGATGCCTGGAGAGAAAAAGGCGAGCAAAATGGTTTTCATCGGCATTGATCTACCCAAGGAAATCCTGCTGCAAGGCATGGAAGGCTGCTTGGCCTGAATTTAAGCGGGCCAAACCAAGCCGGCCTAGCTTCGCAAATTGTCTTGAAGGGCGCAGCAATATCGTGGCTACAATCCGCGGCGCCCAAAATGCGAACAAAGCTGGTCCCGATTGATATCTAAATGACAGGCTCGAAAGAGCTGTTGCTTAGGGATGTAAGTGCGAGGAGAGAACCGTGAGCAAGACCCAGGCCCCAAAACCCGCCACTGAGCTTGAGCCTAAGCAGGCAAGCGCTGAGTCCCGTCCCGCCATCAAAACTGGCAAGACGCCCTCAAAAGCCAAGCATGAGCTTGCTGACTTGCCCGACCTTGCCACCATCGAGGCCAGCCCTCCCCCGACCGGAAACAGCCGTTTCGCTGACCGATTCGCGCCCCCAAAGCCGCCCACCAGACAAATGAATACGCCTGTGATTGAAAGCCCCCGCACCGCCGCCAAGGCAGACCCTAAACTCGTCAACGCTTGGAAGACCAAAACCGGCGCTGAATTGACCGATGCCGAAGTTCTGGCCATGCCAGAGTCCGAGTACATGAGTCAAAAGCAGATCGAGTTCTTCCGCGCCAAACTGACCGAGCTGAAGAACGGCGTGCTGTCGAATGCCGGTGAAACCACCGAGCATCTGCGCGAAGACACCTCCATCGTGCCGGACCCTGCCGACCGCGCCACCATCGAAGAAGAGCATGCCTTGGAGTTGCGCACGCGCGACCGCGAGCGCAAGCTGCTGAAAAAAATCATCCAATCGCTGGCTCGCTTGGACTCGGGTGAGTACGGCTATTGCGATGAGACCGGTGAACCGATTGGCCTGGGCCGTTTGATTGCCCGGCCGACCGCCTCGCTGTCGCTCGAAGCGCAGCAGCGCCGCGAGATGAAGCAAAAGATGTTCGGCGACTAAGTAGCACGGAGCCGTTCGCCTTGAACGGCTTTTCAGTGGCCCCTGCTCGATTCAAACCAAGGTCCAGCGCGCATGACAGAACCGAAGGACGGCGAAAGCTTCTTCCGCAAGGTCGCGCGCTTTGTGGCCAACCCAACCAGCGACTGGGCGGAAATCAATTCACGCCAAGATGACCCCGAGGGCGATTTGGCCAAGGCCGAATTGCGCGCCATGGTCGACCGCAAGCGTCGCAATGATTTCGTCCGCAAGCGCGAACTCGACATGCTGCGGCGGATCCGCCGCGAAGGCCTGACGCCCGAACAATTGGCGGTTTTGGGTTCGTCGAACTCTCGCTTGGACGAGGTCGAACGTATCAGCGAATTGAACTCGAAGATCGATCTCGGCGTGAAAGCCAAGATCGACGAGATCGAACAGCAAATGGCCGGCGAGGGTTATGTCACCACGCAGACCCAAGCGCCGCATACCCAGCGCTTTTACGAGACCAGCACGACACCGGCGCATTTCGCGCCGACGTCCACCGAGGATGCCCCGCCAGCGGCCAAGGTCAGCGAGTTCGCTTCGGCTGCCGAGGTCGAGCGTATGGAAGCCGTGCCCGCTCCGGCCGCCGTCGTCATGGGGGCTGGCATGTCGCCCTTGTCCGACGCCAAGGCCAGCGTATTGCCTGCCATAGCCGACCTGCCTCCGCTCGAAATGACTTTTGAGTCCAAGGTGGCCGACAGGGATGCCGCACCTTTGAGCTTCAGGGTTGCTCAGCAGAACCTGCCCGAATTGCGTGAGGTGGTGCACGACCCGGAGCTCGACGAAGCCGTCATTGCTTTCGCCAATGCCGATTACGACAGTTGCGAAAACGCCATCAATGCCTTGATTCGGCCAGGTGGGCAGCGCAATTTGCAAGGCGAAACCTGGCTGGTGCTGTTCGACCATTTCCGAGCCACCGGTCAGCAGGCGAAATTCGAAGCCTTGGCCCTGGATTACGCGCAACTATTCGGACTCTCGGCGCCGCAGTGGTATTCGATGCCCAAGCTGGCGGCCGAAGCCGCGCGCAGCGTGCGTGCACCCATGGGCGCATCCAGCGGCGTCAGCTGGGCCGCGCCCGAGTATCTGGTCGCCGAATCGGTTCAGCAGTTGAAATCCCGCTGCCAAAACATGCCCATGCCTTGGGTCTTGGATTGGGCACCCCTGCGCCAACTTGATATCGAAGCCTGCGGCCTTTTGCGCGACTTGTTCCGCAGCTGGGCGACACAGCAGGTCGATATGCGCTGGATGTCGGGAGACGCCTTTTTGCAATTGCTCAGCGAGATGGCTCCGGTGGGTGTGCGTGACGCCGATCCTGCGCTGTGGATGCTGCGCCTGGAAGCGCTGCGTCTGGTCAACCGGCCCGATCAGTTCGACGAAGCTGCCATCGACTACTGCGTGACCTACGAGGTGTCGCCACCCAGCTGGGAGCCCAGCACTTGCCGTGTCAGGATCAGCAGCGCCAGCATGTCGACCACCGGCCCTGCCACCAACACCATGCCGACCGAGCAATCGACCAGCTTTATGGAGTCGCAGATCAACGAACATGCGCACTTGCCGGCCAGCATACAACTGGAACTCAGCGGGCAATTGAGCGGCGATATTTCGGACACCCTGGCGCGGATGACGGCCGAGCTGGGTTCGGCCACCCTCATCAATGTCAATTGCCCCAAGTTAATTCGACTGGACTTCATGGCGGCCGGCGACTTGCTCAATTGGGTCTTGAGCCGGCGCAGCGAGAACCGCAGCGTCACTTTCACCGACGCACACCGCTTGGTGGCCTTGTTCTTTGTTGCCATGGGTATCAACGAGCACGCCAAGATCAAGGTCCGGCAACTGTAGAGCGGCGATCAGTCGCCTGGGCTTGAAGCGGCGTTCATTGACCTCATCTGGAGCTGCTATGGACCAAAATTCCCCTCTCTTCCACGGCACCACCATCATCAGCGTGCGGCGTGCAACAGCCGACGGCGGCATGCAGGTCGCGATTGGCGGCGATGGCCAAGTGACGCTGGGCACCATCGTCGTCAAGGCGAGTGCCCGCAAAGTGCGCAAGCTGCACCGCGACCAGGTGCTGGCCGGTTTTGCCGGTGCCACAGCCGACGCCTTCACGCTGTTCGAGCGCTTCGAGGCCAAGCTTGAAAAGCATCAGGGCCATCTGACTCGCGCCGCTGTCGAGCTGACCAAAGACTGGCGCACCGACCGCGTGCTGCGCCGCCTTGAGGCGATGCTGGTTGTCGCCGACCGGACCGCCTCCTTGATCATCACCGGCAACGGCGATGTGCTGGAGCCGGAGCTGGGCATTGCCGCGATCGGCTCGGGCGGCGCCTACGCGCAAGCCGCAGCTCGCGCGCTGCTTGCGCACAGCGAGTTGACGGCAGCGGACATCGTCAAGCAGTCCTTGGTGATTGCCGGCGATCTGTGCATTTACACCAATCAAAACCACACGATTGAAATTCTCGAATGAGCTCAATGACTCCTCAGGAGATCGTCTCCGAACTCGATCAAAACATCGTCGGCCAAAACGCTGCCAAACGCGCGGTCGCGATCGCGATGCGCAATCGCTGGCGCCGCCAGCAGGTCGATGAAAAACTGCGCGCCGAAATCACACCCAAGAACATCTTGATGATTGGCCCCACCGGCGTTGGCAAGACCGAGATCGCCCGCCGCTTGGCCAAGCTGGCCGGCGCGCCCTTCATCAAGGTCGAAGCGACCAAGTTCACCGAAGTCGGCTATGTCGGCAAGGACGTCGACTCCATCATCCGCGATCTGGTGGACATGGCCGTCAAGCAAGAACGCGAAGTGCAGATGAAGCGCCAGCGTGTGCGCGCCGAGGATGCCGCCGAGGACCGGGTGCTTGACATCCTGGTGCCGGGCAGCGAAGCGGACAACACGACCCGCCAGGTCATGCGCAAGCGCCTGCGCGAAGGCACGATGGATGACAAAGAGATCGAGATCGATCTGCTTGAACACAAGCCGACGATGGAGATACTTGGCCCCATGGGTCAGCCCGGCATGGAAGAAATGGCCGAGCAGTTGAAGGGCATGTTTTCGCAGATCGGCGCGGGCAAGAAAAAGACCCGCAAGCTGAAAATCGTCGAAGCGATCAAGCATCTGGTCGAGGAAGAAGCGGCCAAGCTGCTGAACGAGGACGAAATCAAGGCCGCCGCCCTGCACAGCGCTCAGGAAATGGGCATCGTCTTCATCGACGAGATCGACAAAGTCTGCTCGCGCTCGGATTCAGGCTCCGCTGAAGTGTCGCGTCAGGGCGTGCAGCGCGATCTGCTGCCTTTGGTAGAAGGCACGACCGTCAACACCAAATACGGCATGGTCAAGACCGACCATATGCTCTTCATCGCCTCGGGTGCGTTCCATTTGGCCAAGCCAAGCGACTTGATCCCCGAGCTGCAGGGCCGCTTCCCGATCCGGGTCGAGCTGAGTTCGCTGTCGGTTGACGACTTCGAGGCGATTTTGTGCAGCACCCATGCCAGCCTGGTCAAGCAATACCAGGCGCTGCTGGCAACCGAAGAGGTGACGCTTGAATTGAGCGCAGACGGCATCCGCCGGCTGGCCGAGATCGCTTTTGAGGTCAACGAGCGCACCGAGAACATCGGCGCGCGGCGTCTCGCCACGGTGATGGAGCGTCTGCTCGACGAGATCAGCTTCGATGCACCCAATCTGGCCGGTCAAACGGTCAAATTGAGCGCAGTGGAGGTCGACGCCAAGCTCGGCGAGTTGGCCAAGAACGAGGACTTGTCGAGGTTCATTCTCTAAGCATATTGCTACCCTCAGCTTGATCAACATCAAGCCAAAAGCGCTAACTCATCGCTAAGCTCGGTTCCCATGCCACACCGACTAAGCACCCGCAGCTGGGGGCTGGCCCGCCCGCCCGCCTTGAATGCCGCCGCGCTGCGCACCGAAAAGCGCTGGCGCTGGCCGGTCTTGATCGGCTTGCTGTGCACGATTCCGGCCTTCTACATTGAACTGCTGGAAGACTTGCCGACACCGCTGGCGGTGGCTATCTATTTGGGCGCGGCCGGGCTGATCATGCTGTCGCTGGCCTTGGTGGCCAGCCAGGTCAGCCACAAGCAGCAATATCTGCGTAGCAACGCGATGGATCTGGTGCTGGCCGTCGGCCTGGTCGCTGCCGCACTCTTGCCGCCGAGTGTGCACTCGCAACTGGCGCTGGGCCTGCGCCTGTTTGTCGCCATGTTGACTCTGGTACACATGGCCTGGGCCATCAAATTCTGGGTCACGCGCGGTGGCCTGGGCTATTTGCTGGCGCTGGCCATGCTGGTCTTGTTCTTTTGCGGCATCGGCTTTTGGGCGCTGGAGCCACGTGTGCACAGCCTGGGCGACGGGCTTTGGCTGGCTTTTACAACCGCTGCAACAGTGGGTTATGGCGACATCGTGCCGACCACACCCGCCGCCAAGATCTTCGCCGTCTTCGTCGTGCTCTTGGGCTATGCGGTGCTGTCGCTGGTGACGGCGGCGATCGCATCCTTCTGGGTCGAAAGCTCAGAGCGCCGCATGGAGCAAGACATCCTGCGCGATATGCACGCGCAGCTGCGCAGCGTGCATGAGGAGCTGGCGGCCTTGAAGGACGAACTGAAAAAGCGCTGAGCCCACTCAATCAGTGGGTGACAAAGCTATAGCGCTAAGCGGTGCGATTGCAGCGCCAACATGCCGTCGAAGATCAGCGAGTCGACCAGCTCATGTTCCAGCTCCAGCGTCGGCGCAACCTTCCAGGCGGCGCCGCCGGTCATCAGCGTTAGCGGCGAGCTGCCGACCTTTTTCGCAAGATGCCTGTGCATGCGCTCGATCGCGCCGGTGATGGCAAAAGTGCCGCCGCTGGTCAGCGCATCTGAGGTGTTAGTGGGGAAGTCGCGCACCTCGCCGGTGGGCACGCGCAGGCCGGCAGTGCCGCCTTCCAATGCGCGCAACATGATGCCGTGGCCAGGCATGATCATGCCGCCCAAGAAACGCCCTTCGGCGTCCAGGGCGTCCACCGTGACTGCCGTGCCGATCATCACCACCAGCGCAGCACTTGGGGCCGCCGGCGCAACAGCGCGCTGCAACATATGGGAGCGTGCGCCGATCAGCGCGACGAATCTGTCGACACCGAGCCGGCCGGGGTGGTCATAGCCATTGCTGACGCCGCCCGCATGGCTGCTTGCCACCACCCAGCGCGGCTCCTGATCCCAAAGCTCCAATTGCTCCTCGACCCGCCGGCGCACCGCGTCACCGGCCACATTGCAGCCCAGCACACTGTGCGGCGCCGGCAGGCCGCGCCAGTCGCTGTCGGCCAGGGTCTCTATCGTCTCAAGAAACACCGCGCCATGAGCGAGCAGCACAGCGCCCGGTTGCGGCGATGCATAGAGCGCCCATTTGAGGCGGGTGTTACCGATGTCGATGGCCAAAAAGCTCATGAGTGTGGGCGATTAAAAGCGGGCAAGGGCCGCCAGCCTAACAGCTCAAGACCAGACCGGACCAAGAACTTGTCCGTAAATAGTCGGGTTGGCTGCCAGTCGCCTTGATCACCTAACTGCGAGGCAGATCCTCTGACTCGCCTATTTACCGATAAGTTCTAAAGCTCGCGAATCACCCGGCAGGGATTGCCGGCGGCAAAGACGCCGGCCGGTATGTCTCGGACTACCACGCTGCCAGCGCCAATCACCGTGCCGGCGCCTATGGTGACGCCGGGGCAGACGACGACGCCGCCGCCCAACCAGACATCGTTGCCTATCGTGATGGGTTTGGCGAACTCCACGCCGCTACGGCGTTCGGCCGCATCCATGGGATGGCTGGCTGTGTAGATCTGCACCGCAGGGCCGAACAGCACATGGTCGCCGATGCTGATCTTGGCGCAGTCGAGCAGCACACAGTTGAAGTTGAAGTAGACGCTCTTGCCCAGCTCGATATTGCGACCGTAGTCGCAGAAGAACGGCGGCGTGATGTAGGCGTCGGTGACCGCGCCGAATAGCCGCGCTAGCAAGTCTGAACGCTCAACTTCAGGTGCTTGCGGCGGCAGCACGGCAATAGCCCGGCACAGCTCACGGGCGCGCAGGCGCTCGGCCACCAGCTGCGGATCGGCGCCGCTGTAAGGCTCGCCGGCCAGCATTTTTTCTTTCTCGGTTTTTGACATGACTAGCCCGTTGCGCCTTGTGCCAAAGCAATCTGGTTACGCCCGCTGCGCTTGGCTTGGTACAGGGCCTTGTCCGCCGCCTTGATCAACTGCTCGGCCGCCATGGCTGATCCTGGCAACATCATGGCCACGCCACCGCTGATGCTGACCGTGTCGCCGGCAGAACTTTGCTGGTGCGGGATGCGCAAACTGGAAATCGCCGTCCGCGCGGCGGCCGCAACATGGCCTGCACCAAGGTGGTCGGTGTCGGGCAAAACCATCGCAAACTCTTCGCCGCCGTAACGGGCGGCCAGGTCGGTAGGCCGCTGGCAGCAAGCCTCAAGCGCAGCCGCGATCTGCTTCAGACATTCGTCGCCGGCCTGGTGACCATAACAATCATTGAAACCCTTGAAATGGTCTACATCGACCAGCACCAGCGCCAAGCAGCGCTGATGGCGCGCCGCCACCGAGAGCTGCTCGGCCAGATAGCGGTCAAAGTAACGACGATTGGCCAGCTCGGTCAATCCGTCCTTCATCGAAATGGCCCACAAGGTGTCGTTGGCGGAACGCAACTCCGCCGACACCTGCACCAGGCGCGCATAGTGGCGCGCGTGCTCATTCAGCAAAACAATCAGCAAAAAGCCGGCCGCCAACAGCCCATAGGTGCGCCCGACATACCAGCCGAGGTCAAAGCGCCCGCTATTCAGCACCGCTGCCAGCGCCAGGTCGAACAGCCAAACGCACAGAACGACATGCAGCCACAGGTCCAATACCGAGTGGGGCCTACTGCGCCAAAGCAGCCCCATGGCCGCCAGACTCAAGAGCCAGATTCCGCCCAAGAACTGCTTGCCGACGGTGGTAGTTCGGTGGCCCTCGAGAAACACGGGTAACCACGCATGTCCGGCAGTCGCGAAGATGGTGAAGCCGGCAACAAGCA
>CAUPEV010000173.1:0-10616 GCA_963510335.1 uncultured Roseateles sp.
ATGATGATGATCGCCTGCGAAGACATCCCCGCGCATGCCGACTTCTGCTCGCTGCTGAGCCTGAGCGAGATCGATCTCGATTTGCGCTACGCCACGCCGGACAACTTTGTCCAGCGCGCCGTCTACGGCGGACTCGACTGTGCCTGGCTGCGCCGCGAGGCCGCCGCCGCCTTGGTCAACGCCGCCCAATGGCTGGCGACGCAGCGCCCCGGCTACCGCTTGCGGGTGCTGGATGCGCTGCGCCCGCAGCGCGTGCAAGAAGTCTTGTGGGCCGAGCTGCAGGGCACGCCGCTGCTGCAATACCTGGCCGAGCCGCAGCGGGGCTCTATCCATTCCTTCGGCATGGCGGTAGACCTCACCATGCTGGACCCGCAGGGCTGCGAGGTCGATATGGGTTCGGGCTTTGACGAAATGAACCTGCTCTCGCACCCCGATCACGAGGCCGAACATTTGGCCCTTGGTTTGCTGAAGCCCTCGCAAATCACCGAGCGCGGCTGGCTGCGTGCGGCGATGCGGCAAGCCGGCTTTCAAGGCATACACAGCGAGTGGTGGCACTTCGATTTCGGCGACCGGATGGCGGTGCGGCGCGATTTGCCGCGCGTGCTCTAGGTCGGCAAGCTTTAAAGCGGCAAGCTCTAAGGCAGTCCGCGCCACGGCAAGCTGTTCTCGGCGCCCTCGCTCAGCGTGCCTCCAGCACCTGCTGGCAATCTGCCGGCAGATCCGCCATGGTCAGCGGCGCCGGCTTTACTGCAGGCGGCTTCGGGTGCAGCGCTTCATCGGTGAACCACCAATCCAGCGAGGCATCGCAGCCGTCGCCCTCGGGGGTCGGGTCTTGCGCCTTGCATTGCACGTCGCCCTCTGGGCAGAACAGACGCACGTGGAAGTGATAGTCATGGCGATGCTCGGGGCGAATTTTGCGCAGCCAGCTGGCGCCCTTGGCACTGCGGCACAGCTCGCGCTTGATGGCCGCATTGATGAAAATGCGCTGCACCTGCGGGTCTTCGGCGGCAACGCGCAGCAGCGCCTGATGGCCGGGCGTCCAGCTCGCCCGGTCCACATCCAAACGATCTGCCCGGACCACCGTGATGGACGAGACTTGCTCGCGCTGCGCGCTCGTCATGCGCTCGGCCGGCATTGGTTTGAGCCAGATGTCTACATCCAGGCCCAGCTGGTGCGAGGCATGGCCAGTCAGCATGGGGCCGCCGCGCGGCTGCGCGATATCACCGACCAGAATGCCCGGCCAGCCGCTGGCCTGTGCCGCGAGCGGCGCAAAACGCTCGACAAAACGAATCAAGTACGGATGGCCCCACATGCGCTGGCGCGAGGGCCGCATCGCCTGCCAATGCGGCCCGTCCAGCGGCAGCGCTTGCGCACCGGCCACACAGCCCCGGGAGTAAAAACCTATCGTCTGCGGCGGCAAGGCGGCCGCGCTGCGAACCTCGCCAAACAGGGTCTTGGCGGCCGGCAGCTCGGCTGCAGTCGCCGTGCCTTGCGCAGCAACAGGGCCCACCCCAAGCAACAAAACAAGCGACAGCACTAGGGTCAAGGCGCGCGCCATGTGCATTCCATCAGTCATCGGTTTGAAGTCAAAAAGCCAAGAGCACTGTTCAATCATTTTGGCGCGCCACCCAATTCACCAAGGCATCCAGCACCGGCCGCCCCTTGGCGCCGGTGTCGGCGCCGTTGAGCATGACGACGACGACCCAAGGGCGCTCTTGCGCGTCGCGTACATAACCGGCCAAAGCAACGGCTTCATTGAGGGTGCCGGTCTTCATGCGGGCGCGGCCCTCGGCGGGCGAGCCTTTGAAGCGCCGGCTCAGCGTGCCGTCAACGCCGGCCACCGGCAGCGTCGTCAGCAGCTCGGGCGCATGGGGCGAGTCCCAAGCCTGCGCCAACACGGCCGCCAGCTGCGCCGGCTTGATGCGCTCGCTGCGCGACAGGCCCGAGCCGTTGTCCAGCACCAGGCCGGCACTGTCCAAGCCCTTTGCAGCGAACCAGTCACGCACGGCCCGTTCGGCCGCCGCGCGCGTGTCTTCACCCGGCTGGGCCGCCACCGCGCCCAGGCGCAAATAGGTCAGGCGCGTCAGCAAATTGTCCGAGCGCTTCATCATGCCGCGCAGCACCTCGGCCAAGGGGCGGCCTTGGTGGCTGGCCAAGAGGCGCGCGTCGCTCGGAGTGGCGGCTTCGCGGTCCGATTCGACAGCACCGCCCATCACCCCGCCCAGCTCTCGCCACATCTGCCGCAGCGCCTGCGCCGTCAGCCATTGGCGATCGAGCAGATTCAGCTCGGTAGTCTGGCGGCAATTGCGCGGGAAGGCACCGGCCAAGCGGATGCGTTGACCTTGCGAGGTACTGCTGACTTGCGGCGCCAGCCAGTCCTCATCCCAGTCCTTGCAGGGCTTGTCGTTCAGCGTCATGGCCGAGGCATCGAGCTCAATGCCGGGCCAGGCCGGTGAGACGCGGGCCTGCACGGTCGCCGCATCCGCGCTGAGCCGAAAGCTCAAGACAGCGCCGCCCAGATTCAGCGCATCGGGCACGGCGTTATAGGCAAATTCCGGCGCCTCGTCGAAGGGCGCCAGGCCAATATCCAAACGCGCCGGGCGGAACAAACTGCGGTCCACCACCAAGCCGCCCTGGATCTCGCGCACGCCCTGCTCGCGCAGCTCACGCAACAGCATCTGCAACGCGCCCCAGTCGAGGTCAGTATCGGCACCGCCGCGCAGATACAGCGGCCCCTGCAGCACATCGCCCACCAGCGGCCCAACAGCCAGCAGGTCGGTGCGGCCGCGTGCGTTCGGACCCAAACGGTCCAGTGCCACCAGCGTGGTCACGATCTTCATCGTGGACGCCGGCTGCATGGCCAGCTCGGCATTGAGCTGCAAGGCACGTGTGCGCTGATGCAGCGGGTAGGCGACCACGCCCAGCGTTGCCTGCGCCACGCCGGCCTCGGCCATCGCCTGCGTCACCTCGGCCGGCAGCGTCGGCGCGGCCCGCATGCCGGCGCAGCCCCCCAGCGCCAAAGACAAGGCGGCAAGACTGAGGACTTTGGCCATGCGGAATTCGGCTTCGGTAATCAAAGGCATGATGCGCAAAAAAAGTAGGCAGTAGGAAGCAAGCGCCAATGTAGCCTCAGACCCGCACGAGCACGGCGTTTGGCCCATGATTTCTTGTACACCTCTGCTCGCTTGCAGGCATGCCCCCGCGCCGGCGCATTCCAACAGGTTATGTGTGCACCTCAAGCATTCATTGCGGTCTACGCCACAAATGCGGTCAACCCCTCTGGCCGGCACCGCAGTCCTCGCGGATCATGGATCGAACCTTGCATCACCCCCACCCTCTCCTTCCTCTCTCTAGTCCCGGAGCTTCCCGATGAAATTGAATACTCTGACACGCAGACTCGCGCTGATCGGCCTTGGCGGCCACCTCGGTCTGATCGGCGGCATGGCCTTGGCACAAAGCACTGAGGCCGTGCAAAAAATTGAGCGCGTCGAAGTGACCGGCTCGCGCATCAAGCGCCTGCAAGACGAGGGCGCTTTGCCGGTACAAGTGATCACGGCGGCACAGTTGGCGCGTGACGGCATCGTCTCGGCCGAGCAACTGATGGGCCGCATCACCTCCAACGGCAACGGCCTGGACAATATGGCCAGCCAGTCCGACGTGGTCGGCGGCGATGCGCGGGGTAATAACGGGGCGAGCTTCGCCAACTTGCGCGGCCAGGGTTCGCGCAATACCTTGGTGCTGCTGAATGGGCGCCGCATCGCCGCCCACGGTCTCAATGGCACGGCCGTCAACCTCAACACCATCCCGATGGCTGCGATCGAGCGGGTTGAAATTCTCAAGGACGGTGCCTCCGCGCTCTACGGCACCGACGCGATCGGCGGCGTCATCAACTTCATCTTGAAGAAGGACTTGAGTGGCCTCAACGTCCAAGCCTTCACCGATATAGCCCAGGAAAGCGGCGGCAATATCACCCGCTTGTCGGCCTCCGGCGGCATCGGCAATCTGGCCACCGATGGCTATAACGCGATGTTCGCGCTGGCCCGCACCGAAAACAAAATCCTCAAGGGCACGCAGCGCGATTTCGTCAACACCTTCCAGCCCGATCGCGGCTTGTCGGTCGATACGCGCGGCACCCCGGTCGCCACGGTGTTTGCCCGCGCCGGCATGACCACAATCCTGAGCCCCAATAGCTCGGGCGTGCTGCTGCCCGGCGGCACGCAGCGCTATAACGGCATCAATATGCTGGGCCTGCCCGGCGCTGCGGGCTGCGACACCGTGCCCAACTCGAAAGCCTATGACGCCAAGCTCTGGGCCTCTCCGGGCACCGAATATGGCTGCGCCTGGGACACCGGCGTGTCGGCCACGCTGCAACAGCCAGTCACCAACACCAGCTTTGTTGGCCGCCTCAGCAAGACCTTGGGCGAGCATCTGCTAACGGCCGAATTCGTCGGCGCCAAGATTGACTCGGCCAAAGAGTTCTCCGAGGTCCAGCTGATTTCGAGCAGCACCAACAAATACCTCTACCCCAGCACCGGGGCTTCGTACAACGCCGTGTTTGATTCGATTGCCAAGGTCTTCCCCAGCATCGCGGCCAACAAGGGTAACCCGATTGCATTCCGCTGGCGCTGCATGGATTGCGGCCCACGTGAAATTGCCACCGAAACCGAATCGGCGCGCTTCTTCGTCGGCCTGGACGGCCCGCTGCCCTGGGCCGGCTGGGACTATAAAACCGGCGTCTCCTCGGCCTATAGCGATGACAAGTCCAAGCTCGGCAGCGGCTACTACTTCCGCGACGGCATGATCGCCGCGCTGGGCTCGGGCAATCTGGATCCCTTCTTGCTCCCCGGCGCCAAGCAAAGCGCGGCCGGCCTGAGCGCGCTGGAGGCCGCATCGGCCCGCGGCGTGACCCTTTATGGCGGCAAATTCGAGGTCATGCAGGGCGACTTCTCGGCCAGCGGGCCGGTCGCCAAGCTGCCGGCCGGCATGATGATGGCGGCTGTCGGCATTGACCTGCGGCGCGAGAAGTTCAACTTCAAGGGCGCCGACGGTGCCCCCAATGGCGCGGTGGTGATCGCCGCACCATTTGACTCCAGCAATGGCGTGGACGGCGTCACCCGCGATGTCAAGGCCGCCTATGGCGAGCTGATGATCCCGGTGCTGAAGAATCTGGAAGTCACCGCCGCGGTGCGCACCGATGACTACACCGGCTTTGGCCGCACCACCAATCCCAAGCTGTCGGCGCGCTTCGCGCCGGTGGAGTCGCTCGTCTTGCGCAGCTCCTACTCCACCGGCTTTCGGGTGCCCACCTTCAACCAGGCTTTGAACGGCGCCACGCGCTCGCCCTTTGACGGCAAAGACCTGGTCGACCCGGCCGCTTGCCCAATCTTGGTGGTCAACCCGAATGACCCGAAATGCGTGGCGGTGTTCCCGGACATCGTCAACGGAGGCAATATGAAGCTAGGCCCCGAGACCTCCAAGCAGGCTGCCTTTGGCCTGGTGCTGGCGCCCTTCAAGCAGACCTTGCTGTCGCTTGACTGGTGGCAGATCGAGCGCAGCGACGCGATTCGCACGCCCTCGCTGGACGAGTTGAAGAACAACTACAGCCGCTTCCAGGATCGCTTCTTGCGCGACGCGGGCGGCAGCTTGGTCGGGGTTGATCAGCGCTGGTTCAATGCCGGCGGGGCCAAGTCCTCGGGCCTGGAGCTCAGTGCATCCACCAGCGGCAAAGCGCTGGCCGGCACTTGGTCGGCCAGCCTCGAGGGCTCTTACTTGCTCGACAAGAAGTCGCGCATCTCGAACACCGACCCCTGGGGCCCGAGCGAGCTGGGGCAGTTCAACCGCTATGACGACCCCGGCATCCGTTGGAAGCATGTCGCCAACCTCACTTATGCCCAAGACAGCTGGAGCAGTACCTTCACGCAGCGCTATACCGGCGGCTATACCGACGCGGTGCTGCCCGGTGTGGCCAACGGCACGGTCAAGCCGGCCAATTGGCAGGCCGACGTCAAGTCCTATATCGTCTATGAACTCTCGGCTACCTATCGCGGCTTCAAGAACCTGAGCGTGACCGGCGGCATCAAGAACTTGTTCAATACCAAGCCGCCGTTCAGCGCCTATTACGACGCCGATCTCGGCTCTGGCAGTTCCTGGGACCCTCGTGTGGCCGACCCGCGTGGCCGCGCCTTCACGCTGCTGGTGGACTACAGCTTCAAGTAATACAGCTTCAAGCGAAACTCAGGGCCGCTGCGGCGGCCCAAGTGCCGTGAACAAAGCCCCGCAAGCTTGCGCTGCGAGGCTTCTTTTTGTCAGCTCGAAGCGCGCTTCAAAGCATGCGCAAGCTGCGTGCGCGCACCTCCATCATGAGGGGCAAACCCAGCGGCAAGGGTAGATGCGGGCGGCAATGCCCGGCAGGCCAGCCGGCCAGGATGGGCTTGTTCAAGCGGGACAGGTAGTCGGCGAGCACCGCCTCAGCAGGCTCAGCGCCATTGAAGCTGCCGATCAGAAAGCCCGCCGCCGCGTCCAGCACACCGGCCTGGCGCAGCTGGCACAGCATGCGATCGACCCGGTAGGGCTCTTCGCCCACCTCCTCCAGGAACAAGATGGCACCCTCGGCTCGGGGCGCCCAGCGCGTGCCGAGCAGCGCGGTAAAGACCGCCAGATTGCCGCCGATCAAGCGGCCCGCCACGGACTCGCCCTGATTGAGTTCATGTTCGGGCAAGACCGGCGCCAGCAGATCACCGGCGCGCAGGCCCCGGTGCAACAAGCCAAACAGGGCTTGCGCATCATCGCCGGCATCATCGTCGAGCAAATTCGAGGTCGGCATCGGTGCATGCAGGCCAGCCAGACCCAAGTCCTCGCGCAAAGCATGCAAGGCGGTGATGTCGCTGAAGCCGATCAGCAACTTTGGATGACGACGCATCAGCTGCGTGTCGATGGCAGGCAGCAAGCGCGCCGAGCCATAGCCGCCGCGCAGGCACAGCACGGCAGCCACTTCGGGGTCTGCAAAGGCGGCGTGCAAATCGGCCAGGCGCTGCTCGTCACTGGCGGCCAAATGGCCCAGCAGCGCCGGGCCTGCGCAGCCCGGAAACATCTTGGCCCTGAAACCATGTGCAGCCAACAGGTCCGGCACCTGCGCCAATTGCCCCGGCTTGGGCGGGCCGGCCGGTGCGATCACGGCCAGGCAAGCCCCTTGAGGCAAGGGGGAGAACAGCGGCAGGTGGCTCAAATCAGTCCCCAAAATAGGCCCGCAATCCGCTGTCTATGGCCGCGCCCAATGCCGGCAGCTTCCAGGTCGTGGCGGCGCGTGGATCAGGTGCGTAGCGACTGCCCAGATTGCTGGTCAGCGCGATCAGGTAATGGCGCTTGGCAGGGGCCAGGCCGCGCACGATGCCGGCGTCGGATGTGTAGTTTTCGGTATTGCCGGTCTTGTGTGCAAACAGTACTTCGGCCGCCGGCATCGATTCTGACTCTGATGCAGCCTCACTTTGCCAACGCTGCGGCAGCTGCGCCGGCAGCCCAGGCACCCAACCGGGCAAGCCGAGCAAGGACGCGCTGGACAAAACCTCATGCAGCGACTGCTGCTCCAGGCAGAACATCAGATGGGCATGGCTGGCGCCGAGCAGTGGCACATGGCCAGCCGGCAACCAGGGGGCGGGCGGCGCCTGCGCGTCCAGCAACCAGAGCAGGCGCAAGCTGTCCCACGCGGTCATCTGCAAATGCCCAACCCCGGCACCGGCAGCATTGCCCCAGCCGCCATCGGCGCGCGTATTGGCCAGCCGCAAGCTGCTCAGGCCAAGCTCAGCGAACAGCAGATGTAACTCGTTATACATCTCGACCGAGCCCTCGCGCCGAATCGCGCCGCAGGCGTGCAAATGCATGATGAGCGCCGAGGTCGAGCGATTGCAGCTGATCGCCGTCATATCAAAAGCCCAATCGCTCAAGGGGCGAGCGCTGCCGTCGAAACTCAAAACCGCTGCCCAGTCACTGCGCCCTTGATCAACCAGCCTCGCCACGCCGACCAAGACCATCAGCTTGAGCAAGGAGGCTGGATAAGGCGCCACAAAGCGCTGCGGGCCGCTGCCCGTCAGCGGCGTCCACGGCAGGCTGGACCAGTCACTGCCCGGCAACCAGGCGATGGAGCGGCCCTGCTCGTCTTGCAGATCGGCCACAAAGCGGATATTTGACGCGCAAGCCGCTGGCCCCATATCCGCAATCAGCCCCTCGGGATGCTCGCGCGAGAACAGCACATTGGCGAACACCGGCGCCGCGCCGGGCGCAAACGCGGCCACCGCCAGGTCTATGCTGGGGAACTGCGCCAGCGGCGCGCCGCCCTGCATCGCATCGGGCGTGGCCTCAAAATGCTGCGCGCGCACGGCTGCGAGCAGCAGCTGCGCCAAGTCTTCATGCCTCATTGCGGCTCCGCTGGTTCAGGGATATTGCAGACCTTGCAGGTCGATCGGGCTGGCGCGCCCCGCGACCAGTTCGGCCACGATATTGGCCGTGCCAAACGAGAAGGTAAAGCCCAATGCGCCATGGCCGACATTGAGCCACAAATTGCGCACGCCCGAGGCCCCCAAGATCGGCGCACCGCTGGGCGTCGCCGGGCGCAGCCCGGCCCATTCGGTGGCGAGCGCATAGTCGGCGGCCTGGGGAAAGGTGGCCAACACGGTGCGGCGCAGTGAAGCGATGCGAGCGGGGTCGACGCGCTCGTCATTGCCCACCAGGTCGACCATGGCCGCTACCCGCAAGCTATCGCCAATGCGGGCGTACACGACTTTCTTCTCAAAGTCGGTCACGCTGACCAAGGGCGGGCGATGTTGCGCAGCGATCGGCGCCGTCAGGCTATAGCCCTTCAAGGGGTAGATGGGCAGTTTGATGCCGGCGCTCAAACCCAAGCCCCGACTCTGCAGGCCGGCGGCGAGCACAAAGTGCTCGGCGGTGATTTCTCCTGCACTGCTGCGCAACGCCACGGCACTGCCGGCGCGCAGCACGAAGCCCTCGGCATTGGCCCGCAGCAGGCCGCGAAAGTTGGCATGCTTTTGCAGTCGCTGCAGCAGCAAGTCGCAAACCCGGCGGCAATCGGCCACGGCCTCACCTGCGGTGAAGATGCCGCCGGCCAAATGGGCATCGCTGAAAGCCAGCGCCGGCTCCAGCGCCACGCACTCGTCATGCGACAAGGCCTGCTCCGGCCCGGCCTTGCCGGCTTCAGCCTGCGCGGCGATGCGAGCCGCCACGCGCGCGAACTCCTGCGGCTTGCGGTAGACCACCAGCTTGCCCGGCTCGCGCAAGGCGATCTCATCCAGCCCGGCCTCGCTTCGCAAGGCGTCAAAAGCGGCATGGCTGTATGCGCCCAGCGCCAGCAAGCGATCCGTCATAAGCCGGTTGACCGGGCCTCGGCAGGCACGCAAGAAATCGAACATCCACGACCATTGCTGCCAGCGCAGCTCGGGCTTGAAACGCAAGGGGCCGTCGGCATCCAGCAACCAGCGCAGCGCCTTCAGCGGCACGCCCTCGTCGGCCAAGGGCGAGACATAGCGATAACTCAACTGCCCGCCATTGGCCTGGCTGGCACCCGCAGCAACCTGGCTCGCTCGCTCGACCAGGGTCACCGCCAAGCCCCGCTCGGCCAGGGCCCAGGCTGTCGTCAAGCCGACGATGCCGCCGCCAATCACCACACAATGCTGCATCGGGATTCTTCTAGGTTTGATTGATGCGTCAGCGTAAGCACAAACATGCACCGGAGCCAATGAAAGCAGCGGCGGCAACCATAACTTCGCCATATGGCCGCTGGCCGATTAGCTCATCGACGCAAGGCCGCGGCGGGCCCAAAATACACTCACCCGATACCTATACAGAGAAGGCCGCATGAGCTTCGACAATCACCCCACCCATCTGCGCATCCACCAATATGCGAGCCTCAAATCCGGCCCCAAATTGCTGGTGACCGCGGCTGTGCATGGCAACGAGACCTGCGGCGTCAGCGGTATCGAGCAGGTGATGGCCGCGTTGGACAGCGGCGCCTTGCAGTTGCTGCGCGGGACGCTGACCTTTGTGCCCATCACCAACCCGCTGGCCTATCAACTGGGCCGCCGCGAAGGCGAGCGCAATTTGAACCGCAACCTGCGCCCGGCCGTGATTGCGCAAGATTTCGAGGACCGCGTCGCCGCGCGGCTGTGCCCGCTATTGGCCAGCCATGATGTCTTGCTGGACCTGCATTCTTTTCAGAGCCAAGGCCAAGCATTTGTGATGTTAGGTCCACCCGACAACTCCGGCGACCTTGAACCCTTTGCGCATGCCAGGGCAGAAGCCGCCCTGGCCAAATGCCTGGGGCCCACGCGCATTGTCGAAGGCTGGCTATCCACCTATGAATTGGGCCTGCGCCGACGTGCGGCAAACAAGCACGAAGCATGCGCCCCAAGGCAAGACTTGACCCTGGACCCGCATTACGGCGTCGGCACGACCGAATACATGCGCAGTCAAGGTGGCTACGCTGTCACCTTGGAATGTGGACAGCATCTGGACCCGCAGGCGCCCGAGGTGGCACGTTTGGCCATCCTGCGTAGCATGGCCCTGCTCGGTTTGATTTCGCGCGAGTCTGCTCCGGCGCAGCAGCCAAA
>CAUPEV010000174.1:0-10545 GCA_963510335.1 uncultured Roseateles sp.
GCCCGTAGCTAGAGGTGATGAAAACGACATCCTGAAAGCCGGATTCGGTGTCGATGGTGAACACCACACCGGCCGAACCCAGGTCAGAGCGCACCATGCGCTGCACGCCGGCCGACAGGGCCACATCGGCATGAGCAAAGCCCTTGTGCACGCGGTAGCTGATGGCGCGGTCGTTGTACAGCGAGGCAAACACTTCCTTCATTTTGTGCAGCACCTCTTCGATGCCAATCACGTTGAGGAAGGTCTCCTGCTGGCCGGCGAAAGACGCATCGGGCAAGTCTTCGGCGGTAGCCGATGAGCGCACCGCGAATGAGACATCGGGATGATCAATCGTTAGCTGAGCAAAAGAGCTGCGAATCTGCGCTTCCAGGTCGGCCGGAAAGGGCTGCGCCTCCAGCCAGCCGCGGATCTCGGCGCCGGCTTCGGCCAGCGCACGTACATCGTCGGTATTGAGCGTAAGCAAGCGCGCTTCGATGCGCTTGTCCAGGCCTTGATGCTTGAGGAACTCGCGGAAAGCATGTGCCGTGGTGGCAAAGCCTCCAGGGACGCGCACGCCGCTGGACGACAACTCCGAAATCATCTCGCCGAGGCTGGCGTTCTTACCGCCAACGACCTCGACGTCGCTCATTCTCAGATTCTCAAAGGGGACGACCAGGGCGGTCGGCTCATAGCGTGTGGACATGGGAAAACTCCGTAAGGTTGAAAATTCGGGGTTCCCGCCGAGGCGCCATGACTGGCTCCTCCCATCACATCGACGCAGTGACTCAGCCCAAGAATTCTGGATTCTTGTTCTACCTCGGGCTTGAATCTAGGAAAACTGCACATCGCTGTTGGCTGCTGGCGGCTAATTGCTAGGGATTCTACGGGTTACATGCTCTTATGATTCACAAACACTCTAGAGCTACACCACCATGCCCCATCGCACCGTGTATTTTGTCTCGGACGGCACCGGGATTACCGCTGAAACCTTCGGTAACTCGATCCTGGCTCAGTTTCCGAACAAGCCCCGCCATGTTCGCCGACCTTTTGTGGACACCGCCGAGAAGGCCTATGCCGTCGTGCGCGAGATCAATGAGACCGGCGAGCGCGAAGGCAAGCGCGCGATCGTGTTCGCCACCTTGGTGGACCGCGATGTGCTGAAGATCGTCCGTGACCATTGTCTGGGCCGGGTGCTCGACATGTTCGGCACCTTTATCGAGCCGCTGGAAGAAGAATTCGAGGTCAAGTCCAACCACCGCGTTGGCCGCTTTTCCGATGTGGCGCGCAGCCAGGAATATCACGACCGCATTGAGGCGATCAATTACTCGCTCGCCCATGACGATGGGCAGTCATCGAAGAATCTTGATATCGCCGATGTCATCTTGGTGGGCGTGTCGCGCAGCGGCAAGACGCCGACCTCGCTTTACCTGGCCCTGCAACACGGCATCAAGGCAGCCAACTATCCGCTGATCCCGGAGGACTTTGAGCGTGGCAAATTGCCGGCTTCCTTGGCGCCCTACAAACGCAAGTGCTTTGGCTTAACGATAGACCCGGAGCGCCTGTGTCAGATTCGCAATGAACGCCGGCCGGGCTCCAAGTACGCGGACTTGATGAACTGCCGCTATGAGGTCAACGAGGCCGAAACAATGATGAAGCGAGATGGGATTGCCTGGCTATCGTCCACCCACAAATCGATCGAAGAAATCGCCACGACGATTTTGCGAGACTTGCGCCCGGACCGCCTGATTTATTGACTCACGAGGCGCTGGCGGGCCGATTCGTACAAACAAATCGCCGCCGCGCTGCCCACATTGAGCGACTCCTCGCCGCCGGGCTGAGGAATCCCCACGGTCAATGCACAGCGCTGCATCAAATCGGGCTGCACACCTTGGCCCTCGTGTCCCATCACCCACGCACAAGGGCGGGGCAGCACGAGCTGATGGAGTTGCTGTTGCGCGTATGAACTGGTGGCCACCAGGTTGACTTGCAGGGCGTCAAGATCCGCCGGCGCCAGCCCTTCAATCAAACGCAGGCCGAAATGCGCGCCCATGCCGGCGCGCAAAACCTTGGGCGACCACAGCGCTGCAGTGCCCTTGATTGCCAGCACCTGATGAAAGCCCATCGCCGCCGCATTGCGCAAAATCGTGCCGACATTGCCAGCGTCTTGCAGGCGATCAAGCACCACCGTGTCCACGCCCGGGGTCAAGGCTTGCTCAGGGTCATAGGGGACTTCAAAGCCGATCTGTGCCGGCGACTCCAATCCGCTGATCGACTTGAACAGTTCGGTGGGCACAATCAACTGCCGTGGCGCCGCATCCCCCAAGAGGCGCAGAACCGGGTCGGCCGCAGCGGCCTCGGTCAGCACTGCCAGGCTAACCGGGTACTTGCGCTGCAAACAGGCGCGCACCAAGTGATCGCCCTCCAACCAGATGGAACCGAGCTTGCGATAAGCGCCGCCATCTTGGCTGAGCTTGCGCAGTCGCTGCAAAACGGGGTTGTCCCGTGAGGTGATGTGTAGTACTTGACTCATTTGGCCTCCAACACCGAGCGAACCGGGCCAAAGCTGCGCCGATGCCAAGGCGTCACGCCGTGCGCTTGCAGCGCCGCCAAATGCTCGGCGGTGGGATAGCCCTTGTGCTTGGCAAAGCCATAGTCGGGGTAAGCCTCGGCCATCTGCAGGCATTGGCGGTCGCGTGTCACTTTGGCCAAAATAGACGCCGCCGAAATCGCCGGTACTTTGGCATCGCCCTTGACGATGGCCTCGGCCGCGATCTTCAGGATAGGCAGGCGGTTGCCGTCGACCAGAACCATGGACGGCTTCAGCCGCAGGCCTTCGACGGCACGGCGCATCGCCAGCATCGTGGCCTGCAAAATATTCAAGCGGTCGATTTCTTCGACGCTGGCCTCGGCGATGCAAAAACACAGCGCCTTGGCGCGAATCTCGTCGAACAAGCGCTCACGCCGCTTCTCGGTCAGAACCTTTGAGTCGGCCAGGCCCAGCACCGGCTCGGCATCATTGAGCATCACGGCGGCAGCCACCACCGGCCCGGCCAGCGGGCCGCGACCGGCCTCGTCAACGCCAGCCATCAAACCCTGGCCATTCCAGTCCAGGCCCAGCTGTTCAAACGCCATCGATGACTTGTGCGATCGCATCGCTGGCCTTCAGCGCGGTATTGCAGCGCAGCGTTCGGTGTTGCTCCTCAAAACAGGCTTGCACCCGTGCGTAACGAGCCGGGTCATCCAGCCAAGCCAAACCCTCGCGAGCCAGGGCCTGCGGCGTGCAAGCATCCTGAATCAATTCCGGCACCAAGAATTCGCGTGCCAGCACATTCGGCAGGCCAATCCAGGGCTGGTAATTGCGACCTTTCATGCGCCACCAGTTAAGTGCGTGCATGCGGTAGGCAATCACCATGGGCCGCTTGAACAAGGCCGCCTCAAGCGTGGCCGTGCCACTGGCGACCAAGCAGGTATCGCAGGCGGCCAAGGCTTCATGCGAGCGCCCGTCCAATAAGGTCAAATCGAGCGCCGGCGCATGAGCTGCCACCAGCGGCGCGATCAGTTCGCGCAGGCCAGGTGCCACCGGCATCACAAAGCGCAATTCAGGCCGGGCCTGCTGCATCAAGACGGCCGCTTTCAACAGCGGCTCGGCGACATAGCCGATCTCGCTGCGCCGGCTCCCCGGCAACAAGGAAACCACCACAGCCTGCTCGCCGAAAGCCAGCGCCGCCCTCGCCTCTGCCTTGGGCGGCGCCAGCGGAATCGCATCAGCCAGCGGATGGCCGACATAACTCGCGGCTATGCCATGCCGGTTCAGCAACTCGGGCTCGAAGGGAAACAGGCACAGCACATGATCGGCCGAACGCTTGATCTTCTCGACCCGCTCGGCCCGCCAGGCCCAGATCGACGGGCAGACAAAATGCACGGTCTTGATGCCGCCTTCGCGCAAGCGCTGCTCGAGGCCGAAGTTGAAATCCGGCGCGTCAATGCCGATGAAGGCTGCCGGCCGCTCGTTCGAAGGCAAGGCCAACAGTCGGTCGCCCAACTGCTTGCGTATGCTCAACAGTTCGCGCAGATTCCAGAGCGCGTCCACATAGCCAAACACCGACAGCTTGTCGAGAGGCCACCAGGGCTCGAAGCCCTGCGCCGCCATACGTGGCCCGCCTATGCCTTGTGCGGTCAACTCGGGCCAACGTGCGCGCAGACCCGCCAGCAGCAGCCCGGCCAGCAAATCACCGGAAGCCTCGCCGGCCACCATGCCGAAACGCGGCGCGTTGTCCTTCATGTGTGATCGGTTCAGCGCACGATGCCGCGTGACGCGGCAGCGAGGAAATTCAGCATCAGCTCGAGATCCGCAACTTCGGTTTGCTGCGATTTCAAATCAGCGATTGCAGCCACCGCCTGCTCCAGGGTCAAGGAAGAGCGGTACAGCAGCTTGTGCATCTGCTTGATCAAGGTGATGCGCTCGGCCGAAAAATCCCGCCGGCGCAGCCCCACGACATTGACTGCGCGCGCGCTCAAGGGGTTGCCGTCCACGGTCATAAAGGGCGGCACGTCCTGCGCCACATGGGCCTGGAAGCCAATCATCGCGTGGGCACCGATCTTGACGAACTGGTGCACCCCGGTCAGGCCGCCAACCACCGCCCAGTCACCTACATGTACATGGCCAGCAAGTGTTGCGTTATTGGCCAGCACCGTGTGGTTGCCCAAACGCACATCATGAGCGATATGCACATAGGCCATGATCCAGTTGTCGCTGCCAATCCGGGTCACGCCTTCGTCCTGCACCGTGCCCAAGTTGAAAGTACAAAACTCGTGCACGGCGTTGCGGTCGCCGATCACCAGTTCGGTCGGCTCATCCGCGTATTTCATGTCCTGCGGCGCGCCACCGATCGAGTTGAACTGGGCGATGCGGTTGTCTTGGCCGATCGTCGTTCGACCCTCGATCACGCAGTGCGGGCCAATCGCGCTGCCCGCACCGATACGCACATGCGGGCCGATCACCGTGTAGGCGCCGACCTTGACCGAGCTGTCCAGTTGAGCAGCAGGGTCAATGATGGCCGTGGGGTGGATCAGGCTCATTTTTTACTCGGCGATTTTTCGCATCGTGCAGATCAACTGTGCCTCGGCAGCGAGTTGATCACCCACCATCACCTTGCCGGAAAACTTGAAGATGCCGGCTTTGGCACGGTCCAGCGTCACGTCGAGCAAGATCTGGTCACCCGGCTCGACAGGCCGCTTGAATCTGGCGTTATCGATGCCGGCAAAGTAGACCACTGTTGTGTCGTCCAACACGATGTCGGTGCTGGCCAAGGCCAGCAGCGTTGCGGCCTGGGCCATCGCTTCGAGCATCAACACGCCGGGCATAACCGGGCGGTGCGGAAAATGGCCAACGAAATAGGGCTCATTGATGCTGACGTTCTTGAGCGCCAGAATGCGTTTGCCCTTTTCGATCTCAAGCACCCGGTCGACCAGCAACAGCGGGTAACGGTGGGGCAATCTTCGGAGGATTTCGTGGATGTCCATCATGATGAATTCTTTTTCTCTAGCGCCAGCACGCGCTGCCGCAATGAATACAAATTACGCAGTGTGGCTGCGTTTTTTTCCCAACTGGCATTGTCGTCGAACGGGAACACGCCGCTGTACAAGCCGGGCTTGTGGATACTGCGGCTGATCAGGGTTGCGGCTGAGACATGCACATGATCAGCGATGGTCAGATGACCAACAATATTGGCCGCGCCTGCAATCGTGCAATGCGCGCCTATCGTGGTGCTGCCGGCAATCGCCGTGCAACCGGCAATTGCCGTGTGCTCGCCGATGCGCACGTTGTGCGCGATCTGAATCAGGTTATCGAGCTTGACGCCATCGGCCAAGACGGTGTCATCGAGCGCACCCCGGTCAATACAAGTGTTAGCCCCGATCTCCACATCATTGCCGATGCGAACGGCTCCGAGCTGCTCGATTTTTTCCCAACGCCCGGCGTTCGGCGCAAAGCCAAAGCCGTCAGCTCCAATCACCACCCCGGCGTGCACGATACAGCGCTCGCCAATGCGACAGTCAAAGCCCACCGTCACATGAGCAGCCAGGCGAGTGCCTGCGCCAATCACTGCCCCGCGCTCGATCACGCAATGCGCGCCAATGACGACACCGGCGCCGATCTGAACATCCGCCTCAACAACAACCAAAGGCGCAACATCGACATCAGCAGCCAAGCTCGCGCTCGCATCAATCACGGCACTGGGGTGGATACAAGGCTGCTTGCGCGCACGCAGCCGCGCCGCCCACCACTGCGTCAAACGAGCGAAATACAGATAAGGATCCGGCGTCACGATCGCCGCCCCGCGCGCCGCAGCCGCCTCGGAGAATGCAGGCGCGACGATCACACAGCCCGCTACCGTACTCGCCAATTGAGCTTGGTAGCGCGGATTGGCCAAAAAACTCAGGGTCGACGCATCTGCGCCTTCGAGCGGGCCGACGCGCTCAATACGGGTATTGGCGTCGCCATGAAGATCGCCGCCCAAGGCGGCGATAACTTCGTCCAGCGTGACTGCTGAGGCCACCGATTACTTCTGGGCGTTCAGTGTGTCGATCACTTTCTTGGTGATGTCCACACGGGCGCTGACATTCAGCGCGTCCTGCAAGATAAGGTCGTACTTCTCTGCTTCAAAGATCTGCTTGATGACGCGGTTAGCACGCTCAACCACGGCGCCCAGCTCTTCGTTTTTGCGCTGTGTCAGGTCTTCTTGCCATTCGCGGCGCTTGCGCTGCAAGTCGCGATCGACTTCGACCAGGTCGCGCTGGCGACGATTGCGCTCGGCTTCAGCCAAGGTCGGCGCGTCTTTTTCGAGCTTTTCGGCTGCGCCGCGCAGCTTGGTTTCCTGATCCTTCAGATCTTTCTCGCGCTTGCCGAACTCGGCCTCCAGCTTGAGCTGCGCCGTCTTGGCCAGATTAGCTTCGCGCAGCACTCGTTCGCTGTTGACATAGCCAATCTTAATTTCCTGCGCCACTGCCAAGGCCGACACAGACATCATGGCAGCCAAGGCCACCGACTTCAACAATTTGCTCTTCATCAGAATGCGTTCCCGATCTGGAATTGGAATGGCTCGATTCTATCCGTGCGTTGCTTGCTCAATGCCTTGCCGTAACTCAAGCGCAAAGGCCCCATGGGCGAGACCCAGCTCAAGCCAATGCCCGCCGATGAACGGACGGCATCAAAACTGAGTTGCTCGAACGAGCCCCATACATTGCCGGCATCTACGAAGGTGTAGAGCCGGAAGGTTTTGTCATTGCCCGTACCTGGAACGGGCAAATACAGTTCTGCGTTGACGTTGACTCGGCGATTGCCGCCAGTACGTGTACCGGTCACGTCAACCGGGCCCAGCGAGCCGGCCTCAAACACGCGCACCGAACCCAAGCCGCCGGCATAGAAGTTCTTGAAAATCGGGAAGGGGTTGCTGCCCAAGCCTTGGCCCCAACCCAACTCGCTGTTCAAGCCCAAGGTGATCTTGTTGGTGAAAGGGATGTAATGTTGATACTGGAAATTAGCGCGGAAATATCGCGCATCGCCGGCAGGACTCATCTCGAGATTGACTCGCGCATATTTACCACTTGTAGGCGAAATAATGCTGTCACGGTTATCGCGTTGCCAACCAATCGTGAGTGGAAATGCCGTGCTGTCAGAGCCAAACTGGCGCCCATACAGCAGATAGCTATTGGGCAAGCCGGAGTCGGTGGTCATCCGGGTGTTCTCTATACCCGCGCCAAAGAAGACCGTATCCAATTCCGAGAACGGCACACCGAAACGAATCGAGGCGCCGGTCGTCACCAACTCGTACGGCTCGCCAAGCGAGTTGTATGGCTTTTGAGTCCGGTAGAAAACATCCAGCGCGCGCGACACACCATCCACCGTGAAATATGGATTGACCGTACTCAGCACCAAGTTGCGCCCGGTACTCGCGGTCGCAACCTCAATCCCCAAGTAGTGCCCCGATCCGAAGACGTTGTCTTGCCGGATCGAACCCGTGAACGACAGTTTTTGCTGACTCGAGTAGCCTGCGCCGACCTGAATATTCCCGGTCGGGCGCTCTACAACGGTCAACAGCACATCGACTTGATCCTGCGCGCCCGGCACTTCCGAGGTGTCAATGGTGACTTCCTTGAAGTAACCCAAACGTTCGACGCGGTCACGCGATGCTTTTATTTTTTGGCCGTCATACCAAGCCGACTCAAATTGCCGGAACTCGCGCCGAATCACTTCATCCCGGGTTCGCGTATTGCCGGAAATGATGACGTTACGCACATAGACGCGCCGCTGCGGCTCGGCCACCAAGGTTACCGCGACTTGACCAGTGGCCCGGTCGATTTCAGGGCGCGAATCAACCCGCGCGAAGGCGTAGCCGAAGGTGCCGTACAAATCCTGAAACGCACGCGTCGTCTGTGCCACCGCTTCGCCTTGATAGGGCTGGCCGGGCTTGAAGAAGATCAAGCGCGTGAAATCCTCTTCGCGGCCAAGGAATTCACCCTCGAGCTTGACCGCAGTGACCGTGTATTGCTGGCCTTCGCTGACGGTGATGGCAATGTCGATACTCTGCTTGTCAGGCGAGATCGTCACCTGGGTAGAGGTGACCGCAAACTCCAGATAACCGCGATTCAAATAGTAGGAGCGCAGCGTCTCAAGGTCGGCATTGAGCTTGGCACGCGAATACCGGTCCGTCTTGGTATACCAAGTCAGCCAGCCGCTGCTGGTTTGCTCCAGCAAACCTACCAAAGTGCTTTCAGAAAATACCGAACTGCCTTGAATGCGGACCACGCCAATTTTGGCTGGCTCGCCCTCAGACACTGTGAAGCTCACGTTGACCCGGTTGCGCTCCAAAGGCGTGATAGTCGTCGTCACCTCGGCACCGTAAAGGCTGCGGGTCAGGTATTGACGCTTCAACTCCTGCTCGGCGCGATCCGCCAAAGCCTTGTCGAAAGGCTTGCCTTCGCCGATGCCGACTTCCTTCAAGGACTTGGTCAAGGCCTCGGTATCGAATTCCTTCAGACCCGCAAAACTCACGTTGGCGATGATGGGTCGTTCTTCAATCAACACCACCACGGCGTCGCCATCGATATTGATACGCACGTCCTTGAACAGGCCCGTGGCGAACAGTGCCCGCAATGCTGCCGCGCCTTTGTCCTCACTGTAGCTGTCGCCAATGCGGAACGGCAGCGAGGCAAAGACGGTACCGGGGTCGGTCCGTTTCAATCCTTCAACGCGGATGTCCTTGAGAACAAAGGGATCCACCGCCCAGGCGACGCCTGACTGCAGTGTGGCCAACAAGGCCAAGGTCAGGATTGAGGGGCGCATACGAGCGCCCGTTCTTAGAGATGAGGACATGCAGATAGAGTCAATGCAGGCCCGTCAAGCGGACCACGTCGTTAGAAAGGGCTAGGGCCATCATCAGCATCAGGATCAACGCCCCTGCGCGTTGCAGCTGCGTTTGCCACCACTCCGAGACCGGGCGGCCGCTTAAACCCTCGAAAAGATAATACATCAGGTGTCCACCATCCAACATTGGCAGTGGCAGCAAGTTCAAGACACCGAGGCTGACGCTGACCAAGGCCAGAAAGCCCAGATACTGCGCCAGACCTGAGCGCGCGGACTGACCCGCGTAGTCAGCAATGGTCAAAGGGCCGCTCAAATTCTTCAGCGAGGCTTCGCCCGTCAACATGCGGCCAAACACCTTCAAGGTCATCCAAGACACCGACCAAGTTCGCTCCGCGCCAAGCGTCAGACCTTCAAAGAAACCCCGGCTAACCTTGACCATCTCCGGTGCGCCGCCAACCATCGCTTCGATACGACCGATGGTTTGACCACCGTCGGTGACCGCCCGCGGGCTGAGCTCAAGCTCCATTCGACGGCCATCACGATCAATCAACCAAATTGATTTCACTGGCCCGTCGGCGCGCACCGACCGGCGAATTTGATCGCGCAGGGCCGCCGCATCGACAACGCTCAGCGCATCAACGGCGAGCACCCGGTCGCCGGCGTGCAACCCCGCTTGCTCGGCAGCGCCGCCCGGCGACACTTTGCCTACGATAGCCTCGGCAAAGGGCACCAAACCCAGGGTGCGCAAATTGGCTGCCTCGACACTTGCGGCTTTCAGTCGCGAGGTGTCGAGCAGTACGCTGCGCCGCCCATGCCCATTGGCATCCGAGACATCCAGATGCAAGGATTCACCCGTGGTCGCGGCCTCAAGCACGGTCGTCATCAACTCGGTATAAGAGACCAAATCGCGCCATTGCTGGCCGTCGGGCGAACTCGCGCGAACCCAGTCACCGGCGCGTAGACCCGCCCGCGCTGCCACAGAATCAGCCGCCGGTGTGCCCAACACGGCCTTGGGCTCGCTCGTTCCCACCCAAGTGGCCGCAGCAAAAAGAACGACGGCCAAAAGCAAGTTCGCCAGCGGTCCGGCGGCCACCACGGCCACCCGCTGGCGCAATGGGCGGTTATTGAAAGCTTGCGATCGCAGCGCAGGATCAACCGGCCCTTCACGTTCATCCAGCATGCGCACATAACCGCCTAAAGGC
>CAUPEV010000175.1:0-10447 GCA_963510335.1 uncultured Roseateles sp.
CCGACCCCTGCGAGCTGCTCGCCGGCGCCGCTGAGCTGGTCAATCGCGGTTTGACCGTGCTGCCCTATTGCACCGATGACCTGGTCTTGTGCCGCCGCTTGCGGGTCGCCGGCTGCGTGGTGTTGATGCCCTGGGGGGCGCCCATCGGCTCCGGCCAGGGCCTCATCAACCCCTTTGCTTTGCGCAGCCTGCGCGAGCGCCTGCCGGACGCAACGCTGATCATTGACGCCGGCCTGGGCGCACCCTCGCATGCGGCGCAGGCGCTGGAGCTGGGTTTTGATGCGGTGCTCCTGAACTCGGCGGTGGCGCAGGCGCGCGCGCCGGTGCTGATGGCTGCGGCTTTTCGCGATGCCGTGCGGGCTGGCCGTCAGGGCTGGCGTGCCGGTTTGATGAGCAGCCAGGACTTTGCCGTGCCTTCAACGCCGGTCAGCGGCCATGCTTTTTTGCTGGGAGACCCGGCATGAACTGGCTGAGCGACCCACGGCCGCCCGTCATCTGGAGTGTTGCCGGCACCGACAGCGGTGGCGGCGCCGGGCTGTCGGCGGACACCCGCGCGGCCGCAGCCTTTGGGGTTCATCTCTGCCCCGTGGTGGCGGCCGTGACGGCACAGAATTCCACCGGTGTCACAGCCATCTTCCCGCTGCCTCGGGACCAGTTGCTCGCGCAGATGCGCGCGCTCTCCATAGACCTCAGACCCAGGGTCATCAAGACCGGCCTGTTGGGCTCAGTTGATGCGGTCCATGCGCTGTGCGAGGTACTGGACGAGTTGCGCCGCGACGGGCCGGTGGCACTGCTTATTGACCCGGTGCTGGGCGCAACGGCGGGCGGCCCAGCGTTTGCCAAGGTCGCATTGCTGCGCGCCTACCGGGAACAACTGCTGCCGCGCGCGCAGCTGATCACGCCGAACCGGCGCGAGGCCGAGCAGTTGCTGGGCCTGGCCAGCCACGTACTGAGCCCGGAAGAAATGGCCGACCGGCTGGCCAAGCTGGGGGCACAAGCTGTCTGCATCACCGGCGGCGATGACGCACCCGATCAACACGGCCTGGCGCTGGACTGGCTGCACAGTGCTGACGCCAGCGGCTGTCTGGCGTTGCCACGCTTGCCGCAGCGCCATCATCACGGCAGCGGCTGCAGCTTCGCCAGCGCAGCGGCCGCCGCGCTGGCGCGTGGTTTCGTCGCAGCCGACGCGGTGATTCTGGCCAAGATGGCAACTTGGGTCGCGGTGCGCGATGGCCATGCAGCCGGCAGCGGCGCCGGGCCGGTGCGCATGTCGAATCAGTTCTTGTTCGAGCCCGCCGCAATGCCGGTGCTGAGCTTCGACCAAGACCGCATTGATGCAGATCTGCTCAAAGCCTGGGCGCAGGTCTTGCGAACAGTCCATAACGAGTCCGCTGATTTAGGCCTTTATGCCATCACCGCCAAGGTCGAGCAAGTGGCCGCCTTGGCCGCGACCGGCATCACGCAGATTCAGCTGCGCATCAAGCCCGACAGCTGCGCGAGCGATTCGACAGCACTGCGGTCTGCCATTCGCGCCGCACAACATGCCATGGCCGACCACAGTGGCAAACAGCTCTGGGTCAATGACCATTGGCGCTTGGCAACCACAGAGGCGGGCGTCGCCGTGCACCTTGGCCAAGAGGACTGGGCCGCCATCGCGCCTGATGATCGCCGCAAGCTGCTGGCCAGCGGCGTCAAGCTGGGCATCTCCAGCCATAGCCTTTGGGAGCTGGCGCGGGCCCGCGGACTCAACCCGCACTACATCGCCTGCGGCCCGGTTTGGCCCACCACCACCAAAGACATGCCCTGGCTGCCGCAGGGCCTGGGCAACCTAGCTTGGTGGGTGCGCATGGCCGGCCGACCGGTGGTGGCGATAGGCGGTCTGCTGGAGCCCGAGCAGGTGCGGCAATGTGCAGCCGCCGGTGCGGCCGCCGCTTGCCTGGTGCGGGCCCTGGAGCGGCCTGACCATGATCTTGCCCTTTTCGCTGCCGCTTGGGCAGCGGGGCGAGTCGCTTGGCGACGGGGCGAATCAGCGGATTGGGCCTACCCTGAGCCAAGCTTGATCGCCGCCCGCCTGGAGAATGCGCTCGAACGCCGAAAATGAGAGCCCGCGTCAGGGGCAGTGTCAGGGGGCTCCGCGCATTTACTCCATGCGCTGGCGCGCCGATTTGATTTGGATCGGCTGCAGCGCGGCGAGCATGCCGGCATCACGCGCAGTGCCCGCCGGCGCCAGCAAGTCGGCCAGCGTGTGCTTATCCAGCCGCGCCAGGAAGTCGTCCATGGCTCCGCTCAAGATGCCCGTCAGGCGGCAAAACCCGGTCAGCTTGCAGACATTGCCGGCACCCAGGCATTCGACCAGCGCGAAGTCTGGCTCAAGCTGCCGCACCAAGGCGCCAATACCGATCTCAGCCGGGACCAGCGCCAAACGCATGCCACCGCCTTTGCCGCGCACGGTGATGATCCAGCCTTGCTGGCCGAGCTGATGGGTGATCTTGTTCAGATGGGCCTCGGAGATTTCGTAGGCCCGTGCGATCTCGGCGCTGGTGCACAGGCGCTCAGGGTTCATGCCCAGATACATCAGCAGGCGCAAAGCGTAGTCGGTCATTGCGGTCAGGCGCATAGGGTTTGATTCCTCTCAAATCGTTCGCCGGGCCGCCCCCATCAAGACGCAGGCCCCTCGGGGGCGGCATCTCGAGTATGCCTCGGGCGCAAGGGCCATCAGCCCGGCTGACCATCCAGGCGAGCGCGCATCAAGACCGCCGTGTAGCGCCATAGATAAAGCGCAAATGCCATGCTCCACAAGGTAGCCGCGATCTGCACCGACAGCATCAGCCATTGCGGTGCCAGCAGCGGCACGAACACCCGCACCACCGCCGCCAGCAAGATCGCACAATACGCGCACAGCTCGAGAGGCCCAGCGCGCAGCGGCCGACCGGTGTGGCCCAAGGCGGTTCGCGTGATCATCCCCATCGTCACCATGCCGACCAAACCGACCGTCAGCGCGTGCGTGGCCGGCCCCGGGCCGCACCAGCCTAGCTCGGCCCCGGCGCGCAGGCAAAGGTGAATCGGCAGCCACAGATAGCCGATCTGCAAGACCCAGACCAAGGGATTTTTCAGCGTGCGCCAGGGCTGCCACAAGACCAGACGCAGGCCGTGGGCCAGCGCCGCAGCCAACAAAAGTACCCACAAAGGCCAGCCATTCAGGCCCAAGGCGTCGGCTAGCGAAAGCACCAACAGGCTGCCCAGCGCCAGCTTCTCAAGCCGGGGCTCGCGCCGCGCGTTCAGTCCAGGTACGCCGTTATTGCTGAACATCGGCAGCACGCGCCCGGCCATCAGCGCGATCATGAACATCAACACATCCAAGGCCAGCGGCAAACCGAAGCCGGCCCCCAAGCTGAGCAAGCCCATCCACTGCAGATGCAACACCGCTGCCGCCACACCGATCAAGACCAGCAGGCCGACAAAGAAGTAGTTGCGGCGATTGCCCCCTGTATGCAAGGCGCGCCACAGCCCCCAGGCCGCAGCCCAGGGCACGGCCACATTGACCAGCAAGGCCGCCCAGACAAACGGTGTCAGCACCAACACCCTGGCCGCCAGCCAGAGCAGCGCCAGCGCCATCAAGGGCCGGCCGGTCGGCGTTGGCTGCCCAGACCAATTGCGCCCGGCCGTGAATAGAAAGCCAATCACCACCGCCAGCGCGTAGCCGAACACCATCTCATGCGCATGCCAGGCCGGGCCGCGCAGACCCGCAAAGGGCAGCAAGCCCGAAAACTGCAGCGCCCACAGCGGCACGCTCAAGAAGGCAGACCAAGCCGCCAGCAAATAAAAGGGCCGGAAACCCAGCTCCCACAAGGCCAAGTGCTGCGCCGAGCGTTTGGGTGTGGCTTCTCGCAAAGGGATGAACGCACTATTGGCCATGCTCAAAGCTCGGTGCTTGATTTGGCCGAGGCGCCGCCACAGCAGCCGCAGCAAGCGGGCTTTGCTGCTGGCTTGCGGCTCAGCCGAACTCGCCCAGGCAGGGAGCCGGATGCCAGCGTCAGCCAGTCAAACTGACCCGGCCATTGCGCTTCAAGCTGCTGCCTTAGCTGCGGCCAGAGCGGCTGCAGATTCTGCTCGGCGTCAAGCTCAAGCCAGCCGCCGACAGGGAGCAGCTCGAACTCGGCCAGCACCTGATCCACATACGCCTCGGCCCTGGGCAGCGGCAGCTTCGAGTGATGGATAGACAGATTCATCGGGACTCCAAATCTTTAAATATCTATTTCGAATACAGCTATTGTGCAAATTTTGTCCAGTAAAAGCAATATTTAAAATACATCTTTAAGAATTAGGCCTTCGGCCTGTCCACACGGACTGTGGATAAGTCTGGGGACGCCCGCTGGAGCGATGCTCGCAAGCCAGCATTCATCGGCGCAGGGCTGCATTGCTTCTTTTTGAGGCAGTAATTGCATGTTTGGCGAAGAAACAGCCATTCGATGTTTTTGCCGCATGGCATCAAAGATGGCCAAAAGTTTGGCGTTCGAGCGGTAGCCGGGCCACGGAGAGCCCAAGGTCGAGTTCAAGTCTGCGGTTCAAGGTGCGTATGCCGGGTCAGGGCAGGTTCGCGCCCCAGCACGCTCCGAATTCGTCGCTGCCCGCCCGAGTTCAGCCTCCATCGGGGCGCTTTCGTCGCTTTGCCCGGCGCGTCACCCCGCGGCTTCGCAGAATGAAGGCATGAACACACCTCACATCCTGGCCCTATCGCTCCTTGGCCTGAGCATCCAACAATCCTTTGCGGCCCCTGCAGCCTATATCGAACCGCCTATGGTGACGGTGCCTGGCGGCGAATTCCATATGGGTGGCGGCAAGCCCTATATGGGCGGGGAAGCGCAAGACGCCAGCGCCCTGCCCGTCCACAAGGTCAAGATCAAACCGTTCAAGCTGGCCAAGTACGAAGTGACCGTGGCGGAGTTCCGCCGCTTTATTGAAGCGACCGGCTACAAGGCGCCCGACAAATGCGTCCATCAGCCGATTCAGGGATGGTTCGGGCTGGGCGCCACGCCCGGCTCTTGGGACAAGAACGAGCTGACCAGCAGCGAATTCCAGCCGGCAGTTTGCATAGGCTGGGCTGGAGCTGACGCCTATGCAAAATGGCTGACCCAGCAAACCGGCAAAAGCTACCGCCTGGCCAGCGAAGCCGAATGGGAATACGCGGCCAGCACAGGCAAAGGTAAGGCCGGCTTCCCCTTCGGCGAGGACGTGGACCAGAAGCGCATCTGTGAGTACGCCAATGTGTCCGACCAATCGGCCGAGCATGCCGGTCTAGAACGCTTTGGCGCCACCTACAAAGGCTTTATGGGTGGCATTTCGCCCTGCGATGACGGTGCAGGTTTTGCCAGCATCGTCGGCATGTACAAGCCCAATCCGCTGGGGCTGCATGATCTGATCGGCAATGCGGCCGAGTATCTGCAGGATTGCTGGAGCGAGAACTACGAGGGCGCGCCGGCCGACGGCAGTGCGCGCTTCAATGGCGACTGCAAGATGCACGTCTTGCGCGGCGGCGCCTGGCATTGGCGCGGCCACTCGGCCACCCAGCGCAGCGCGATGCCGCTGGATTGGGTGGGGGTCATCGAGGGCTTCCGCCTGGCCCAGAGTCTAGATAGCCCGGCCGATCAGCGCGCGGCACCAAGCGCACTGGCCTTCGAGAAGGAGCTGGCGCAGGCGCAAGCCGTGGAGCGGGCACGCCGCGCGAACTTGCAGCCTTTTCCGCAGCCGCCGCAGGGCTTGCAGCTGACCCAGGGCGAGCGCAAAGGTACAGGCAAGGTGGCCGTTCAGCTGATTTGGCAGGCCAGCCCAGATCCGCGGGTGCTCGGCTATCACGTCTACCGAAGTGACAGCGTCGGCGGCAATTTCGTGCGGATTGCCTCAGACCTCAAGATGCCGAGTTATGCGGACGAGGCCGCCCAGGCGCGCAAACACAGCTATGTGGTGGTCGCCGTCAACCGCGACCGTTTCGGCGACTTCAGTGCGCCGGTACTGACAGCCGACCAGGTGCATGCGCTGCCCGGTCGGATCCAAGCGGAAGACTTCAACCGCATGGACAAGGCCTCCATCGGCAAGGTCGCGCCACAAGAGGATATGGAAGACGCTGGCGACCAAGCTGGCTTGAACCTGACGGGTTCCGCCCCCGGCATTGCCAAGGACAGCTGGACCGAATACAGCGTTGAGCTCCAGCGAGCCGGCAACTATCGAGTCGCTTTCCGCGTAGCTAGCCTGGCCGGCAGCAAGGGTCTGGCTTTGAGCGTGGACGGGCAGCCCGTGCTGGAGCAGGCCGTGCCCGCGACGGGGGGCTTCAAGAGCTGGCAAACCGTGACCGGGGCCGACCCGGTTCGACTGGAGGCTGGCCGCCATGTGCTGCGCGTTCGGGCGGTCGACGGGGGCTGGAAGCTCAACTGGTTCGCAGTGGAACTGGCTGATTGACGAGGCTTGTGCACGCACCGTAGCGCGACACTCGCCAAGGAAAGAGCACTAGCCTCTTTTGAAGCAGCCTAGGACCCGAGGGTCAGGTCCAACCCGCAGATTCAAGACCCGACCCTGCCCCGTCTCGGGTCACCAGGCGGCGGTCAGGCGCGCCGGGCGCGCGTCGCGGCGCCAACAGCCGCTAGGCCGGCAAGCAGCAGTGCCACAGTAGCCGGCTCGGGCACTGCCGATGCGGTGAAGGCAATGTTGTCGATGCCGACGTTGTAGCCTTCGGGGCCAAAAGAGATAGAGAAGCCGGCGCTTGAGCTCGCGTTGAGGGTGAAGTGAGTGGGCGCAGCACCGAAAATCGTGATATTCCCCGTACTCAGCACGGTCGTGCCACCGGCCAGATCAGTCACCGTGACCTGGGAAGTCCGGTCCACATTTGGCCAGGAGCCGAGATCAAAGCCGGCCAGCGTCACCGTATTGCCAGAGGTCGGCACGATCAGGATCGTCGGCGCATTGTTGGTGTCGCCAAAAGCCACATCGTTCATGCCACTGTAGGAGTCGGCCCAGTAGTACATCGAGCTTGTCGATCCAGTGCTGGCCTGGTAGCTCACATCAACGCCAGCGGAATCGCCATAGGCCTGATTGATACGGCTGAAGTTGCTGCAAGACTGAAATGGACCCGACCCGTCATCGGCTGCCGAACAAATCTCACCCGAAAAATCGAGCGTGTTTGCCTGGGCGGCCAAGGCGAAGAAAGCTAAAGCTGCTGCAGCGATGTGGCGCATGAAAATCTCCTGGTGGACAGATGCCTGACAGGTTCTCACGCTAAACAGTTCCCCCGCAACCCCGGGAATACGGGGGTTCGGGGGGGGGTGCGGGGGTGCGTTCGCCAAAGCAAGGTGTCACCCAGTTTGGCGCCTGGGGCTATTCCGGCCTATCCAACTTATTGCTCAACAATATCGTCGACACCGTATCCACAACACCCTTGATCGCCCGAATCCGGTCCAGCAGCGTATCCAGCTCCTCGGTCGACTCGGTCGTCAGCATCGCGCATAGATCAAAACGCCCACTGACCGCATAGAGCTTGTGTATCTCATGCCGGCGCGTCAGCTCGCGGGCCACCTCGGGCTCCAGCTTGGAATCGACCGTGATCAAGACCATCGCCCGGATGCCCGGCCGCGCTCGGCTCGACGCCACGCTGATGGTGTAGCCGGTAATGTGACCGCCATCCTCCAAGGCTTTCAGACGCAGCTGAACCGTGCTGCGGGCGCAGCCCAAGGCCTTTGCCAATTTGACGACCGGCAGCCGGGCATTGACCCGCAAAAGCTCTAAAAGCTGCCTGTCCAAACCGTCAAGACCGGCTAAGGGTTGTCCCGAATTTTCAGCTACCACTTGGTGACCACCAGTCATTATGTCTTTTCATCAGTCATTATGACCGGCGTTCAGCGATCACTTACGCCACTTTGAACGTAGGCTTCGGCCGAACTGATTTCTAGAATTCCTGCAATACCCTCAGCCCGCGCATGGACAAATGGGGACTCACAGGAGACATCAAATGCTGCAAAAAGTCGTCGAGATCAAAGCCCCCTCCACCGGGATCACAGGCGCTAGCGCCAGCGGCAAGCTGCTCACCCGCCCCGAGCTGGACGCCTATGACCCGCGCGCCGAGTCCTGGCAAAAGCAGTTCGCTCGCCGCTACACCCATCATTCGGAGCTGAACGGCGTTCTGGACGGCGTCGAGAACGTCGACGAGACGGTCTACAGCAAGTTCGCCGTGGCCCTGACGCCCTATATGGCGCAGCTGATGGACAAGAGCGATCCGGCCTGCCCGATCCGCCTGCAATATCTGCCTAGCCATCACGAGCAAACCATACCCGGCTTCGCCACCATGCTGGACCAGCTCGGTGAAGAAGGCGACACCATCCCCGGCACCAGCATCGTGCACCGCTACCCGCGCCGAGTGCTGTTCCTGGTCTCCAATACCTGCGCCACGATGTGCCGCTTTCGCACCCGCAAGCGCATGGTCACGCCGCCGGCCGGCTCGTTGAACATCGACGATATCGAGGCCTCGATCGAATACATCGCCGGCAACCCGCTGATCCAGGACGTGCTGCTGTCGGGCGGCGACCCGCTGACCTTCACCGACGAGCGCCTGGACTACATCCTCGGCGAGCTGCGCCGCCGCGCCCCGCATGTGCGCTTCTTGCGCATGGGCTCGCGCATGGTGGTGCAGCTGCCCACCCGCATCACGCCCGAGCTCTGCGCGGTGCTGGAAAAGCACCGGGTGCAGATGATCAATATCCACATCAACCACCCCAAGGAAATCACCCCGCTGCTGCGCGAGCGGGTCAAGATGATCCAAAAAGCCGGCATCATGATGGGCCTGCAAACGGTCTGCCTGAAGGGTGTCAATGATGACGTCGAAGTGATGCGTGAGCTGTTCATGCAGTCGATCGAAATGGGCGTTAGGCCTTATTACGTCTACTCGACCGATATGGTCGAGGGCGCCCACCATTTCATCGTGCCGCATCACCGCATGATCGAGCTGTACGAAGGCCTGCGCGGCTGGATCAGCGGCCCCGCGGTGCCGACCTTCATCGTTGACGGCCTGGGCGGCCTGGGCAAGCTGCCTATCATCCCGAGCTATGTCAAAGAAGAAGTGCTGGATGACGGCACCGGCACCACGATCAAATGCCGCAACTACGCCGGCAAGACGGTCGAGATGCCAGGGCTGGGCCAGAACTACAGTCTGCCCACCCGTAGCAACTGAGCGAGCGTTGGCGATAAATATGACTCTGACTGCTTCGCCCTACGGCATCCACCGCGTCATCGAACCCAAGGGCGTGCTGCCGCAGCCGGCTTGGAAGATCGACAACTCGATGGAGATTTTCGACAACGAGATCCTCATCGACGTGTCGGCGCTGAACATCGATTCGGCCAGCTTCACGCAGATCAAAAAAGAGGCCGCGGGTGATGTGGCCCGCGTGGAGGCGATCGTGCGGCGCACCGTCACCGAGCGCGGCAAGATGCACAACCCGATCACCGGTTCGGGCGGCATGTTGATAGGTACGGTGCTGCAAATCGGCGCCAAACTGGCCGGCAAGATTGATCTTGAGGTGGGCGACAAGATCGCCACACTGGTGTCGCTGTCGCTGACGCCGCTACGCATCGATGCGGTCAAGAAAATCCATCTGGACAAGGATCAGATCGAAATCACCGGCCGCGCCGTGCTGTTCGAAACCGGCCTGTTCGCCAAGCTGCCGGCCGACATCCCCGAGAACGTTGCGCTGGCGATTCTGGACGTGGCCGGTGCGCCGGCCCAAACCGCGCGGCTGGTGCAGGCCGGCAACACCGTGGTCGTGATCGGCGGCGGCGGCAAGTCGGGCACGCTGTGCGTGTACGAGGCCAAGAAACGCGTCGGCCCGGCAGGCTTGGTGATCGGCGTGTCGCCATTCGCCAAAGACTGCGAACGAATGCTCGAGCTGGGCTGGGTTGATCATGCTTTGCAGGTCGACGCAACCGACGCGGTGGCGCTGATGGAGGCCGTTAGCGGCGTGACCGGCGGGCGGATGGCCGATGTGGTGATCAACTGCGTCAATATCCAGAACACCGAGATGGCCAGCATCCTGGCCACACGGGATGGCGGCAAGATCTATTTCTTCTCGATGGCCACCAGCTTCACCGCCGCCGCCCTGGGCGCCGAGGGTGTGGGCAAGGACATCGAGATGATCGTCGGCAATGGCTATGCGCGCGACCACGCCAAGTTCGCCTTGGCGCTGCTGCGCGAGAGCCCCAAGCTGCGCACGCTGTTTGAAGAGCTTTATGTCTAAATTTGCTAGCGTGTCGCCGCTCTGGCAACGCATCAGGAACAGTCGGATCGAGACGCTGGCCGTGATGGGCATGGCCAAGAACACCGGCAAGACCGTCGCACTGAACCATGTCTTGGCGCAGGCTCACGCGGCCCAAGTGCCCGTCGGCGTCACCTCCATTGGCCGTGATGGCGAGG
>CAUPEV010000176.1:0-10439 GCA_963510335.1 uncultured Roseateles sp.
GATCCGCGTTGCATGGCTTTGCTCAACGCCTGCTCAATGAATTCAGGCGATCTTCTCAATTTCTGCATTTGTACTTGTCGTTCCGGTGCGGGTCATCCGCTGGGAAAAGGGATACGACAACTATTCTGCCGCGGGGGGAAGTTGTATCGATCAAGAGCACCTGCTTCAGCGGCTGAGAATTCAGATACCCGGCGATGGCAAGGTCGGGGTCATCATTTCTGCAAGCACATGGCGAAGCGCGTCCAGTTGCAAGGTTTGCTGCCCGAGCAGGAAATTTCATCGAACTCGCTACGACCGCTGACATAGCGTAGTGACGCGCCACGTCCACGAACGGAATCGTCAAGGACAAGCCTTCGCTCGTATCCAGGGAGAACGTCTGCCCTCGACGTCCGATTTGGACGGTCGCCGACTCTCACTAGCGAATTTCGACCGGCTTGAATCGGCCCAATGCAGAAATTCGCCGAGCTTGCGCTCCGGGCACTGAGTTGCCAAGCAGCCAGTGCCCTCGAAATGCCCCGGCCTTCGCCAAGCCGACAGTTCGAACAAGCACCGCGTAGGTGAAGTTCGGTTTGCCGTCGTTTTGGTCAACGGCGGCTTGCTGGGGGATGGCAAGTACGGCATGCCTCGAGTGCCCTATTGGCAGGCTGCGCAGAGCTCGGGATTCAGCTTCAAGGCCCGCGCCGATTGCTTCATCCGCGCACAGGATTCGATCCGCTCTGCCTCGTAGCCGTTGAAGCCGAATTTGCGCTTCACACAGGCATTGCTGCTGGCCAGTACACAAAAGGTATCGAGCTGGGCCTCCTGGTAGGGCCGGCCGGTGCGATCGGCTTCTTGCTGGCAAGCCAGTTCTCCGGCGTTAAAGGCTGCTTTGGAGACTGCGCCGCCAGCGGTCGACCCCGCATTGCCGTTGTTCCCGTTTCCAACGTTCCCCCCGTTGCCCGCAGTACCTGTACCGGCACCAGCGTTCTTTGGGCTGTTGATGCTGGCCTGGAAATTGGAGACACCTGATTGGCCTTCAAGACTGTCCTTGACGATGCCGGTCAAGATCTTGGCTTGCATCTCGCCGCCCAGTTTGACCACACCACCGAGCAGGGCGCCGCCGCCCATGGCGAGCGCCTTGCCCCATTGAAAGCCGCCCTCGGCTTCGCGTCGCTGCTCGGCCTGGGCGAGTCGCGCTTGTTCTTGCTCACGGGCCAATGCCAGGGCTTGCGCTTCTGCAGCGGCGCGGCGCGCTTCTTCGGCCATGCGCGATTTTTCGTCTGCCATGTTTTGTTGCGAGCTCGCGAGTGCCAGTTTGTCGTCGTTGCCGGTGACCAGCTTGGCCGCTTTGGCAAGCTGGGCATTGCTGCAATCAAAGTCGCGCTTGCGCGTGCATTGGTCGGCGCGCTCGAGTGCGATAGACACATCCTGCTGATCTAGGCGGTCCAGCTTGTCGGCCATGTCGAGCAAGCCGCGCGACGCCGGTTTCGGCCGGGCGGTGGGTGGGAACAAGGGGGGTGGTGCCACGGGCGCGGGTTCCTGGCTGTAGCGGGTGTCTGCCTGCAGGCGGTTGAACAAGTCCCGCATCGACTGGCTGCCGCCCAGATTCTTGGCGCGTGCCCATTCATAGCTTCGTTCGGCAACAAGGCCGATCGCCACACCGGCCCCTGCGGCAACGAGGAACGGGGCCGCAGCGGTCAAGGCCGTGCCGACGGCAACAGTTTCACCGGCCACGAAGGTCTGCGACGCCAAGGTGACGGTGAACGCGGCGGCGCCGGTCAGCGCGCCTTTCCACATTTCATGCAGGGGTGCGCCAAAAAAACCTTGCAGCTCTTGCGCCGGTCGGCCAAAAAAACTCTTGACGATGTCATCACCGGCCGAGGTCTGTGCCTGCGCGGCCGGGATCAGGTTGATGCCCTGCCAGCGTGCCTGTAGCCATGCCAGAGATTGGCTGCCGCGCGATTCAGCGCTGCCCGCCTGCGCACTGAATTTGCTGCTGACATCGACGACGTCACTGAGCGCGGCGTAGCCTGCAAAGGCTTCGGTCCGCATCAGGCCCTGCAGCCAGCGACCGTCCTTGCGGTAAAGCACCGAGCCGAGAATGAAGCTGCGATCGGGGCGGTATAACCTGTATTCGATGCGCTCCTGGCCGACGCTGTTCAAGGTGATGCGTTGGCCTTTGTCCATCGCAAGAATGTCCTGCAGGCCGAGCTTGTCATCGAAGATCAGCCGCAGGCGATCGTTGGCCGCACCGACAAACAATGTCCATTTCCCGCTGCCCAGGCGACCATCGCGTACCCAGTGCGCAGCTTGGCCTTGATGCTGGCTGCTGAGGAAGAGCTGGCCGCTGGGCTGCAGCGCGAAACCTAGCGCGGACGCGCCGTCTTTGGGGCTTTGAGTCAGCGTTTGCGCCTGTGCCGGCACCATCAGGGCGAACAGCAAGGCCCAGAGGCTCAGCAGTCGAAACATATCAGTTCGCCGCAGGGCCGGCGCTGCGGTCGGCATTGGCGGCATTGGCGGCACTTGCGCGCGGCGTCAGGGGGCGGGCAACGCGCAGGCCGATCAAGAAGCTGGATGCGCGATCCCAAGAGGGGTCAACGCTGATCCCGGGGTTGATGGCGCCCAACCAATGGCCGCCCATGGTGTAGCGCTGGTTGCCGAAGATATTTTGATATTCGGGCGCCGGGATCAGGCATTTTTCAGTAAATGGGCTGCCATCCGTCGGCGCATCGCCCAGGGTCCGCATGTCGACAGCGCAATCGGCGACCATTTCCGCCACATTGCCGACCATGTCATGCAGGCCCCAGTCATTTGCCCTGAAGCTGCCCACCACCATGGTTTGCTGGCCGCTCGCGCTGGCCTCGCAGTTCACGCAATTGGCGTTATTGCGCCCCACCTCTTCGCCCCAGGGCAGTTTGGAACTCCGCCCGCCGCGTGCCGCGTAGGTGAATTCGGCCATCGATAGCAGCCGATAGGACTGGCCTGTCTTCTTGGAAAGCCAGGCCAGATATTCTTTTGCATCGGCCATGTTGACGTTGATCACCGGCTGGCGGCCGCGTCCCCAGGGGGTGTCGACGATGAAGCCAGGGGTGACGCCCTCGGCGGGCCCCTTACCGGTGGGGCCTTTGCTGCAGCCGCCCTCGGCCATACATTGATCCCATTCCGCAAAGGTGACTTCGAACTTGCCGACGGCGAGCGGGTAGTCGATGCGGATACGGTTCACCCAAGCGATGATGCTGTTGCTCTCCGGGCGCTGCGGCGGCCGGCCCGGCGGCACCCACACCATCTCGGGGCAGTCAGGGCAGTCGCGGAAGGACTTGCCGTCGCCCGGCACGAAGCCTTGTGCCTTCAGTTCGGCCAGGCTGGACGCGATGGCCGCTGCTTTTTGCTGAGCGGCCAAGGCAAGGTCGCGCAGCCGGGCGTCTTCGCGCAGCTTGGCCGCCGCCTGGGCTTGCGCCACCAGTTCTCGGCCCGCCTGTGTCAACTGCGCCGGGCCCAGGCGTGCGTCGACCCGCTTCACAACGCCGTCGCCGATGCGAACGGTTTGCTCGAAGATGCGTTCGTGCGTCGCGTCCACCGCCTTCACCAGACGCAACTGCAGGCTGCCTTCATCGACCTGGATATCGACCGGGCATTCGCCCTTGAATTTGCCGTTGATAGAGACCTCGGCACCGGCATCGACACCTTCGCAGCCGACGCGCAGCATGGAGCCCGGGCTCTGAGTGAAGCCGGCCGGCGCGAACGCCCCAAGCAAGACAGACAAGGCGAGGCAGAAAGCGGGGCTTGTTTTCATGGGCGGTTTTTGACTGAATTGGCAGCCCGCATGGTAACTGCGGGCCTTGTCGTCGTGCTGTCAATCGGTCGAGGCAGTGCCGCAAGGATACTCAGAAGCGCGCCACCCAACTCGCATTGACGCTGGGCTGCGTGTTGCAGTGCATGCTGCTACCGGCCGAAAACCGCTGCATCGTTGACTTAGAGGTCGGTCCTTTGGATGCCCGCGCTGGGCACTGAGTTGCCAGGCAGCCAGTACCTTCGAAATGTCCCGGCCTGCGCCAGTCCGACAGTTCGAACAAGCGCCGCATAGCTGACGTTCGGTTCGACGACCGTTTTGGTCAACGGCGGCTTCCTGGCGATGATGCGGCTTCACGATCCCAGGCAGTTCTTGTCATTCGGACTCTCAGAGTGGGCGCCGGCCCGGTGCCCAATGCAGTCGCCCGGCTGCCTGTCTTGAGACCTGAGTCTCGTCGGTAAGTGGCCATTGGTCAGCGTCCGCTTTTAGAACGGCAATTCGCCTTCTATCAAAGCGCATCGAGTCGATTGGGCTCTTGACCGTGCCACCACCAAGCTTCAACACATGGGTGTAGATCATGGTCGTGGCGACATCCGAATGGCCGAGCAGCTCTTGAACCGGTCTGATGTCGTAGCCAGACTGAAAAAGATGTGTCGCGAACGAGTGCCGTAGTGTGTGCGCCGACACGGGCTTGGTAATGCCCGCGGACTTGGCCGCGCGCTTGAAGGCGCGCTGGAAGGCCTGGTCATACATGTGATGGCGCCGGACTAGCCCGCTGCGCGGGTCTGTCGAATGATGGTCCTGCGGAAACACCCAGAACCATGCCCAACTTGACCCCGCACGCGGATACTTCCGGACCAGGGCGTCAGGCGTCTCAACGCCACCTCGCCGGTCTCGCTCATCCTGCAGCCACATGGCGTGGGACTTGGTCAGTTGCTTGCTCAATCGAGGTACCAGCGACTCCGGCAGCATCACGATGCGATCCTTGCTGCCTTTATCTTATGCACAGCCCAAGTCGACGCGTCTTGCTGCAAGGCTTGGCCAGCGGCATTCTGACTCGTCCGGCCTGGGCGCAAACGCAACTTGAGCGGCCCCACAAGGTCTACGGGGGGAAATGCCACCGCTGATCATGGGCACGCCTTTTGGCGCCTCCGGCATCATCAGCGACATCGTGCAAAAAGCTTTCCACCTGGCCGGCGCGCAGGTCGAGATCTAAGTCGTGCCTTGGGCACGCGGCTACGCCGCCGTCAAGGCCGGCGAGGCGACGGCGCTGATCCCGACGATTCGTTCGGTCGAGCGTGAGGCTTTGTTCGACTTTCCCGGCGAGCCTATATTCCAGGCCGAGATTGCGCTCTTTGCACGAGCGTTCAAGCCGCTCAAGTGGAGCGGCAGGCCCAGTGATTTGGTTGGTTTGAGCTTTGTGCGTTTGCGTGGTGCGCTGGTCTCGCCCGAGTTTGATCAAGCGGTGCGTGAGGGGCGCCTACATTGCGAGCAAGCGCATGGTTTTGGTGCCGCTATGCGCATGTTGGCAGCGGGCCGATTCGACTTCGCGGCGATGCCCAAGCTGGCTGGTTTGCAGATCGCTGCAGCGGAAGGGCTGTCGGCGCGTGTCAGGGTCTTGGAGCCTGCGCCGCATGTGCAGGCCTTCTATCTCGCCTTCGCGCGCCCGCCAGAATTGGCAAAATTGCGCCAGCGCGTCGACTAGCAATTGAGCCGCACGCACCAAGACGGCAGCAGCCGCGCCATTCAAGAGCAGTATTGCAAGCGCAATTGCTTGCCACCCAAGAGCCAATGAAGCGCTGAGCGAGTGGCTGCGAGGGGCGGTGACACCGCCTGCGGATATGTCTAGGCCGGGATCAAGTGCCCCAAGCTCCACAACAAGCCCGGATAGATCACGCCCCAGACCAGCGCAACCAAGAGCAGTGCTTTGAGAGCCAGAGTTGTTTGCCTGGCGCGCTTGTTGTTGGCGATCAATTTCATAGAAGGCTCCTGCTTCACGATGAATGTGAAGGGCACACGCAAAAGCCATGCCAGTGCGTATGCGGGAGAATCAGCACCATGACTGACATTCAAACCCTGCTGCGCGCCCTTGGACTGCCTGCCTCTACCCATGAGTGCGGGACTTTGCCGGTGCATTCACCCATTGATGGGGCCCAGATTGGCGCTGTGAATGAAGCCAGCGGCGCTGATATGCATGCTGCCATCGGCCGCGCACAACTGGCGCATATGGCATGGCGCCATGTGCCGGCGCCCCGTCGCGGTGAATTGATGCGCCTTTTCGGTGCGGAACTGCGTACCCACAAGTCAGGCTTGGCCACCTTGGTGGCGATGGAAGCTGGCAAGGTGTCCAGCGAGGGCGCGGGCGAGGTGCAGGAGATGATAGACATCTGCGACTTTGCCGTGGGGCTAAGCCGTCAGCTGCACGGTCTGACCATCGCGTCGGAGCGGCCCGGCCACCGCATGATGGAGCAATGGTTGCCGCTGGGTGTTGTTGGCATCATCTCGGCCTTCAATTTCCCCGTCGCGGTCTGGGCATGGAACGCCGCGCTGGCGCTGGTTTGCGGCAACAGCTGTGTCTGGAAGCCGAGCGAGAAGACGCCGCTGACGGCCTTGGCGACGCAGGCCTTGTTCGAGCGCGCTTTGCTGAAGTTTGGTGATGCGCCGGCTGATCTGTCGCAAGTGTTGATTGGTGGCGCTTCGCTCGGCGAGGCGCTGGTCGATGACGCTCGTGTGGCACTGGTTTCGGCCACCGGCTCGACCCGCATGGGGCGCGCTGTCGGCCCGCGCGTTGCCGCGCGCTTTGGCCGCTGCTTATTGGAGTTAGGCGGCAATAACGCGATCATCGTCAGTCCCTCGGCGGATCTGGACTTGGCGCTGCGTGGCATCTTGTTTGGCGCCTACGGTACGGCAGGCCAGCGCTGCACAACGACGCGGCGGGTGATCATCCATGAAAGCATTCACGCCGATATGCTGGCAAGGCTGGAACGGGCGCGGGCATCGTTGGTGATTGGCAATCCGCTCGAGACCGGCACCTTGATCGGCCCGCTGATCGACCGGGCCGCGTTTGACGCGATGGAGGCCGCCTTGGCCGCCGCGCGCGAGCAGGGTGGCGTGGTGCAGGGCGGTGGGCGCGCTTTGGCGCAGGTTTATCCGAACGCTTGGTACGCCCAGCCGGCGCTGGTGGCGATGCCCGCGCAAACGGCGGTGGTCAAGCAAGAAACCTTTGCGCCGATTCTGTATGTAATGAAGTACCAAAGCCTCGATGAGGCTATCGCTTTGCAAAACGATGTGCCGCAGGGCCTGTCCTCGGCCATCTTCACCAATGATCTGCGCGAAGCCGAAACCTTTATGGCCGCGGGCGGCTCTGACTGCGGCATTGCCAACGTCAATATCGGCACCTCGGGCGCCGAGATCGGCGGCGCTTTTGGCGGCGAAAAGGAAACCGGCGGCGGCCGCGAGTCCGGCTCCGATGCCTGGAAGGGGTATATGCGTCGTACTACCAACACCATCAATTTCTCGCGCGATTTGCCCTTGGCGCAAGGAGTCAAGTTCGACGTCTAGGCGCTGAGCGCCAAGCGGATAAATGGCTGCTGCTGTTTCGGGTCAGAATGCAGGCCTCGAATTCCAGGAGCGTTCTCCGCATGAATATGTCTACTTTGCGCCGGCCCTTGTTCGCCCGCATGGCTTGCGTCTTGATGGTCTTGTCGGCCCCCGCCTTGGCGCAGTTGCAAGCGCCACCGGGCGCCGCTTCCGCGTCGGCCGGTCAAGCCGTCCTGGCACCTAACGCCAATTTGCTGGTGCAAGGCATACCGGCCGTGCCGCAGAGCCTGGCCGACGCCGTGGGCCGCTACAACGACTTCCGCGGCCATGGCTTTGTGGATTGGCACCCGACCCAGCGCGAGATGCTGGTTGCGCACCGCAAGGCCGGTGGCAACACCAGCCAGCTGTACCGCCTGAGCAAACCGATGGGTGAGTTGGAGCAACTCACCGACGCCGCCGATCCGGTCAGCAGCGCAAGTTACGAGCCGCGCAAGGGTCGCTACATCGTGTTTGCCCGCGCCAGTGGTGGTAACGAAGTGGCGCAGCTCTATCGCCTGGACGGCCAAGGCAAAGAGCCCGTGCTGCTGACCAGCCCGGATGAACGCCATGCGATGAATGGCTGGCTGCACAAGAGCAGTCAGCTGCTGTTTACCTCGGTGCCTTTGGACCGCACGGCCCAAGGCGGTAGCCGCGGCCAAGTGATGACACAGCTGTGGTTGATGGACCCCGAAAAGCCCGCTGAGAAACGCAAGCTTGCGGAGCTGCCGGGTGGTGGTTGGGGCGTCGGCTCGGTCTCCTGGGATGACAAGCATGTGGCGTTGACCGAGTACATCTCGGCCAATGAATCACGCATCTGGCTGATGGATCTTGCCAGCGGCGCAAAGCGCCAGGTCTTGCCCGCTCCGGGCGAGCAATTGCGCGCCACGCATTTTCCGGCGGCCTTCACACGCGACAACAAATCCCTGCTGGTGCTCAGCAACCGTTTCGGTGAATTCGTCGAGCCGGCCCGATTCAAGCTGGCAGATGCCAAGTTGGAGCGTATTGCGACCGATATCCCGTGGGACGTCAGCGGCATCACGCAAACCGAGGACGGCAAGCGCCTGGCGCTGCAGTTCAATATCGACGGACGCGATGAATTGCGCTTCTATGACGCGCGCAGCTTCAAGCCGCTGCCTGCGCCCAAGCTGCCCGCCGGCAGCATCGGCAGTGCCCATTTCGATCGCCAGCGCGGTGAGTTAGCGTTCAGCATCAACGGTGCCCAAGGCCCGAGCCAGCTCTACAGCTTGAATGGCAAAGGCGAGGTGCAAGCTTGGACCCAAGCCTATGTGCCGGCGGGCATCGACAACCGCCAGTTCACCGACCAGCAGGTGGTGCGCTGGAAGAGCTTTGACGGGCGCGAGATTTCTGGCCTGCTGACCCTGCCGCCGGCCAAGTTCACCGGCAAGCGGCCGGTTGTCATCAGCATTCATGGCGGGCCGGAAGGGCAGGCCACGGTCGGTTTCCTGGGGCGCAATAACTACTATCTGCAGGAACTCGGCGTCGCCTTCATTCAGCCCAATGTGCGCGGCTCTTCAGGCTTCGGCAAGACCTATCTGGATCTGGACAATGGCTTCAAGCGCGAGGATTCGGTCAAGGACATCGGCGCCTTGTTGGACTGGATCGCCACGCAGCCGAACCTGGATGCTTCGCGTGTGTTGGTGACCGGCGGCAGCTATGGCGGCTATATGACGCTGGCTGTGGCGACCAACTATCCCGAGCGCATCGTCGGCGCGCTCGATGTGGTCGGCATATCCCATTTCGTGACCTTCCTGAATAACACCGAAAGCTATCGGCGAGACCTGCGCCGGGTTGAATATGGTGACGAGCGCGACCCGGCCATGAAGGCGCATCTGGAGCAGATTTCGCCGCTGAGCAATAGCGCCAAGATTAAGGCACCGTTGTTTGTCGTGCAGGGCAAGAACGACCCGCGTGTGCCCTATACCGAGGCGGAGCAAATCGTCGCCAAGGTGCGCGAGCAAGGCACACCGGTTTGGTATCTGCGCGCCGACAATGAAGGTCATGGTTTCGCCCGCAAGGAGAACCAGGACTATCTGTTCTACGCCACCATCATGTTCATGCAACAAACGCTGCTGAAGTAAGGTGCTACTTAGCGCCGGACCTGATCAACGGCGCTGAATTTACAAAGTATTTTCGGCCTTGGCCGAAATGCATGAAATTCAATGCTAAAGTCCGGCCTCTTCTTAGGAAGACACCTTGCCCAGGTGGCGGAATTGGTAGACGCACTAGTTTCAGGTACTAGCGGGTAACTCCGTGGAGGTTCGAGTCCTCTCCTGGGCACCAAACAAGAAAGGCCAGCACGCAAGTGCTGGCCTTTTGCGTTTGGGGCGTAGGAAGCAAGGCCCCTGCGGGCCTTGCGTGGGGACGAGAATGGGGTCCGCATGCTTGCGGCGCCGGGGTCGCGGGACGTGACCGAGCCTCTCCTGGGCACCAAACAAGAAAGGCCAGCACGCAAGTGCTGGCCTTTTGCGTTTCCGGCAGGGCAGGATAGCTTAGGGCAAAGGGTCAGGGCTTGCTCAGAAGCTGCTCAAACGCCTCGGGCGACATGGGCCGGCCAAATAGATAACCCTGAGCGTAGTCGCATCCCGCAGCCAGTAGCAGCGCTCGCTGTTCTTTGGTCTCAACCCCTTCCGCCACGACCTTCATGCCTAAGGCATGGGCCATCGTGATGATGGCCGAGCACAGCGCCAAGTCCTTGGCGTCGGGGCGAAGGTTGCGAACAAAACGTTGGTCTATCTTCAGCAGGTCGATCGCGTACTTCTGCAGATATGCCAGCGACGAGAAACCGGTGCCAAAGTCATCCAATGACACCTGAAAGCCGGCTGCGTGCAGAGCGGCCAAATGGGCTTCCACTTCGTTGTCCGCCTCAAGCAGCAGACCTTCGGTGATTTCCACCGTCAAGGAGTCTCCCTCCACCTCCAGCGCCCGCATCGTTTCGGCCCAATTGCTAGCGGCCGAAGGGCGGTCAGGCTGATTGCGAAACTGTACCGGCGACTTGTTGACGCTGATTTGAAAGGCGGCGTCGTAGCGCGCCCGCCACTGCTTGACTTGCAGTGCCGCTTGTCTGAACACC
>CAUPEV010000177.1:0-10348 GCA_963510335.1 uncultured Roseateles sp.
AATCGCTCCGGGTTTGAACTGACCCCAAGAAGTTGGACAAACTTCAAGGGGTCAGTTCAGTTTCGAGGAGGCCAATTGGTGTAAGTCAAGCTACGGCGCCGTTGACCAAAACGGTCGGCGAACCGAACGTCAGCTATGTGACGCTTGTTCGACTGTTGGCCTGGCGCAGGCCGAGACATTTCGAGGGCGTTGACGCCTTGGCAACTAAGTGCGCAGAGCAGTCATTGGGCAAGCCCCATTTCAAGCCCCAGAAGCCTGTTGGGCGATTGTTGGTGTTGATGGCCGGTGACGCAGTTTTGCGAACTTGGGCCAGGTGAACGGCGCGGCGCGGTTATCCCATGACGTTGCCACCAGGCAGGCAATGAGCAGCAAGCTGTATTCCCAACCCCAGCCCTCCGGGGCCCACTTCAGTTCGCCAGGGGAGACGATAAAGAAGCCCGATTGCCAATGGAACCAGACTATGCCCACCGAATAGAAGCAAATCAGCGCCAGACTGATCGGAAAGACCATCAGGCGCAGTGCAATTAAGACCGTACCAATGGTTTCAAACAAGTTCACACCAATGATGATTTGCAGCCCGAACGGAAAGCCCTTTTCGGTCATGATGCCACCCAGGACGTTGCTATGCCCGGTCAATAGACGATGCGCGCCATGCATGAAGATGCATATGCAAAGTGTGAGGCGCATTGCATCCATACCTAAGCGCGCGTACTTGGCTGGGAGGCGGTCAGCGAGCCCTTCGCACACAACTGCAAATAGAGCCCCGCAGAGCATCAAGCTCAGTTCCCAGCCGTTGTCGCTCGGGCCAATGACCCAGAAACCAATGTACCGATGAAAAAGCAGAATGCTGGCCAGATACAAGCCTATGAACAGCGACCCAATCGGCACCACGAACAGGCGCGACGCCAGCAACAGCGAACCGACCAATTCGAATGAACTGATCAACTGCGCCAGCAAAGCGCCCATGGGGAAGCCAAGCGTGTTCAAGTACTGGCCTAACACTGGGTTAGCGCTCCATAAGCGATCAAAGCCATGGGTGAAGATCATGGCGCAAAGGACCAGGCGAAGCAGGTCAATGCCGGCCCTTTTGGGTGAATAGAATTGTTTGGCGATCTGCATGGGGTGCTCCTTCCGTGCCGGCACGTTAGGGGAGTCAAGGCATGAAATCAACGCATGGTTCCGCATGGTTGTCATGCGAATCTGGAATGCCTAATCGCGTCGAAACTGGGTCACACCATGGATAGACCGGAATAGCACTGAGTGCACCAAATTCCGAAACCATTGGTGGGCCGAGTCATGCTGGCTGCGCGCATGCCACAACAACCAGTAGCGATAGATGTGCGCGTCGACGGGCAGCGCTTTCCAAACAATCGGTGCCTGGCGCGCAAAGACTACTGCCACATGTTCGGGTATGGTGAGCAGTAGATCATTGGTTGCCAGCAGGCGTAGTGCCGTGCTGTAAAACGGCACGCTCAAGCGTACCTGCCGCGCCAAACCGGCCTGAGCCAGGTGATGGTCGATAAAACTGATCTTGTCACCCCCACCACCAATGTCGAGGTGGTCGGCTGCGGCATATGCATGCAGCGACAGAGCTTGGTCTGCCAGTGGATGGTCGGCACGCATGGCGCACACTGGGCGGTCCTCGCCCAAAGCGCGCCCGTGCAGGTTCTCCGGCAGCGCGTCTGCGATGGTGGGGACGAGATCGACGCCTTCGTCGGCCAGCAACCGGTAATGGCCCGACTCCCACATATGAAACATCACCCGCACGCCGGGCGCCTGCCGACTTAGCAGGGCCATCACGTCGGGCAGCATATTGTCGGCAATGTAGTCGGAGCCGGAAAGGGCGAACTGACGTGTGCACTCGGCCGGGTCAAAGAGTGGCCCTTCCATCAAGGCCGACATATCGGCCAGCATCGCCTTGAGTGGTGCGCGCAGCGACACGGCGCGTGCCGTCAGAATATAGCGCTGGCCTTCACGAATGAGCAGCGGGTCGCGCAATTGGTCCCGCAACTGCACCAATTGCCGACTCACAGCAGACTGGGTCATGCCTAGCAAGCGTCCCGCTGCCGTGACGTTACGTGTTTCCAGCAGCACATCGAGCGTACGCAGCAAGTTCAGATTGAAGGACTGAAGCGAAATAGATTCTCTCTACGCAGTACAGGCCATTGGAGGTTAGCATTTTTGCCAACAAATACCTAGCTCAGGACCGCTGGTTGTGAGGCCGACCGGGAGAGATCCACTGTCGAAGCGAAAGCGGCTGCTTCGGGCACCGAGTTGCCAAGCAGTCAGTGCCCTCGAAATGCCCCGGCCTGCGCTGGGCCGAAAGTTCGAACATACGCCGCATAGCTGACCGTTTTGGTCAACGGCGGCTTGCTGGCGATGGCTCGACCCACCGCTCCCAACCAGTTCTTGTCATTCGGATGCGCAAAGTGGGCGCCAGCACGGTGCCCACTGCTGCCTTCCAACTTGGTGAAACGAACTACCGCTACGCGTGCACGAGCGCATTCATTTGGTTGGCGCGAAACCGGTTACATTTTGGCGAGTGGTCAACGTGCCGGAGAAGCTCGGATGAGCATGAAGTTCCAAAGGCCCCTGAGGAACATGGTTTCGCGGCTTGTTGCACCAGGCCTCGTGGCCCTTGTGCTCTGTTGCTTAGCCCCAGGGCTCGCTCTGGCGGCACCGGATGACGTGTTGCGAATTTGTGTTGTAGACGTGCCGCTGCCACCGTTTTTCAGCGGTGACGAGGACAAGCCTGGTTTGACAGAGAGGCTGCTTCGTGACGCCGCAAGAGGCGCCAGCCTCCAGATTGAATTCGAGCGCTTACCCCAGGCGAGATGCCGAGCGTTGTTACTCAAGGGCAAGATAGATGGCATGTTTGCTGCCCCGATCTCGGTGCACACCGAATCCTTCGCCTTTCCCCGACTCGCCGACCGGCAGATTGATCGATCGCGCCGAGTCATGACAATTGAATACGTCTTGGTACGGCGGGCCGGAACTAACTTCGAATGGGACGGCAGAGAGTTCTCGCCAGAGGCTCAGCCCTTGATCGGTATGCGGCGCGGTGTGTCGCTCCTGATGGAACGCCTAACTGCTGTCGGCGCAAAAGTCGATGATGGAGCATCCTCCTACGAGCAGGCTCTGAACAAGCTGCTAGCTGGGCGTACCAATCTAGCGGTCGTGCCTCGAAATTCGCTGCAGGCCTACCAGGCCAACTTAAAGCCGACTGAGCTGCAGTTGCGTAAGTTGGAAGCGCTCCGAACTTCGCTGCTCACTCAGGACTTTTACATTGCGATACGGCCAGACCTGGATCCCATCAGGCGTTCGACGGCTGAATCTTTTTGGCAGGAGATCGGGCGACTGCGCGATCTTGAGGCCTATCGTCTGAAATAGCAGAATGAAAGTGGGCGAGTGCCCCGAAGTTACCGGCGCAGAAAGCAAAGCAAGTTGACTGCCCGATACCAGCCGACCGCCAAGGTCGGTCCCTGGCCGACCGCGTGAATTCATCGGGCCGGGTCGAATAGCCGCAATGGACACTGAGCTGCTAGGCAATCAGTGGCTTCGAAATGCCCGGACCTGTGCCAAGCCGAAAGTTCGAACAAGCGCCGCATAGCTGGCGTTCGGTTCGCCGACGGTTTTGGTCAACGGCTGCTTACTGGCGATGATGCGGACTCATGGTCCCGGCCAGTCTTGTCATTCGGATGCGCAGCGGTGGCGGAGGCAGGGTGCCTGTTGTTGTCGCCCACCGCGTGAGACCGCTCAACGTTGTAAGGTTGGAAGCCGCCACACACCAGCGTCTCATATTGAGAAGCCCAGGTTCAAATTTCCTCCAGCACCGCTTTCCTTCCGTCAGTCCGGCATGACATGGATTGCCGGCTCTATGACCCGGAAGTTCACATTGAACGACCCGCCTTTGACTTGGTTTGGCCGATGTCATAGCAAACCCGGAGAACTGTCATCCCAAGTGCCACAAATAACGCAGCAAAAAGCAGTCTCGGCGTGAATATACTGGACCTAAACCCCTAGCCGCACCCGCTACAGCGCGTGGAGTTGAAGCTGACTCAAAGACAAAAGGTCCAACGCTTTTGCATGAGTTGCTTCCAGAATCAAGGGCGGCGCCTTGCCGGCGGCCAACGCTTCCTTCCAACGCACAGCGCACAGGCACCACCGATCACCCGGTTTCAGGCCAGCAAAACGATGCTCGGGTCTGGGTGTGGTCAGGTCATTGCCTCGCGATAACGAGAAGTCTAAAAACTCGGCGGTCACCTTGGCGCAAACCACATGGGTGCCCCGGTCGACTTCATCGGTATTGCAGCAGCCATCTCGGAAGTAGCCCGTCAATGGCGAAAAGGAACAGGCCTCCAGAGGCCCTCCCAAAACGTTCAGCGCTGTCATTGTCATTGCAGTCAATATCTCCAAACGAAAGGACAAAACTCGCAGCTAACAACGGTCGTCAATCACTCGTGCATGATCATCGGCCAAAGCATGTGAACGTGTCGGACGTACATGCAATGGCCTTACCCGCTGCCCACAAAACCGACAACCCCATCTACTTTGTGCACCATGACTTCCAAGATCAACCCCCGCCGTAGCTCTTCCGTACCCAGTAGTCGGCTTGGACGTATGTTGCGTTTGGGATCGATGGCCTCGGGTGTTGCCGGCAATATGCTGATGGCCGGCGCTCAGCAGCTGGTTCAGGGCAAGCGCCCGAAATTTGGTGATCTGCTGCTCACCCCCGCCAACGCGCTCAAGATCACACAGCAACTGTCTCAGATGCGTGGAGCGGCAATGAAAGTGGGGCAGTTGATCTCCATGGACGCTGGAGATTTGTTGCCACCCGAATTGGGCAACATACTTGCGCGCTTGCGCTCCGATGCGCACGCCATGCCGCAGCGTCAAGTGCAAGCAGTGCTGTCGGCCAATTGGGGTGCAGGGTGGCAGCAGCGCTTCGAGTCGTTTTCGTTCGTACCCGTCGCAGCCGCTTCCATCGGCCAAGTGCATCGAGCGACTACCCAGGATGGACGAGATCTGGCTATCAAGATTCAGTACCCGGGCGTGCGCAAGAGCATCAGCAGTGATGTGAACAATGTGGCCTTGCTTTTGCGCATGTCGGGCTTGCTGCCCAAAACAATGGATATTGCGCCGCTGCTTTTAGAGGCCAAACGCCAATTGCGCGAAGAGGCTGACTACCATGCGGAAGCTGCGCACCTGATGCGTTTTGGCCAACTGCTGGCCAATGACCCGAGCTTCGTCGTGCCTGATCTGCACGCCGACTTCACGACCAAGAATGTCCTGGCCATGTCGTACGTGGAGGGGGTACCCGTGGAGTCCATGGACAGCGCTCCGCAGGCCGAACGCGACCAGATGCTCACCAGGCTCGTGGACCTCTTGTTCCGCGAGTTGTTTGAGTTTGGGCTGATGCAAACCGACCCCAATTTTGCAAACTACCGCTATGACACGCAGAGCCAGAAAATGATCCTGCTGGACTTTGGTGCCACGCGCAGCTTCACACCGCAATTTGGGCAGGCCTACAAAGACTTGATGGCAGCGACCATGGCTGGCAACCATGTGGCCATGGCGCAGGCGGGTTTGGCCATCGGCTATTTTGATGGGCACACGCAACAGCGGCACTCAGCTGCCGTGCTTGGTCTGTTTGCGATGGCACTGGAGCCCTTGTGCATTGACGGTGCCTTTGACTTTGGCACCACCAACATGGCGCGCGAGCTGCGCGATGCTGGAATGGCCCTAGGGTTGGATCCGGACTTCTGGCATATACCGCCTGTCGACAGCCTGTTTTTGCATCGCAAACTTGGCGGTCTGTTCCTGCTGGCGTCGCGGCTGGCCTGGCGCTCAGCGCCACCAATGGCGATGTGATGTGGAGCTTTTACGGCCCTGCCGCGCCGGGCACGATCGGCGGCGACACCTGGGAGGGCAACACCTACTTGAAGGGCGGCGCAACGCCCTGGATTCACCCTGCCATCGACCCCGACCTGAATACGCTTTACTGGACCTTTGGCAATGTACGCGCCGGTTCCTCGCAGAACGGCTCCACCCGCGGTGGCCAGAACCTGTTCGCCAACTCCATCGTTGCGATGGACGCCAAGACCGGCGTTTACAAGTGGCATTTCCAGTCGGTGCACCACGACACCTGGGACATGGACAACGTGATGGCACCGGTGCTGGCCAACATCACCGTCAAGGGCCAACCGCGCAAGGCCGTCGTGTACGGCAGCAAGACCGGCATGTACTACATCCTCGACCGTACCGATGGCTCGCCGCTGATCGGCATCGATGAGAAGCCCGTGCCGGTCGATCCGCGCCAGAAGTCCTGGCCAACGCAACCGTTCCCGCGCGGTGGCGGCTTCATTCCCACCTGCCCGACCAAGGAAGGCCCCGCCCGCGCCGTTCCGAACTTCCAGACCGGATGCATCTATGCGGCGCACTGGGATATCCCGATCCTGTCCTTCCCCGGCCAGGGTGGTGGCGCGGACTGGAACCACCAGTCCTTCAGCCAGACCACCAAGCTGATGTACACGGGCGTCGGCTATGTTGGCTCCGCCCACTCGCTGACTGAGTCCAGCAACGGCCTGCGTCCTCTGGGCACGCCAATGTCCGGCGGCATCGTCGCCGTCGACCCTTCGACCAATACCGTTGTTTGGCGGAAAGATCTGCCCTGGTCGGTGGCGCACGGCAACGGCATCCTGACCACGGCCAGCAACCTGCTGTTCATTGGACAACCTGACGGCAATCTGCTGGGGATGGATGCGCTGAACGGCCGCGAGCTCTGGCGCTTCCAGACCGGCGCCAGCATCAATGCCAGCCCCATCACCTACGAGGTCAACGGCGAGCAATACATGGCTGTGTTCGCCGGTGGCTCGGGCCTGCCGTTCTCCGATGCACCGCGTGGCGACTATCTGTGGGCCTTCAAGATCGGCGGCACAGTACCGCAAGCTGTTGCTCCGATCCCGCCGAAACAGCGTCGGGATATCACGGCGGCAGCGGTTGAAGGCTCAGTGGTGAACAACACCGTGGTTCTGAACCGCTCCTACAGCAACGGCGCGGTAGGCACGGTTGAGCTCGACACCGTCAACGCGATGGCGCCGCAACACCTGCGCGTTCCGGTCGGCACCACGGTGACTTTCCTGAATCCCGCCACCAACGTGAAGAACCACTGCGCGACGCAGTTCTTCGAAGGCCTGTTCAACGCAGGTCCATTGGCTCCGGGCCAGGTCTTTGCATACACCTTCACCACGGCCGGCGAGTACTTTTACAACGATTGCACCAGCCCACGGGCCACGGGCAAGGTCGTCGTGTATTGAACCAGAAACACAAGGAGACATTCTCATGAAAAACTTGATCCTCATTGCGGCCAGTGCGCTGGCAACTGCGGGCGCCGCAAGCGCTGCCCCCCTAGACGCCACCGCCTCCTACCAGATCACGTCCTTCTCGTACTTGGCATCGGGAGGTAGCTTGACGTGGACAGCGGGCTCGGCCTATCAGACGCTGTACTCCGAGTCCGCGGAAGCCGGCGGCCTGGTCGACAACGAAGTGCGGACATCGACGGCCTTCGTGCTGACGACGGAATCGCTGAGCAGCAGCCGCGCGCATGCCACCTCGGTCGCTTCGGCGACGGCGGCCGGTACGTTGCAGGGCGCGGTGTCTGCGACGCCCTTTGTAGTTTCTGCGGTGAGTCAGCCCCACTCGGGCAACTCAGTCGCCCAGCAGTCGCAGGAGTTCTCGCTATCGCAAGCCGGCAGCGTGACCTTCACGATCGGCTATTCGCTGGCAGCGAACTCCATCACCAGCAATAGCAACGAAAACTTTGCGCTGGCAGCGCTGGACTTCTCCTTTGCCAACTACGCCAATGCCAGCGGCGGCGCGCAGAACATCTCGCTGCTCTCGACCGACGTTGTCGGTGGCCATGCGGCGCAGAGTGGCACGTTGACCTTCACCGTGGACTTTGGCGCACCAGGCGAAGTGGGCTACTACAACCTGCGCGGCAACGCGCTGGCCAATGCGAGCGCGTCGATTGTTGCAGTGCCCGAGCCGCAGACCTACGCCTTGATGCTTGCCGGCTTGGTCGCCGTCGGTGCGATGGCACGCCGGAAGTCCCTCAAGCGCTAACCCAGCATGCTCCCACTCGACAGTCGTCGAGCGGGAGCCTTTGAAGCCAACACACACACGGATCACACATGTTCAGCAAAAACTTCGCAGCCGCGATTGCCCTCCTGGTGGCGGGCCACGGTGCAAACGCACTGACGATCGGCGGTTTGACCTTCGCCGACAACGCCTTCGCCGATCAGCTCGTGTCCTCGGTCGGGACCTACACCGTCAACGGGCCCTCGCTGACCGAGGCTTTGACGGACAAAGACCTGTCCACCTGGGCCAGTTCGATGACACCGGGCGCCAAGGTGGTGCTCGCCTTCACCGACAACGCCATCGTGAACGGAGCGGGAGACGACCTGGCACTGTTCGAGGTCGGCCATGAGGCCTACGAGTATTCGCAAGAAGGCTTCGACAGCTTCAACGTGACGATCAACGGGATCACCCGCACCTACTTCACCACCGAGACGACCACCATCGTCAATGATCACAACGTGAACATGACGACGCTGGATCTCAGCTTCTTCGGCATTGCCGCGAATGCCCTGGTAAGCCAAGTCGACATCGGCATGGATTACGACACGCGCGATTCGCGTCCGCAGCTTCAGTTGGTGGCGGCCATTCACAGCGTATCCGTGACTGCGGTCCCAGAGCCGGCAAGCTATATCCTGCTGTTGGCAGGCCTTGCCGGGATTGGCGCTGTAGCCCGTCGGCGTGCATCCAGGGATGTCACCGCTTCATGAAGCTGGCTGGCCCGCTCCTGTTAGTTCAAGCGCTGCGGCGAGCGCTGCCTTGGCTTGCTGCCGGCATGGCCTGCTGCGTCATGGCCGCCAAGCAGGATCCGGTGCTGCGCTGGACCGCGCCGACAGGCTTGCTCGTGGTCGGGAACAAGGTCCTCTTTGCGATGAGCGATGGCCGTAACGGGCACGAACTTTGGTCGATGGGCATCGATGGTCAATTGGCCACCGAAGTCAAAGACATCCGCCCAGGCCCGGCAGGTTCCTATCCGAACAACCTGACGCAGTTCGGTGACGTCGCCTTGTTCACCGCGAACGACGGCGAGCACGGCTTGGAACTTTGGAGAACCGACGGTACTGCAGCGGGTACGCGCCTGTTAAAAGACATCAGGACGGGGGCCGAAGATTCCAATCCCAACGGCTTCGTGCGGTTCAAGGGTGAGCTCTTCTTCGTCGCCGATGACGGCGCGCATGGTTTCGAGCTTTGGGCCACCGCAGGTGATGAAAGTTCAACCCGGCTGGTTGCGGATCTGCAGCCCGGACCGGCCGGCTCCGCGCCCCGGCAGCTGACCGTGGTCGGTGATTTGCTGTACTTCATTGCGACCGATGCAGAGCATGGCACTGAAATCTGGGTGTCGGATGGGAGCGCCCCGGGAACCCGTCTGCTGCGGGATCTCGCTCCAGGCAGTGACGATAGCCGTGTCGAATCGCTGATGGTCGTCGGCCATCGACTGTTCTTCGTTGCGGATGATCGTGTGCACGGGCAGGAACTTTGGTCAACCGACGGCACGGCATCGGGGACGCAGATGGTGTCGGATATCCGCAGCGGCCAGGCCGGCAGTCACCCGCAGTACCTCACGGTAATGGATGGCGTTCTCTACTTCGCCGCCGATGACGGCAGTCGTGGGATCGAGCTGTGGCGCAGCGACGGCACGGCGGCTGGCACGCAGCAGGTCAAGGATATTCGACCCGGGCCCGATCACGGGCTGCCCAGCTTTCTTACGGTGGTCGGCAATACGCTGTACTTTTCCGCTACGGACGGCCCGCACGGCGCTGAGTTGTGGAGGTCCGACGGCACAGCAGATGGAACCGGCATGGTGATCGATCTGGTCGCGGGGGCGGCCACATCGGCGCCAGGAAAGCTGACGGCCTATGGCGGAAGGCTGCTCTTCGCTGCCCTCGACGAGCCCCATGGCTTCGAACTCTGGCAATCGACCGGCAGCGCTGCGGGGACCACCCTGGTAGCTGACATCCGCCCCGGTCCGAAGGGATCGTTCCCGCATTTGTTCACGCCCGTCGGCGAAACGATGTTCTTCGCGGCAGATGACGCGGAAGGCAACACGTCACTCTGGATCTTTGACGGCGAGCGCATTCGCCGGATACCGATCAAATCCTAAGGCAATCATACACATCAGGAGAGAAAGCACCATCTTGATACATCCCGAACTGCAGCCTGGCATATCTGCAAAACCAAAAAAAGATGAAATTGAAGTTCAAAAAACTAGTCCACG
>CAUPEV010000178.1:0-10324 GCA_963510335.1 uncultured Roseateles sp.
AGCAATGCCAAGCGGCTTGTCCTATTTATGTAGGCCTACTCTTTTGAGTCGCGTCACAAACCGAATAATTCCTCGATAGCTCAGTTGGTAGAGCGCCGGACTGTTAATCCGTAGGTCCCTGGTTCGAGCCCAGGTCGAGGAGCCAAACTAAACCCCCAGCATCTTCTTGGTGTTGGGGGTTTTTTCATAGCCGCTCGCTTTTCCTATTTCGGCCCTCCTTCATGAAACCACTGATTCGACTCTTCTTCAGAACCTTGCGCATCGTGCTCGGCCCCTTCATGCTGCTGAAAGAGCGCTTGGCCCGCCCCGCACCCATGAAGCGCAGCGCCGAGGCCCAAGCCAAGGTCGATCTTCAGTGCGCCAGCTTGGCCTTGTATCAGTTCAAGACCTGCCCCTTCTGCATCAAGGTGCGGCAGGAGATCCACGCGCTGGCATTGCCAATCGCTCAATTAGACGCCCAGCACGACGAAGCCAATCGCGCGGCTCTGATGCAGGGCTCGGGCGCGACCAAGGTGCCTTGCTTGAAAATCACCGAAGCCGATGGCTCGGTGCAGTGGCTGGGCGAATCCGGCGCCATCATTGCTTACTTGCGCGGGCGCTTCGCCGGCTAGGGAAGCTCTGCATAAATCGGGGCGAGGCCGGGCAGTGCGGATCGGGATGGGCTGCAAGGCGCAGTTTGAAGCCAATAGCCGCAGCTATTGGCGAAGAGTGCAAGGCAGCAGACCGCCCGAGACCGCGCTTGCACGGACCGGCCTGATTTGTGCAGAGCTACCCTGGTTCAGTCCAGCCACTGAATTACCTGCCGTTATGGCCAACACGCCCCTCGTGATTGGCACAAATGCGGTCCGGCCCTTAGAGTGTCACGAGACTCCGGGGCCACCTCATGCTCAAGACCGAATCTCCCAGCAGCTCGCACCCGAATCTGGATCAGTACGCACTGCCTGAGCTGATTGCCTGCTTCATCGAGGATCAGACCGACGCCGTCAATGCGGTGCGACTGGCCGCACCGCAACTGGCGCGCGCCGTCGCCGAGGCCTTGCCGCGCATGCAGGCCGGTGGCCGCTTGATTTACGTCGGCGCCGGCACTTCCGGGCGCTTGGGCGTGCTGGACAGCGTCGAGTTGCACCCGACCTTTTCCTGGCCCCATGACCGCGCACTGGCCTTGTTGGCGGGCGGACCCTCGGCCATGTTTGTGGCGGTCGAGGGCGCCGAAGATGATGAAACCCGAGGCGCCCAGGACCTGCGCGCGCTGCAGCCCGGCGCCAACGATGTGGTGCTGCTCTTGGCCGCATCCGGTGCCACGCCTTATGTGCTGGGCGCATTGCGCGAAGCACGCCGTGCTCGCGCCTTGACGCTGGGATTTGCCAACAATCCGAACGCGCCAGTGGCCGAGCTGGCCGACATCGGCATCACCCTGGACACCGGCCCGGAAGTGATTTCGGGCAGCACACGTCTGAAGGCCGGCAGCGCGCAAAAAATGGCGCTGAACACCTTCTCCAGCGCCTTGATGGTGAAACTGAACAAGGTCTACGGCAATCTGATGGTGGACCTCCAAGCCAGTAACGCCAAACTTGTGCGGCGTGCGATTGCTTTGACCATGCAGGCCGGCGCGACCGACGAGGCCGGCGCCCGGGCCATGCTTGAGGCCTGCGGCAATCAGGTCAAGTTGGCCGTCGTCGCGCTACGGCTCAAGTTGCCGGTGGAGCAAGCGCGGCTCGCCTTGGCGCGCGCCGATGGCAGCGTCAGGCAAGCGCTGCAGGCGGCCGCGGCCGAGGCATAACTTGGCGCAGCCACTCTCTCGCACTCTCAGCCCGCTCTGCCCATTCTCAAAAGTTATGCCCCTCGCCCGCATTGACATTTGCTTGCTGTGACCGCCAGCCCTAGGCTGACGGCCATGAATGCAGCAGCTCCGTCACCGTCAAATGCAGGCTTGCCAGGCATGGGCTTAGGCCTGGACGCCGGCGGCAGCCAGACCCGCTGGGCGCTGGCCCGCGCCGGCGAGCTGTTGGCACAAGGCCATGTGGCCGGCTTGAGCGGGCTGCAGTTGGCGGACGAAGCTGGCCGCGCCGAGCTGCACAACACGCTGGACGAACTCGCCCGGACGCTGCGCCCCTACGGCCACATCAGCGCTTTGCATGCCGGCATCAGCGGCTTGCCGGACTGCGATCTGCAAGCCATCCATCAGATGAAGCAGTTGCTGGCGCAGACGCTGTCTATCGATCCGCAAGCAATGCAATGCCGCAGCGACATTCGGATGGCTTGGCTGGCCGCCTTCGGCACCCAGGGCGACGGCTATTTGATCTATGCCGGCACCGGTTCGATGGCCGCATTCGTCGACTCGGAAGATCGGCTGCACCGAGCCGGCGGGCGCGGCCTGCTGCTCGGCGACGAAGGCAGCGGCAGTTGGATCGCCGCCCAAGCCCTCGCTCAGGTCTGGCGCATGGAAGACGCCACACCGGGCAGCGCCATGGCCGAGTCGGCAATGGCGCGCGCCTTGTTCGCAGCCATAGGCAGCAGCGACTGGAGCGCCACCCGCGCCCTGGTCTACAAAGGCACGCGCGGCCAGCTAGGCCAATTGGCGCTGGCCGTGGCGGCCAGCGCAGATGAAGATCCGCGCGCCGGCGCGCTGCTGCGCCGCGCCGGCCAAGAGCTGGCGCGCTTGGCTGAGGCGATGGTGCAACGCTTCGGGCCTCGCCCTGTCGTGCTGGCTGGGCGCGGGCTGAGCTTGAGCCCGCTGATCGAGCAAAGCCTGCGCCGGCATCTGACTGCGAGGCTCGGCCCGGCTGCCGACATACAGCTGCAACAATTGCAGCCGCAACGACAGGCGGCACTGGCCGCAGCCTCTGCGGCCATATGAAACCCAGCCACACACCCATGCACAAAAACTTGCCCCTGAAGTCCCTGCTCGCCCTCTCGCTGGCCCTGCTGCTCAGCGCCTGCGCCACCGCGCCTGGCGGGCCCCATATCGATCGCAGCTACAGCTCGGAGAACCAAGACAGTCGGGCACTTTTTCTGGTCTTGCACTACACCGTGCTGGACTGGGAGAAGTCGCTGCGCGTGCTGACCACAGGCGGTCAGGTCAGCAGCCACTATCTGGTGCGGGATGTGCCCGCGCGCAGCTATTTGCTGGTCGACGAGAACCGCCGCGCCTGGCACGCGGGCCCGAGCTTCTGGTCCGGTCACACGCAGCTGAACGCATCGTCCATCGGCATCGAGATCGTCAATGCCGGCTATGTAGACACAGCGGCCGGTCGGGTCTATGCAGACTTCCCCGAGCCACAAGTGCAGGAGGTGGTGGCACTGGTCAAGGACATCGTGGCGCGCCACCAGATCCGCCCAGAACGCATCATCGGCCACGCCGATATCGCGCCGGGTCGCAAGCAAGATCCCGGCCCAAAATTCCCGTGGAAGCGCTTGGCCGACGAAGGCATCATCCCCTGGCCCGATCTGACCCAAGTGCAAAACAAGATCGCGCTGTTCGAAAGCGTGCAGCCTGACGCGGCCTGGTTCCAAGACCGCTTGGCCCGCATCGGCTACCAGGTGGCGCCAAGCGGAGAACTGGACGAAGCGAGCAAAGATGTGCTCGCGACCTTCCAAATGAAGTACCGCCCGAGCAACTACAGCGGCCTGCCCGACGCCGAAACCGCCGCACTGCTGGAGGTGATGCTGAGCCCCGGCGGCATGCTGCTGAGCACGTCGAATCTAGGCCCCAAGCCCTACACCCCGCGCTGGTAATCGCTTCAGCACCATGTTCGCTTTCTTGCTCAAACGATTGGCGGCTTTGCTGCCTACGCTGCTCGGCATCACGCTGGTTTCTTTCGGCTTGATCCGGCTGATTCCTGGCGACCCGATCGAGGTGATGATGGGAGAGCGCAGCCTTGAGCCCGAGGCCCATGCCGCGCTGGTCAAACAAATGGGGCTGGACCAATCTCTGCCCGCTCAATATTGGGATTACGTCAGCAAGCTGGCGCAAGGCGATCTGGGGCAATCGCTGGTCAGCCGCGAGTCGGTGGCCAAAGAGTTCGCCACCCTGTTCCCGGCCACGGTGGAGTTGGCTGCAACGGCCTTGCTACTGGCCGTGACACTGGGCCTGTTGCTCGGCGTGCTGGCCGGGCTCAAACGAGGCTCCTTGCTGGATCAAGGCGTGATGGGCGTGGCGACGGTGGGCTACTCGATGCCGGTGTTCTGGTGGGGGCTGATCCTGATCATGTTCTTCTCGGTGCAAATGAGCTGGACGCCGATCTCCGGACGCATAGGCATAGAGTTCGAGGTGGAGCCGATCAGCGGCTTCATGTTGTTCGATGCCTGGGTGTCGGACGAAGCCGGCGCTTTTCGTTCGGCCTGCTTGCATCTGCTGCTGCCGGCGCTGGTGCTGGGCACCAGCACGCTGGCAGTGGTGGCGCGTATGACGCGCTCGTCGATGCTGGAGGTGCTGCGCGAGGACTACATCCGTGCTGCCCGCGCCAAGGGCCTGTCGCCGGCGCGCGTCATCTTCGTCCACGCCTTGCGCAATGCCTTGATCCCAGTGCTGACTGTGATCGGCATGCAGGCCGGCAGCCTGCTGGCCGGCGCAGTGCTGACCGAGACGATCTTTTCCTGGCCCGGCATAGGCAAATGGTTGATCGACTCGATTGCCCGGCGCGACTACCCCGTAGTGCAAGCCGGTATCTTGATTTCGGCGCTGAGCTTCATCCTCGTCAACCTGGCCGTTGACGTCCTCTATGGCGTGGTGAACCCGCGCATCCGGGCCTCCCATTGATGAACGACGCACACCCCACCCAAGCGGCGCAGCTCGACGCGCAATCCAGCTTTGTTCCCTCTCCCTGGCGCGAGTTCAGCAGCGGCTTTGCCGCCAATCGCGGCGCCTTGTTCGCCTTGATGGTGTTCGCGCTGATCGCCACGGCCTCCTTGTTGGCGCCGTGGCTGGCTCCATACAGCCCGACCGAGCAGTTCCGCGACCATATGCTGACCCCGCCGGTGTGGGCACCCAGCGGCAGTACGCGCTTTTTGCTCGGCACCGATGAGCTGGGCCGCGACATGCTCTCACGCCTGCTCTATGGTGGGCGCATCTCGCTGGGGATTGCGCTGGCCTCGGTGCTGCTGTCTAGGCTGCCGGGCGTCAGCCTGGGCCTGCTGGCCGCCTTTCAGCCGCGCTGGCTGTCGCCCCTCATCATGCGCGTGATGGACATCATGATGGCCCTGCCGGGCCTGCTGCTGGCGATCTGCGTGATCACGGTGCTGGGGCCGGGACTGATCAACACGGTGATCGCGATCGCCATCGGCGCCTTGCCCGGCTATACCCGTCTGACCCGCGCCAGCGCCTTGGCCGAGATCGGCCGCGATTACGTCACCGCCAGCCGCATCGCGGGCGCCGGCATGCTGCGCCTGATGTTCATCACCGTGCTGCCCAACTGCATGGCGCCACTGATCGTGAACGCGACGCTGAGCTTTTCTTCGGCCATTCTGGAAACAGCCGGTCTGGGCTTCTTGGGCCTGGGCGTGCAAGCGCCGCTGCCCGAGTGGGGCGGCATGCTGTCGGCGGCGCGCGACTATATGCTGCGCGCGCCTTGGGTGGTGACTTTGCCGGGTTTGAGCATCCTGATCACCGTACTGGCCATCAATTTGATGGGCGACGGCTTGCGCGACGCGCTCGACCCCAAGCTGAAAGCCTTGAGCTGATGAGCGCCTTGCTGAGCATCAAAAACCTGCGCGTGAAGTTTGGCGCTTTCCCGGCCGTCGACGGCGTGGACCTGCGTCTTGACGCCGGCGACTTGCTGGCCATCGTGGGCGAGTCCGGTTCGGGCAAATCGGTCACCATGCTGGCCTTGATGGGCTTGATCGATGCGCCAGGCCTAGTGACAGCAGATGCGCTTGAATTCGAAGGCAGGGACATGCTGCGGATGAGCGCGGCCGAACGCAGACGCATCATCGGACGCGAGATTGCTTGCGTGTTTCAAGATGCCTTGAGCAGCTTGAACCCGAGCTACAGCATCGGTTTTCAGATCGCCGAGGTCTTGCGTGTGCATCTGGGCTTGCGCGGTGCAGCCCTGCAGCGCCGGGTGATCGAGTTGCTGGAGCTGGTGGAGATCCCCGACGCTGCCCGCCGCGCCAAGGCTTACCCGCACCAACTGTCTGGCGGCATGAATCAGCGCGTGATGATTGCCATCGCGATCGCCTGTGGCCCCAAGCTCTTGATTGCCGACGAGCCGACCACCGCGCTGGACGTCACCATTCAAGCCCAGATCATGGCGCTGCTCTTGCGCTTGCAGGCCGAGCAGGGCATGGGCCTGCTCTTGATCACGCATGATCTGGCCGTGGTGGCCGAGATGGCAGAAGCGGCCGAAAGTGCCCGCGCCGGCAGCAACCAGGTCGCGGTGATGTATGCCGGGCAGGTGATTGAAACCGGCGCGGCACCGGCAATCTTCGAAGCGCCCAAACACCCTTACACGGCGGCCTTGCTGGCCGCAATTCCAGAACATAACCGTGGTGCCCAGCGGCTTGCGGCGTTGCCGGGCATCGTGCCGGGCGCGCTGGACCGGCCCATCGGCTGTTTGCTCGCTCCGCGCTGCGGCCAGGCGCAGCCGCGCTGCCAGAGCGAGCGCCCTGCGCTGCTGACCGGAGTGCGCTGCTTTTTCCCGCTGACAAGGAACGCAGAGCATGTCTGATGCCACGCCTTTGGTTCATGCACAGGGCTTGAGTCGCTACTACCATGTGACGCAGGGCTGGTTGCGCCCCAAGGCGACGGTGAAGGCACTCGACGGCGTGTCCTTCCAGCTCTGGCCGCAGCGCACGCTGGCGGTGGTAGGCGAGTCAGGCTGCGGCAAATCAACGCTGGCGCGCCAGCTGACGCTGATCGAAGCCCCCAGCTCTGGAAGCTTGCAATTGAGCGGCGTGGATGTGGCGGACGCCGACAAGCCAGCCTTGAAGGCGCTGCGCCAACAAGTGCAAATGGTGTTTCAAAACCCTTTTGCCTCGCTCAATCCGCGCGCCAGCATAGGCGCCACGCTAGATGAGCCGCTCAGCCTCAACACCTCGTTGCGCCCGGCCGAGCGGCGTGAGCGCGTCGAGGCGCTGGTCGGCAAAGTTGGCCTGCGCGCCGAGCATTTACAGCGTTATCCGCATATGTTCTCCGGCGGCCAGCGCCAGCGCATTGCCATCGCCCGGGCGATGATGTTGAACCCCAAGGTGGTGGTCGCGGACGAACCGGTATCTGCCCTCGATGTGTCGATACAGGCGCAAATCCTCAACCTCTTTCTGGATTTGCAGGCCGAGTTCAAGACCGCTTATGTCTTCATCTCCCACAACCTCAGCGTGGTCGAGCTTGTGGCCGACGACGTGTTGGTGATGTACCTCGGCCGCGCGGTCGAGGTCGGCCCCAAAAAGACCCTGTTCGCGCGGCCCTTGCACCCCTACACGCAAGCGCTGATGAGCGCCACGCCGGCCCTGCGCGCGGCCGACCGACGCATGCGAATTCAGCTCCAGGGCGAGCTGCCCAGCCCACTCAAGCCGCCGCCCGGCTGCGCCTTCCACCAGCGCTGCCCCTTGGCACAAGCGCGGTGCCGGCAAGAGGCGCCACTGCTGCGCGCGCTTGACGGCCGGCAAATAGCCTGCCACGTCGTCGGCAGCGTCTGAGCCCCCTGCCCCATAATCAAAACTTATAGACAACGGCCTTCTATTCACTTGTGGTGATGGCCTCGCGCTTTCAACAATGGCCTGGCTTGCTCCATTCTTTGCCTGCTTGGCTTTTGCCTCCTGTTCTTCTTGTAGCCCATGAAACCTCAGCGCTTCACCGTCTTGCGAGTCCTGCTTGGCTTCACGGTGGCCTTGCTTGTCAGCCTGCCGGCCTGGGCCTTGCCGCTTGCCAAGCCGCCGGCCAAAGCACTGGTTTATTGCGCCGACGCCAGCCCCGAGGGTTTTGACCCTGGCATGTGGGACAGCGCCAGCACCAACACGGCCACCGCCCAGATGTTCCAAGGCCTGCTGGGCTTCAAGCGCGGCGGCACCGAGTTGCAGCCGCAGCTGGCCAGCGCCTGGACCATCTCGCCCGACGCCAAGAGCTTCACCTTCACCCTCAGGCAAGGTGTGAAGTTCCACCAAACGCCCTACTTCACGCCCACACGCGAATTCAATGCCGATGATGTGATGTTCACTTTTGAGCGTTTCATAGCCCTGCAACACCCCTTCAACAAAGCCTTCCCTGCCACCTTTGTCTACCCGCAAAACCTCGGTCTGGCCAAGCTGCTGGAGGGCATAGACCGCATCGACGATCACACGGTGCGCTTTCGCTTGAAGGCGCCCAATGTCACTTTTGCTGCCAACTTCGCGATGGCCTGGGCCGGCATTCACTCGGCCGAATATGCTGCCCAACTGCTCAGCCAGGGCCGGGCCAGCCAGATCAACACCCAACCGATAGGGACCGGCCCCTACCGCTTCAAGTCCTATGCCAAGGACCATGTCCTGCGCATGCAAGCCAACCCGGACACCTGGGGCCCCCGGCAGCAGACCGACAAGCTGATCTTCAGCATCAGCCGCGAACCCAATGTGCGGGTGCAAAAACTGCTGGCCGGTGAATGCCACATCACCGCGGCGGTGCGCGACCTTGACCTGAGCGCGATGGACGGCCGCAAGGACATCACGGTGATGAAAACGCAGGCGCTGAACATCTCCTACCTGGCTTTCAATTTACGCAAGGCACCGACCGACAGGCGCGAGGTGCGCGAGGCGTTGGATATCGCCATTGACCGAGATTCGATCTTCAAAGCGCTGTTCCCGCGCGGTGATGCCTTGCAGGCGGTCAGCGCTTTTCCGCCCGCGATTGCCGGCTTCAACAAGGCCTTGAAGAACGAATACAACCCCGCCCGCGCCAAGGCCTTGCTGGCCAAGGCCGGTTTTGCCGACAGCCTGGAGCTGGACCTCTGGGCGCTGCCGGTGGCCAGACCCACCAACCCGAATGGGCAGCTGATGGCGCAGCTGATCCAACAAGACTGGGCCAAGATCGGCGTCAAGGCCCATATCAAGACCTTTGAGTGGGGCGAGTACCTGAAGCGCGCCAACAACGGCGAACACAGCGTCTATATGAGCGGCTGGGCCGGCGAAACCGGAGACGCGGATGAATTCTTAACGCCCAATTTGAGCTGCGCGGCCAACAAGACCGGCATCAAATTCTGTAACCCCGAGTTCGAGCACCTGATCGACGCGGCCCGCGCAAGCACCGACCCACAAAAGCGCGTCGCCCTGTACGAGCAAGCACAAGAGATATTCAAACGCGAGCGGCCCTGGATCACGATGGCGCACTCGACCGTCTACATCCCGATGCGCAAGGATGTGCAGGGCTTCGTGATGGCGCCCAATGGCAGCGTTGACTTCGAGCATGTGTACAGAAAGTAACGTAGGCGGGACCTCCGACCCGGCGAACAAGGGGCTGACATGAGATTGCGCCATATCGAGGTCTTCCACGCCATCATGCAGGCCGGCACCATCAGCGGCGCCGCGCAGTTGCTGCACATTTCGCAGCCGGCGGTGACCAAGGTCTTGCAGCATTGCGAGTTGCAGCTGCGCATGAATTTGTTTGACCGCGTGCGCGGCAAGCTCTACCCAACGCCGGAAGCACACCGGCTGTTCATCGAGGTGGACAAGCTCAACCGCGACCTGGTCGGCATCCGGCGCCTGGCGGCCAATTTGCGCAGCGGGGAGTCGGAGCTGGTGCGGCTGGTGGCTACGCCGACCTTGGGCGCGGCGGTGATTCCGATGGCCATGACGCAGTGGTGCAAGGCCTTCCCGCAAAGCCATTGCTCGTTAGCCACCAACCACACGCGCGAGATCGTCTCCGCCCTGCTCTTGGGCGAGGCCGACCTGGCCTTGTCGCTGCAGGACCCGCACCACCCCGGCATCAAGGCCGAGGTGCTGGCCAGCGGCTTGATGACGGCGCTATGTCCCTTGGGCAGCCCCGAAGCGGCCGAAAGCGGGCCGCTGTCGCTTGAGCAGATTCGCACGCCCTTGGTCGGGCTGGCCGGCGATGATCCGCTCGCCGCCCTGGTGCATAGCAATGCTGAGGCGCTGGATACTCCCTTGCAAAGCCGCATCACCGTGCAGACATATCAATTGGCGCGGGCCTTGGTGGAAGCCGGCGTTGGCATGACCTTGGTAGACCCGTTTACCGCGGCGTCGGCCGACCGCAGCCGCGTCTGCCTCAGACCGCTCAGCCCCGCCGTGCCGGTGCAGCTGTATCTGCTCACCACCGCCAGCGCGCCACTGGCCCAGACCGCGCGGCGGCTGGTGAAATACCTGGGCGAAGCCGCCCGCAAGAGCCTGGAAGGTTTGAGCA
>CAUPEV010000179.1:0-10246 GCA_963510335.1 uncultured Roseateles sp.
TACAGATGCAGCGCCGCCGTCAGACGGCCCTGCGCATCAGGCTGCAGCCCGCAGGCTATGCGCTCGGCACGCTGGCCCTGCCAGGGCGCGTCCAGTTGCAAGTCACCCTCACCCAGCATCAGGCGCGCCGACAGGTCTTGCGTGGCGCAGCTGATATGCACGGCAGCGGCCAGGCGCTGCGCATAGTCATAACGCTTGCTTTGCAGGGACAGGCGCAGGCCGATGCCTTGGGCCGTCAAGGCGAGCGTGTCGGCGTCGGCGAAGGCGAGATCGAGGCAGCCCTGCTCGCAGCGAAAGCTCAGGGCTTCGGGCCGCAGCGTCCACTCGCCCTGCAGTGGCAAGCCCGCCGCGTCGATCGGCGTCAGGCGAAAGAGCCGTCCCAGATCGGTGTGCTCATCGCCGCCGCGCAGATTGCGCAGCCAGAAGGACTGATCCTCGGCCAGCCAGGAAACGCACAGCCAACTCTCGCGGCGCGAGAACGGAACTTTGTAGGGGTCGAACAATAGAGGGTTCACGCGACTCAACCTTTGACCGCTGCGCTGGTAGCGCCGTCCATGATGTGGCGCTGGGCCAGGAAGAACAGCAGCAGCGGCGGCAGGCACAAAAGCACCGTCATCGCGGCGATCGCCGTCACATTGTTCGAATGCAGGCCCTTGAACTGGGCCAGGCCCAAGGCCAGCGTGTAGAGGCTCTGATCATTCAAAAAAATCAGCGGGCCGAGATAGTCGTTCCAGCTGCCGAGGAACTGGAAAGTGCCGACCAGCACCAAGGCCGGTGCCATCAGCGGCAGGTGGATGCGCCAGTAAATTTGCCAGGCATTGGCGCCGTCCATGCGCGCCGCCTCATCCAACTCGCGCGGGATGCTCATGATGAATTGGCGCAACAAGAAGATGAAGAACGGTGCGGCAAAGAAGGACGGCACGATCAGCGGCTTGAGTGTGTTGATCCAGCCCAACGCGTTGAACTCCATATAGAGCGGGATCATGGTCACGTCCCAGGGGATCATCATTGAGCCGAGCACGATCATGAACAAGGCATTGCGGCCCTTGAAGTCAAAGCGCGCAAAGCCGTAGGCGACCAGGCTGGAAGAAAAAATTTGCCCGACGGTGGACAACAAGGCCACCCAGAGCGAGTTGCGCAGGAAGAGCGCAAAAGGCTGGGCTGCCCAAGCCTCGGCAAAATTACTCCAGCGCGGTGCCGCCGGCCACCAAATCGGCGGCCAGGCATAGAGCTCGCTCTTGGCCTTCAGCGCGGTCAGCAAGGTCCAGTAAAGCGGCGCTGCAAAGGCAAAGACCAGCAGCAACATCAGGCTGTAAAAAGCCAGTCGGCGGCTGCGCGCGGCGAGGCTGATCATGGCTTGTCCCCCAGGCCGCCCGGCGCGGCATCGGACTTCACTTCGTTCTCGTAAAACACCCACAAGCTGGAGAAACGCATCACCGAGGCGGACAGCAACAGAATCAGCGCAAACATCAACCAGGACATCGCCGCCGCATAGCCCATGTCGAAGTATTTGAACGCGGTGTCGTAGATATACATGGCCAACATAGTGGTCGATTTCATCGGGCCGCCGCCGGTCAAGAGCAGGGCCATGGTCAACTGTTGAAACGCGGCGATCAAGGTGGTGACCAGATTGAACAGAATCACCGGCGAGAGCAGCGGCAGCGTGATGTGGCTGAACTGTTTGAGTTTGGAGACGCCGCTCATCTCGGCCGCTTCATAGAGCTCGACCGAGATGCCCTTCAGCCCGGCCAGAAAAACCAGCATCGTGCCGCCCAGACTCCACAGACTGGCAATCACCACCGCGCTCATGGCCCAGTCCGGGCTGCCCAGCCAATCAACCGCCGGCAGGCCCAGCAGCGACAGCGCGTAGTTCAAGAGCCCGTATTCGCGGCTATAGATCCAGGACCAGATGCTGACCAGCGCCACACCCGACAGCATCGAGGGCAAATAGAAGATCGTGCGGAACAGCCCCTCGCCCAGGCAGCGCCGATTCAAGAGCAGCGCCAGGCCCAGGGATGCGGCCAGATGGGTCGGCACATAGAGCAGCGCGAAGCGCGCCGTCACGCCCAGCGCCTCCCAGAAATCGTCATCTTGGAACAGCACGCGCTGGTAGTTCTGCAGGCCGACAAAGCGCTCGCCGCCCATCAGCGGCCAATCGAAAAAGCTCATATAGAGCGAATACAGCAAAGGGCCGACGGTGAAGGCGAGAAAGCCGATCACCCAGGGGGCGATAAACAGATAGGGCAGCCAGGCCGACCAGGAGCGGGCGCGCAGCGTGCCCACCGCTTTGGTTTTGCCCGCCGCCGGCGTGTCGAGCGGCATCATCATTTCACTTTGAGCATCCATCAATTGGGACTTGTGCATGGTCCTGTCCCTCAGCGCAGCTTGCGCTCGGCCTTGATGGCGGCACGGTCGAGGATGGCGCCAGGGTCGCCCTGCTTGCTCAGAAAGACCTCCTGGATGGCGTCGCGCACAACATCTTGCGCGCGCATCCAGCGCGGGTTCAGCAGGTGCGCGGGGGGCTCCTTCATACTGTCCACCATCGCGTAAAAAGGCCTCACCAAGGGGTCGTCTCGCAAGCCCTGCTGCGCCGCCACGCTCAGCAGCACCGGCAAATCATTGCTGCGCAGACGCACCGCTTCGGCGCTGCTGAAGAATTGGATGAAGTCCCAGGCCAGCGCCTTTTGCTTGGACTCACGCGCCATCGCCAGCGCCGACACACTGACCACGCTTTGCGCCGGCCGGCCCTGAAAGCTCGGCAGCCCGACCACGCCGTAGCGCTTGCCGTCCTGTGCCAACTCGACCCGGAAGGCCGCGCCGTCCAGCAGCATCGCGACCTTGTCGGAAGTGAACATCTGGCGCTGGTTGCGGCCATCGCCAAGCCCCAAGGTGGCCGCAACATCCTGCCGCAGCAGCGCCAGCAACATCTCGAACATGGCCTTGGACGGCGCACCGTTCAGATGGCCCTGCACGCTCACGCCGTCCGGGCCCAACATGCGCCCACCGGCGCTCCAGAGATAACTCTGAAAATCATAGGGGTCGGGGTTCACATCGAGGCCGAAACCGAAGGCCTTGGCCGCAGGTTTGCGCAACTGGATCGCCATGCGGCGCAGATCGTCCCAGCTCCAACCCTCATGCGGATAGGCCAAGCCGGCGTGGTCGAACATGTCTTTGTTGTAATAGATCACTTGGGCCGTGAAGCCAGCCGGCACGCCGTAAATTCGCGTCGAGAGGCGCTGGGTCTTGCCGTCAGCATCGCTGACCGTCGCGAAACGGAATAGGCCGGGCACAAAGTCGCTGCGGTCTATGCGGGCATCGCGGGCCAGATAGTCATCCAACGGTTCCAGCACCCGGTGGTATTGCGGGAAGTTCCACATATACATCACATCGGGCGGATTCTTGGCCCCGAATGCGGCCGAGAGCTTCTGGTTGTAGCCGCCGCCATAGGCCTCCACCTGCACTTTCACGCCCGGATGCCTGGCCTCGAAGGCGGCGGCAATGCGCTGCTGGATCAAGAGGCTTTCGCTGCCGTCCCAGGTCGCAAAACGCAGCAGTTGCGGCTCGGCTGCGCCGGCAGCAGTGCAGGCACCGAACAGGCACAGCAGCATGGCTTGAAGGCTGTTCAACAGCTTCATTGCGCCAGCGCCTCTTGCACCGCTGCGCTCAAGCGCCTCGGCAGCGCGCGACCATCCGCCGCGAAAACATGCATATGCTCCAGCTCGAACTGCAAGCCCACGGCATCACCGCGCTGCACCAGTTGCGCACCGTCGACGCAGACCGTCAGGTTTTGATCCAGGCCGGCGTTCACATGCACCATGCTTTGCGCGCCCAGGCGCTCCACCGCCAGCACCTTGCCTTGCAAATGGGCGGCCCGGTCAGCGCCGGCCAGCAGGCGAATATGTTCGGGCCGCACCCCCAAGGTCAGCGCAGCACCGAGCGGCGCCAGGTCGCCTTCGGCCAGGCTCGCGATCGTCGCGCAAGCAGGCAAGCGCAGCTGCAGCAGGCCGTCCACCACGGCCTGCAACTCGACCGGCAAAAAGTTCATCCGCGGTGTGCCGATGAAGCCGGCGACAAACAGATCGGCCGGCCGGTGGTACAGCTCCAAAGGACGGCCGACCTGCGCAATACGGCCCTGATTTAAGACCACCACCTTGTCGGCCAGCGTCATCGCCTCGACCTGATCATGCGTGACGTAAATCATCGTGGCCTGCAAGGCCTGGTGCAGACGCGCCAGCTCCATGCGGGTGTTCTCGCGCAGCGCTGCGTCCAGATTCGACAAGGGCTCGTCGAACAAAAAGACACGCGGGTTGCGCACAATGGCGCGCCCTATCGCCACGCGTTGCCGCTGGCCGCCCGACAAGGCTTTGGGCTTTCGCTCCAGCAGCGCTTCAAGCTGCAGCATGCGTGCCGCCTCGGCAATGCGCGTGTCGATCTCGGCCTTGGCGAAGCGCCGCAGCGACAGGCCAAACGACAGGTTCTTGCGTACCGTCATATGCGGGTAGAGCGCGTAGTTCTGGAACACCATGGCGAGGTCGCGCTCGGCCGGTGGCACCTCGTTCATGCGCTCGCCGCCAATCATCAACTCGCCGCTCTGCACCGGCTCCAGCCCGGCAATGCAGCGCAGCAAGGTCGACTTGCCGCAGCCCGAAGGGCCCAGAAAACAGACAAACTCGCGGTCGGCAATCTCCAGGTCAATGCCTTTCAAGACATCGACCGAGCCGTAACTTTTGCGCAGGCCGCGCAGCGATAGTTCTGCCATGGTGTCAGGTGTTCCCCAATGTCTTCAAGCCAAATGGCCAATCAGAAAGCTCATGCCCAATGCCGCCGTGCGGGCAGGCTGGCTGGGTTGGTCATGCTCGACGATGAAGGTGTTCATGCGTTGACTCAGCCAAGGCAACCAGGCCGGCCAATCCAGACGCCCCTCGCCCAGCGTGGCCCAGCCTTGTTCGATCTCGGCCAACTCGGCTCCAGTCTTGGCCAGATCCTTCACATGCACCGACTGCAGGCGCATGGCGTAGCGCTCCAGCCATGCCATCGGCGCCTCACCCGCCCGCGCCACCCAGGCCACATCGGCCTGCCAGCGCAAGCCCGGCGCGGCCTCCAGCAAGGTCTCCAAGACCGTGCGGCCGTCTTGCCCAAGCCGCTCGAACTCGAAGGCATGGTTGTGATAGGCCAGCGTGATGCCTTGGCCCTGCAATGCCTGCGCATGGGCTTGCAAGCTGGCGGCCAAGGCCAGCCAGCCGGCGCTGTCCTGCGGCCGCTCGGACTCATCCAACCAGGGCATCACCAGCTGCGTGCAGGCGCAAGCCTTGAGCGCCGCAACGATCTCGTCCAGGCACTCGGCCAGATCGCTCATCTCAACATGCATTGAAGCCAGCCTCAGGCCCGAGGCCTGCAGCACGGCAACAAAGTCGCTGCGGCTCAAGCCATGCAAGGCCTCGGTCTCGACCCAGGCATAGCCGGCCAGCTTCGCCAGTTCCAGGCGGGCCGCCAGATCGCCGACGGCGCGCACGGTGTAGAGCTGCAGGGCGATACGCAGCCCGTCTTGCTTCGAAGTCATGCGCATTGCTCCTGCGTCTGAAGGCTGGCGGCAAAACCGGCCGGGACGGGGTCGGGTCTTGCGCAGCGGGTCTGCAGCGCCAGTGGGGTCTGCTGCTCGGCCGACCGCAGAATCGCATCCATCGCCTCAAGCACATGCAGCGCCATCTCGCCGCTTGCGCGGTGCGGGCGGTCGCTGCGCAAGGCATCGGCCATATCGGCCACGCCCAGGCCCCGGTGCCGGCCGGTGAAGGCCAGCGGCGCTTGGGCCACCCAGTCACCATCAGCCACACACAGCTCGAGCTCGCCGCCGAACTGGTTCGGGTCGGGCAGCACCAAGCTGCCTCGCTCACCGAACAGCTCGATATGGCTGCTCTTGTGCTTCCAGACATCAAAGCTGGTGCTCAGCGTGATGAAAGCGCCCTGCTCAAAGGTCAGGCCGGCGACCAGATGGGTCGGCGTTTCGACCTTGATTGGCTCGCCCTGGCGCGGGCCACGCGGAATCTGCCGCACCGGCCAACTCGTGTGAGCCATGCCGCTGACGCGCGTGATCGGGCCCAGCAATTGCACCAGTTGCGTCAGGTAGTAGACGCCCATGTCCATCAGCGGTCCGGCACCTGGTCGATAGAAGAACTCGGGGTTGGGATGCCAATCGTCGGGGCCGCGTTCCATCATCGTGGCTTGGCCGGCGACGATGCGACCAATGCGGTCTGCGTCAACCAGCGTGCGCGCCGACTGGCCCGCGCCGCCCAGAAAGGTATCGGGCGCGCAGCCGATGCGCTGGCCGAGCGAATCGGCCAGCGCCATCAAGGCGGCACCATCGGCAAAACTGCCGGCCAAGGGCTTCTCGGTATAGAGATGCTTGCCGGCCTTCAACACCGCCTCGCCGACCGCCCGGTGTGCCAGCGGCGGAGTCAGGTTGATGATGATCTCGACCTCGCTCCCGAGCAAGCGATCCATGCTCATCGCCGGTAGATCGAAATCAGCGGCGCGTGCAGCAGCGGCCTCAGGCTTGGCGTCGGCCACGCCGACCAGACGCAGATTGCCGAATTGGGCCAGGCCCTTGGCATAGGCCGGGAAGATGTCGCCGGCGCCGATGATGCCGACCGAAGTAGCTCGGGTCATGCCGGTGCCCCCTGTTCGGCCAGGTCTAACCAGGCCATTTCTTCGACCGACAGTTGCACGCTCAAGGCTCGCATCGAACTGGCGGTCTCGGCAATGCTGCGAGGGCCGATCAGGCTGAAGGCCGGGAAGGCCTGCGCCAGCACCCAGGCCAGCGCGATATTGATCGCCTGCACACCTTTTTCAGCGGCCAACTGCTGAGCACGGGCGCGGCGCTCGAAGTTGGCGGCGCTGTACCAGCAACGCACCAGCTCCTCGTCCTCACGGCGCTCTGGGCCGGCGCGGTCGGTGAAGAAGCCACGCGCCTGCGAGGACCAGGCGAACAAGGCCAAGCCCTGCTCGGCCAGCTGCTGGCGCGAGGCTGGGTCGCCGGCCGAAACGCAACCGCGCCAGATCGGTGCCTGCATGCGCGCGAGGCTGAGCTGGTTATTGACCAAGGAGAAACCTTGCAGACCCTTGGCCGCCGCGTAGGCATTGGCCTGCGCCACCCGCTCCAATGACCAGTTAGAGCCACCAAAAGCTTTGAAGCGTCCCAAGCGGCGCTGCTCGTTGAGCGCCTCGACAAACTCGCCCACCGGCACCTCGGGATTGTCGCGGTGCAGGATGTAGAGGTCGGCATGATCGGTTTGCAGGCGTTCCAGACTCTCGGCCAGCTCACTGCGCATGCCTTCGGGTGTGCAGTTAGGGGTGTGGGCACCCTTGGCGATCAAGACGATCTCGTCGCGGATGCCGCGGGCGCGCAACCACTGACCCAACACCGCCTCACTGTGGCCACCCTCGAAGTCATAGACCCAGGCGGTGTCAAAGGCATTGCCGCCGCGCTCGATGTAGTCATCGAACAGGGCCGCCGCATGGCTGAGATTTTCCTGGTTGTCAACGCCCATGATCAGGCGCGACACCGGCTTGCCCTCCAGTCCCGGCACCTGGCCATAACTCATCAGATCACTGGCGCGGCGGGCGAGCGGCAGGCCGGCCAGGGTTTGGCGGCCCTGCATGGCGGCTTCCGCTTCCTTGGGATAGGACAGGCCGATGGCCTGACGCCAGCGGTCCATCACGGCCAGATTGCCAAGTGAATCCGCAAAGTTCATGGCCGGATGGGGAACGGACGCCGTCTTCACGGCCTGCGCAAAAGCATCCGCCTCATAGGCGTAGAGACCACGGTCGGTGGGGATGGTCCAGCTTTGCGCCAGCGCTTCATCCACATAGAGCTCGATGCGGCTTTCGCCCGCTTCTGCGCCGGCACCGTACCAGGGCTTGGGCACGACCAGCGCGCCTTGCGTGCCGCCGATGCGCAGCGACTCTTCCTGCTCGAAGCGCACCGCCGTGCTCAGCTGCGCGACGATGTCGCCGGGGAACAGCAAGGTGGCTGTGGCCCATTCGTCAACCGGACCGCTGGCTCCCTCATGCAGCTTGCCCATCGCCGTCAGCTTGATCGGCTCGGCAAAGGGCTGGCCCTGCGCCACGCCGGCGATCAGGCGCGCCATCGAGACGGGATAGCAGCCGACGTCCAAAATCGCGCCGCCGGCCAGCGAGGCCTCCCAGGTGCGCGAGCCGACACGCGGCGTCGAGCTGTAGCAAAACGAGGCCTGGATGTGGCGCACTTCGCCGATGGTGCCGGCGCGCAGCAGCTCCACCAGCTTGGCTGTTTGCGGCAGGCAACGGTACATAAAGGCTTCCATCAGCACGCGGCCGGCCCGCTCGGCCTCTTCGAAGGCGATCATCGCCTCGGCATGATTCAGACCCAGCGGCTTCTCGCACAGCACATGCTTGCCGGCACGCAGCGCCCGCACGGTCCAGTGCAGATGCTCGGTATGCGGCAGGCCGATATAGACCGCCTGCACGGCAGGATCGGCCAACAAGGCCTCGTAGCTGCGATGCGCCTGGGCCGGACAGGCCAGCGAGCCATGTTTATCGGCAAAGGCCTGGGCTTTGGCGGCGTCACGGCTGGCCACCGCCACCAGCGCGCCACTGTCGGTCTGCGTCAAACCCTGTGCGAAAGCGCCCGAGATGTTCCCGGCGCCGATGATTCCCCAATTGAGCATGATGTATAAATTGAAACGTTATGATCTATGAATAAGCCAAATATATTTCTAGCATGCAAATCAGAACAACAGTGAAAACCCGCTGTGCCTGAGGTCACGCCAAGGCGAGCTCACACAAAGCAGCTGAGGCCAAACGCCGCAGCCTGCGACGCCATTGGCAAGGCGCATCAAACTCCCCATCAAGCCGAGCCCGCCAGCCCGCCGCCGTCCACCACATAGGCGGAGCCGGTGACAAACGACGAGCGATCACTGGCCAGAAACAGCACCACTTGCGCTATCTCGCGCGCCTGCCCGACCCGCATCAGCGGCCGTGCATTGCCGGCTTCGACCAGGGCCATGTCGGCCAGGCCGAGTTGCTGCGCCTCGTTGCGCAGCATCGCGGTGTCGGTGTCGCCAGGGCAAACGCTGTTAACGCGGATCTGCTGCGGCCCATGGTCGACCGCCATCGCCCGCGTCATATTCACCACCGCGCCCTTGGAGGCGCAATAAGAAACGGCGTCCTTGCCGCCGACCAAGCCCCAGCCGGAGCCCGAATTGATGATGCTGCCGCCGCCCTGTTCCGCCATCACCGGCACCGCGTACTTGCTCATCAGGAAAATCGACTTGACGTTGACGGCCATCACCGCATCCCAATCGGCCTCGCTGGTGTCCACCACATTGGCGCGCCGCGTAATGCCGGCGTTATTGAACAGCACATCGAGACGGCCATAAGCGGCCAGCGTCTCTTGCACGCTGCGCTGGCAATCGGCGGCCAGCGCCACATTCGCCTGCACCAGCAAGGCTTGGCCGCCGGCTGCCTCGATCTCGCGCACGGTCTCGGCGGCTCCTGCAGCGTTCAAATCGCAGACCACCACGCGGGCGCCTTCCGCGGCGAACCGCAGCGCGGTGGCGCGGCCAATGCCGGAGCCGGCGCCGGTGATCAAGGCCACCTTGCCGCGTAGTTCACCTCCGCCCGCGCGGCCCGCTTGAGTTGTTGTTTGCATCGTCGTCATCTCTCGTTCCCTCGCTTGCCTCGTTGTTTGATCTGCCCTGTTCAAGAGCGGCTCGCTACTCTGCCACCAATTTCAGAATCGCCCGGTCACGCGGGCCGCTCAGCACGCGCACCGGGCCGCTGAACAGCGCGTCCACTTCGGCGCAGGCACTGTCCATGCGCAACAAGCCGGCGCATTGACTCGCCAATGCTTGCAACTTGGCCGGCGTGATCAAGACCGTCATGGCGGCCGGCCCGATTGCACGCAAGACCCGCGCGCTCAGTGGCGCATTGCCGCGCCCAATCACATGGCCCTGGCCACCAATCGCCGTCAACCACAGGCCGGCCCGACGCGGCGTCGCAAGCAAGAAGTCATGCAACTCTTGCTCCGTGGCATCACGCAGCCACAACTTCCCGTCAATCACAAGGTCCACGCCGATCAAGCTGCCTGCCAGCTTCAATGCCTGCTTCAAAGCCCAGGTGGTGGAGCCCGGCCCGATCACATGTACGCCGCGACTCAGCTCGGCCACCAAGCTCTGCGCCAGCGCAGTGGCCGCTTCCGAGTCGCCCGGCA